>NZ_JBFANF010000056.1:0-84258 GCF_040674675.1 Dactylosporangium sp. NPDC049742 | reverse complement strand
TGGTACTGCACCCGAGAGAGTGTGGGAGAGTAGGACGCCGCCGGACAAAATTTTGCAGTAGCCCCAGCCATCAGGCTGGGGCTACTCGCATTTCCAGACCCGAAAGCGAAGAGGCTTGGAGGTCTGGATGTCGGACCCCGGCCCGGTTCGTACTTCACGCTGAACCTCCCCTCGAACGGCCAGCCGTCGCTGTGGTCGCTGGGTGTTGTGCTGTCCGGCTCGTCCGCCGGCCACCTGACACTCCATCCCGGTGCGACGCTGCGGCAGGTGTCGGCCGTCGGCAACCAGGTGCGTCTCAGCCTGACGCTCACGTCCGACCTGCAGCGGCTGTGGGGGCTGCCCGGACCGGACGTCTCCCTCGCGGTCGCCGATCCGCTCAGGACCGCCCGCACCCGCGTCGACCCGACCGAGGCCGACCTGCGCGATGACCTGGCTCGGTTGCTCACGGTCGGCAGAGTGTCCACGGCCGCGCTCGACGAACCCGCCGAGCGGCGGGCGGTCGAGGATGGCGAGCTCCGCTCGATTCTGATGCAACTCGATCTGGCCGGCCTGCCACCGGTGCCCCGCTTGGCGTTGCTGGACACCGGCCTGGACGTGGCGGCGGAGATCGCCGGCATTCGTCACCGCGATGAGGTCAGCTTCATCGGCGGACCCCCGGACGAGCGGCACTGGACCTGGTGGCACGACAGCCGGGATGGCGTCGCCCGGCGGACCCAGGAGTGGCTCACCCTCCCGGTGCTCGACTTCCACGACGATGGCGGGCATGTGTTGGTGGGACGTCGGCACGCTGGACTACCTCATCCGCGAAGACGACCTCGGCGTGCGACGGTTCGAGCGGACCCGGGTCGTCCTCACCGCGAGCTGAGCCTGCAGCGTTCGCGTTGTGCGGCAGGACTTGCACAGCGACTTCTGGTGGAGAAACGCCGATGGCCGGCGCCCCCGCCAGGGTGCCGGCCATCGGAAACGCTCCGGGGAGCGGTGCTGGGATGCTTAGTTGGAGGCCACGCCGTAGGCGCCGCCGCCGGTGTGCAGCTCGGTGCCCGAGGCGAACGTGCTGTCGAGGCGCGCCTGCAGGGCGTCGAGCTGGTCGTACTCCGACGCCGACGAGTGCTCCGAACCCTCCGCGGCGAACACGTGGTCCGCGTTGGCCTCGTTGTGGTCGTACGAGGTGAAGTCCGACTCCTCGTACTGCGCACCCGACGGGTCCGTGAACGACACGTGGTGACCCTGGTCGAACGACGTCGACTCGGCCGACGCGGAGTCCTGCTCGTACACGCCGAAGTTCGAGTCGTAGTTGTTGTCAGCCGCGTGCACCTGGTGCAGCTGGTCCAGCGACTCGTGGTCCGCACCGGCCTCCACGTGACCGTAGTCGGTGCCGCCGTCGTAGCCGTGGTCGCCGTTGTCGCCGCTGTCCCACTCGCTCATTGCATTTCTCCCCGGTGTCCGGTGTGTTTTCCGTTGCTGTCGAAGACAACGTTAGTCAATCTTGCGGACCGTCGAATCCCCGAAACGTGCCACGGGGATCACACCCGCAGGACGCGGCCGGTGACGCCGGAGGCGGGCACGGGACCGTAGTGGCGGGAGTCGCGGGCGACCTCGCGGTTGTCGCCGAGGACGTAGAGCATGCCGTCGGGGACCGTCACCGGCGCGCAGTCGGTGGGCGCGCCGTGGATGTAGGGCTCGTCCAGCGGCGTACCGTCGCGGCGCACCCTGCCGCCGGCGCAGTCGATGGTGTCGCCGGCCAGGCCGATGACCCTGTCGACGGTGGTGAACGAGCCGTCGGCCCCCGACGGGGCGCGCAACACGACGATGTCGCCGCGGTCGATGCCCGTCAGCCGGAACGAGAGCCGGTCGACGACCGCGTGGTCGCCGATGGACAGGGTCGGCGCCATCGCGCCCGACGGGATCGAGCGGAGCTGGAACGCGGCCAGCGCGGCGGCCGCGACCAGGGCCGCGACGACGGCACGGCGGACCCGGCGCCGCTCCCGCACCGCGACCCACAGGCCGCCGGCCGTCCAGCGCAGCACCGGCCAGGTGCCCTTGACCTCGTCGAGCTCGGCGATGACGGCGGCGCCCCACGGGCTGCGGCTGCCGGCCAGCGCCACGGTCAGGACGCCGCGGGCCAGCCGGTGGACGGCGCTCACGACGCGGTCCGCGGGTGCAGGCGCGGCGCCGGAGAAGCTGCCTGCGCCGCGCGCCGGGCCAGGCGCGAGCGGGCCAGCGCCGCGCCGTCCTGGGTCAGCCGGTACAGGTGGCGCGGGGGACGCCCGGGCTGCTCCGCCGGCTCCCAGCGGGTCTCCAGCAGCGCCCCCTCCGCGAGGCGCATCAGGATCGGGTACAGCGAACCGGACGCCAGCCCGGTCTCGCGGCTCAGGTCATACCCGTACCGCCACGCGTCGGGCGCGGCGAGCAGGGCCTCGAAGACGTGCAGCGTCTGTGGCGACGAGTGCGGCAACCTCGGCATACCTGAAACTCTACATATGAAGACTATCGCTGGGAAGGTGTGGCGCGGCCCCGGGCGAGGGCGTCGACCCGGCGCAGCGCGTCCGGCAGGCGGAACGCTCCGGCCATCGCCGCGACCATCGCGGCCGCGTCGGGCAGTGGCATCCCCGCCGCGGTGACGAACAGGGGCCGGTCGGCGCCGCCGCGGCGCACGGCGACGGCGTGGGTGGCGCTGCGGAACGCGGTCTTCGCCACGCCGACCACGGGGATGCCGAGCGCGTCGCGGACGTGCGCCCCGAGGCCCGGGCGGCCGTCCGGGTCCAGGTCGACGTATCCGTCGACGATGAGCAGGTCGAGCGGTGGCAGCGGATCCAGCAGCGCGTGGACCGCCGGCAGCTCGCGCTTGTAGAAGGCGCCCGGCTCGTACGGGGCGACGTCGTCGAGCCAGGCGACGCGCTCGTCGAGCAGCGTGCCGAACGTCGGCTCGCCGGCGACCACCAGCGCACCCCGGGCGCCCCCGGTGTCCGGATAGTCGACGTCGATGGCTCCGTACCGCCGCGGGTTCACACCGGCAAGTGAACCAGCCCGGCGCCGCGGGTCAGCGCAGGGCCTCGTCCAGGCGGATCGCGGCGTTGATGAGGCCGAGGTGGGAGAACGCCTGCGGGAAGTTGCCGAGCTGCTCGCCGGTCGGGCCGATCTCCTCCGCGTACAGGCCGAGATGGTTGCTGTAGGTCAGCATCTTCTCGAACGTGAGCCGGGCGTCGTCGAGCCGCCCGGAGCGGGCCAGGGCGTCGACGTACCAGAACGTCTCCATCACCTGCCGGAAGACCGCGTCGCGCTGCGCCGTCCAGCGCGGCACGTCACCGGGCAGGCCGAGGTCGTGCGACAGGCGGATCGCGCGGTCGAAGGCGACCCAGCTCATCACCCGGCCGTACGTGTTGTGCCTGCGGCCGCTGCGCGACCGAGAACTCGGGCAGGCCGGCGGTCGGCGCGGCCACCAGCGCACCGGTCGGCGCGTAGGTCATCAGCTTGAGCGTGATCGCGGAGCGCTCGACGTGTTCCCGCCAGCGGCCGCGGTACGTGGAGCGCCCCACCCAGGTCCGCCAGAAGTCCCGGGTCTCGTCGTACAGGCGCCAGAGCTCGTCGACGGAGGCGGTCCGCGCGGTGTGCTCCGGCCCCATCGACAGGATCATGCCGGGTGACGAGGATCGCCGTGCCGGGCAGGTACAGCTGCCGCGCCACGAAGTCGTCGCGCTCGGGCCGCAGCCGGCAGAACCCGCCCGCGCTCCCCGCCACGAGCGAGGCGAAGAGGCTCGGCGAGTCGAACCGCGGCGCGCAGAGCCAGTCGATGGTGCCGTCCTGCGCGACGAGCGCCGACGTCTGCAGGTCACCGATCAGACCGTGGCCTTCGATAGGTGGGAATTCCATGCCTCGACGGTCGCCCGGCCCGGGTGACCCGCCAGCACCCGCAAAGGGTGAGCGGCGGGGTGTCAGGGGCGGGCGGCGGAGCGCTCCAGCAGGGAGACGAGGCCGGCGCGGGTCGCCACGACGATCATCGTGTGGCTGCGGTCGAGGGTCCGGCCGCGGTTGCGTTCGGGCCACCAGAAGGTCTGGACGCCCTGGCCGAGGCCGGGGCGGCCGGTCTGGACGGCGACGAGACGGAGCTCGTCGGCGACGCCGACCTCGTGGAACGGGCGGCCCTCCAGCAGGGAGCGGGCGCCGACGCGGACCTCGGCGACGAGCAGGACCCGGCGGCCGACGGGGATCGTGTCGACGACCTCGCTGCCGACCATCGAGGCGGCGAAGGCGGGGGCGGCCAGGTAGGAGACGCTGCGGGAGTGGTTGATGCCGAAGGCGACCTTGATCCGCCGGGCGAAGTCCTCCTCGAACAGTCGCAGCACGACCCGCAGGTCGGCGCGCAGCGAACGGGCGAGCAGGGCCGCCTCCAGGTTGGTGACGTCGTCGGTGGTCACCATGACGAGGCAGCGGGCCGTGGCCACCGACGCGGCCTCGAGGGTCTCGGTGTCCTTGGCGTCGCCGAGGATCACCGGGATGCCGAGCGCCCGGGCGACCGCCACGCCGCGGGCGGTCGGGGCGCGGTCCACGGCCACCACGTCGATGCCCTGGTCGTGCAGGCCCTGCACGACGCGCGCGCCGACGTTGCCGAGGCCGACGACGATCACGTGGTCGCCGACGGGCACGGCCAGGCCGCCGGCGGCGATCTTCAGGCGGGCCTTGACGAGGGTGTTGACGACGGCAGCGGTGACCGCCGGGATGACCGCGACGCCCGCGAAGACCAGCGCGAGGTCGACGGCCTGGCTGATCCGGCCGGCCTCCAGGTCGGCGTTGGCGCCACCGAGGGTCGTGAGCACGGTGACGTACAGTGCCCGCCACGGGCTCAGGTCCCGGACGGTGGCGACCACGACGCTGCCGGTCGCGATCAGGGCGAACACGCCCACGAGGACCCGCCGCAGGCCGCCCTTGAGCACGAGCCGGGTCATCCGCAGCGGATGCCGGCCGTCGCGCCGCGGCGCCGGCTGGACCTGGCCGTAGACGCTGACGAGGACCAGGTCGGCGGCGTCGTCCGGGGGCAGGGTGACGCCGGCGGCGGTGTCCGCCAGGCCGCACCGGATGTCGGCCGGGTTCGCGAGCGCGCGGTCGACGGCGGCGAGCCGCTGGCCGTCGGTGAGCTGGATCGACGTCGGGGTGTTGTCGCCGAGGGCCGCCGCGACGAACGCGGGCGCGGCGATCTCCGACGCGGACAGGACCGCGCAGTTGCGCACCCGCGACGCCACGCCCGCGCCGAGGACGGTGTTGAACATCCGCAGCACGACCCGGACGTCGGGCAGCGCCTCCCGGGCGATCAGCGCCGCGTCGACGTTGGCGACGTCGTCGGCGTCGACGAACGCGATCGCCTCGGCGTCGGCGAGCTCGGGCCGCAGGAACGTGGCTGCCGTCAGCCGCCGCTCCTGCACCACCATCGACCACGGGTCTGGCGCGCACAGCTCGGCGATCTCGGGCGCCAGGTTCTGCGTGAGGGACGGGACCACGGCCGTCACCTGCGCGCCGTAGCTGTTGATCAGCTCGCCGACCAGCCGCCGTGCGAGAGCGTTGTCACCCCAGACGACGAACCGGCGCACATCGACGATTGTATAAACGTCCGGTGAGCCTGGGGCGTCAGCAGGGTGGCGGGAACCCTGCCAGGAGATTGACGTCGTACACCAGCACCGCGTAGCGGCCGCTGTCGAAGCGCTGCTTCGGCGACCCCCACATGCGCATCGCCTGCGCCGGCGTGCCGTAGAACGGGCGGTCCTTCTCGAAGACGATGAACCTGGCGTCGTGCGCCGCGTCGTACATGTCGGTCTTCGACTGCCAGCACATCGGGATCACCCGGTCGTGGTCGCCGATCACCGGCGCGACGGTCACCTTCCGGTGCGTGGTGACGGTGATGTTGTTGGACACCCAGTAGGCGCCGAGGCCGTAGGTGAGCCCGCGGGCCTGCAGCCAGTCGGCGACCTCCTGCCCCTCGGACGCCTCGGCGCGCGGCGGCGAGTACGCCACCAGGTTCAGCGTGAGCAGCGCCAGCACGCCGGCCAGCACGCCCTGCCGCCAGCGGGCCGTGAACCGCCGGCCGGCGGGCCCGTCAGCGGCCATGAGCCGCGGCCCGACGACGCGACCGGCGATGACCGCGGCCATCGGCAGCACGGGCGAGATCTCCCGCGCCGCCATCAGGTCGACCGGCAGCGTCGACACGATCTCCGCGCCGATGTCGCAGCAGATCGCGATCGCCATGATGGACTCGACCCGGTCGGCGGTGCCGCGCAGCGTCCGCAGCAGCACGATCGCGACGGCGACCAGCGCGACGACGAACCCGATCAGGTGCAGGTAGGACACCCCCTGCTGGATCCACTTGCCCTGCCAGCCGGGCCGGTGGGTGCCGAACAGCACGCCGAGCATCCGCGCCGTCATGTGCGCCCGGCCGAACCACTCGTCCCACGGCGACAGCTCGATCGGCGGCTTCGGCGTGTGGTAGCCGCCGATCGCGTGCAGTGCCCAGGTCGCCAGGTGCGACAGGGCCACCGACGCGCCGGCGGCGAGCGCCAGCTGGAAGTCCATGCTGGTCAGGCGGCTCCGGAGCGGTCCGGGCAGCCGCCACGCACGGACCAGGCACACCAGGGCGAGCGGGACGGCGCCGACGAACGTGACGAGGGGGTCCCCCCACGCACCCCAGCCCAGCAGCAGCGCCACGACGACCGGCTTCGCCTTCGTGTCGCGCATCCGGTCGATCGCCCCCCACGCCAGCAGCAGCGGCACGGCGGAGCCGGTGTGGTTCGGCGAGGACAGCAGCGTCTGGTAGCCGGTGCCGGGCACCGGGCACAGCAGGATCGCGACGGTCACCCCGACCCGCAGCCACGCCTGGAGCCCGGTCGCGCGGCCCTTCGCGAGGGCGGCGGCGAGCAGCACGATCATCGTGTACGTGATGGCGGCCGCAATGTGGATCTGGTCGACGGTCGGCCCGGTGAAGACCTGGACGATCGCGTACTGGATCAGCTCCGTCGGGTAGAACGCGACGTCGGACAGCGTCCAGCCCGATAGCAGCGGGTTGCCGTGGAACATGTCCCAGGCCTGTAGCGCGTTGCTCGCGCCGTCGCTGTTGATCGGGAACGCGTACGCCATCCGCAGGTATGCGAAGAACAGCCCCACGGCTGCGACGGCGGTCCCCGAACCAATCAACAGCCTGGTTTTCAACACCACGGCAGGGTAGCTACTCGAATTCGTCGGCCAGTTCGCGGTATGCGGCTAGTACCGTTTCCGTCCGTTCTGTCAGTGTTTCCGCGGGCTCCGCGTCGCGGGGCGGCCGGCCGCTGATCGCGCCGAGCAGCGCGTCGGCGGCGTCGATCCGCACCCGGGCCCGCGACTGCGCCGCCCGCTGGTCCAGGAACCCCTGGCACAGCGCGGCGAGGTGCCGCAGCTGCCCGACCCGCCGGCTCACCTCGGCGTCGACCTCGGTCAGCCGCTGCGTGAGCTCCGCCTGCCGGTCGGTGACGGCCGCGAACAGCAGCCCCGCGCCGATCGGCTCGCCCACCGACGCGCGCAGCGCCCGGGCGGCGGTCCGCAGCTCGCCGCGCTCGGCGAGGGCGTGCGCGAGGTCCCACAGCGTGCGCTCCAGGGTGTCGCGGGGATCGGTCGGGTCGCCGAGCCGCTCCAGCGCGGGCCAGGTCAGCACGATCCGGTCGGCGTACGCGGCGGCCTCCTCGAACATGGACCGGTCGCGGGGGTCGGTGAGGTACTGCCGCAGCGACCGCTCCCGGCTCGCCGGCGTCCTCACCAGGTGCAGCCCGGCGAGCAGGAACCCCGCGGCGCCGACCGCGGCCAGGACCGTGCGGCCCAGCGGCGGCGCGCCGAGCCAGTGGATGCCCAGCGCGGCGATCGCGGCGCAGGCGAGGGCCGCCGCGTACGCGACGAACACCCAGTTGTCGGCCGGCCAGAACGGGCCGACGCGCGGCTGCCCGGAGGCGCCGGCGAGGGCCCGCTGCGCCGCGCCCGCCTGCCGGCGAACGATCGCGGTACGCCGCCCGCGGAGGTACTCAAGCACGCCGGATCAGCGCCGAGGTGGCGCTCGCCAGCAGCAGTCCGGCAAGGACCCCGGGCAGTCCGGCGACGAGCCCGGCGAAGAGGGCCGTCGCCCCGAGCGTCGGCAGCGACAGCGGCCCCATCCACCTCGGCAGGTGCTGCGCCGGCACGCCCACCAGCGCGATCAGCGACGCGGCGGCCAGGGCGAACAGCGGTGCGAAGGGCTGGCCGGTCATCAGGACCAGCCCGGCGGCGAACGCGACGCCCAGCGCCGGCCCCGGCAGCGGCAGCACCGTGAGCAGGCCGACCCCGACGGCGGCGGCCTGCGGGTGGGTGACGCCGCCGACGTTGAGCGCCGGCCAGGCGACGGTGGCCGCGAGCGCCGCCCAGACACAGCGGTGCGTGGCGGCCGTCGCCGGTCCGGTTCCCTCGTCGACGGCCCGGACGAGCATCACAGCAGCCGCAGTTCCCGCGCCCGTTCGACGGCCTCGCGCCGACGGCCGGCGTGCAGCTTGCGGTAGATGTTCTTGACGTGCGTCTTGACGGTGTTGACCGACACGTACAGCGTCGAGGCGATCTCCAGGTTGGACATCGTGCCCTGCAGGTACCGCAGCACCGTCAGCTCCCGCTCGGTGAGCGGCTCGACGAGGCTGCCGTCGGCGCCCCGCCCGCCGCCCGCCAGCGGCGACGAACCGGCGGCCAGCTCGGCCGCGAGGGGGTGGTACACGGGCAGCAGCGGCGCGAAGTTGGCCAGGAGGTCCCGGACGGGGTGCCCGCCGACGAGGAACGGCCGGCGGAAGCTCTCCTCCTCCGCGATGTCCAGGGCGACCTCCAGGCCGCGCAGCACGCGGTTGCGGTCGCCGAGCGCCCGGCCGGCGAGGGACGTCAGGATCGCGGCGTGCACGGTCCAGGTCAGCGCCGTGTCCACCGACGGGGTCGCGTACTGCTGGGCGGTCGACGCGGCGGCGGCAGCCTTGCCCTCGACCAGCGCCGCCGACGCGTCGACACAGGCGGCCCATCCCGGGTACACGTCCGGGTCGCCGCCGGTCGCGACGAGTCGCCGGGCCGCGCCCAGGTCCCCGCCGCTGATTCGCAGCTCTGCCTCCGTCAGGGCCAGGGCCCGCTCCACGCTGGGCGTGAGCGGCGCGCCGCCGAGCTCGCGGCGGGCGGCGTGCAGCACCTCCAGGGCGGCGGCGAGCCGGCCCGAGCCGTGGCGGAGCTTCGCCCGCACCGTCGCGATCGCGACGAGCAGGTCGGGGTCGCCGGCGGCCAGGTCGAGGCCCTCGTCGAGGAGCCGGTCGGCCTCCGCGATGCGGTCCCATTCGCCGTACACGCTGGCCAGGGCCATCCGGACCCAGCCGAGGTCGGTCGCGTCGGTGATGCCGAAGCGGTCCGCGGTCACCAGTGCCTGCCGGCCGAGCCGAGCCGCCGCCCGCAGCCTGCCGCGGGCCGCCTCCAGCACCGACAGCTGCGCCGCGGCGCACACCTGGGTCTGCGCCATGCCCGTGCGCTGGGCGAGCACCAGGGCCCCGTGCAGGGGCGTTCCGGCGGCGGCGAGCTCACCCAGCCGGAGCCGGGCCGCGCCTTCGTCCAACATGGACAGTGCCCGGACCTCGTCGGTCTGGTCCTCGGGCCGGTTGAGCTCACCGAGGGCGGCGAGCGTCCTGCGCGGGTCGCCGGACAGCCACGCCTCGGCGGCCATGAACCCGGCCATCATCCGCGCGCTGACCCGGCCCGGCGCCTTCGCCGCGGCCTGATCCTTCGGTGTGCCGCCGGCTGTCGCGACCGGGCTCGCGGCGGGTGTACCGGCGGACGTCCCGCTCGGCGCGGGCGCGGTCATCACGGCCGTCGCACCACCGCCGTTCGAGGTCGGGACGTGCAGCGCGGCCGGCACACCGGACCCGGCCGGCCCGGAGCGGCCGACGGTCGCGCCGACGTTGCCGGTCGGTCCGTTCGCGCCCATCCCGTACGCCGCGCGGTTCATGCCGACCGGACCGCCCGCGCCGGTCCCTCCCGCGGAGCCGCCGGTGGCGGGCGCGTTCGTGGGTCCGGTGCCGGTGCTCTTGCCACCTTCTCCGGCGGACGCGTTCGTGCCGATCCCGTTCGTGCCGTTCGTGTTCGTGACGAAGGTGGTCGCGGTGCCGGTGCTCGTGGCGGTCGCGCTCGCCGGCCCGGTCTCGCCGTTGCCGTTGCCGCCGTTCGTGCCGTTGGTGCTGGTGGCTCCGGCGGGGCTGTTGCCGCCGTCTCGGCCGGGCGCGTTCGTGACGTCCGCGTCCGTGGCTCCGGCGGTGGCGGTGGTGGTCGGCCCGGTCGCGGGCGTCCCCGTTGCGGGCGTCCCAGTCGAGGTCGGGCCGGTCGGGCTCGTGGCGGTCGCGGGCGTCCCAGTCGCGGGCGTCCCGGTCGCGGGCGTCCCGGTCGCGGTCGGGCCGGTCGCGGTCGGGCCGGTCGGGTTCGTGGTGGTCGCAGTCGGGCCCGTCGTGGGCGTCCCGGTCGGGTTCGTGGGGCCGGTGCTGGCGGCGGGCGGGGTGTCGGCGGCGCGGTTGCTGCGGCGCAGGTAGTCGCGGGTGCCCTCCAGGTCGCCGACCCGCAGGCGCTCCGCGGCGAAGGCCAGGGCCAGCCGCGGGTCCGCGTGCTCGTCGCCGGCCGGCGGGTGCGGCGCGGCCTCGTGGGGGCGGTCGTAGCGGACCCCGCCGACGATGTCCGGCCAGTGCCGGTCCAGCGTCTCGACGGCGCCGGTCCAGTCCTCGGCGAGCAGCGCGTGCCGCATCGCCTCGGCCGGGATCCCGTAGGTCGAGTGCCATGCGGCCGCCCGGCGGTGCAGTTCGGCGACGCGTTCGGGGTTGCGGCGCTGCAGCTCGGAGTGCAGGGTGCGGGCGAAGAGCGGGTGGAACCGGTACCAGCCGCCGGGGCCGGCGTTGCGGGTCAGGAAGGCGTTGGAGCCCTTGAGCTCCGCGAGGACCCGCGCGCCGTCGTCGCGGCCGGTGATCGCCTCGACCAGGCCGGCGTTGAGGCGCGTCGCGACCGCCGTGTCGAGCAGCAGCCGGCGGGTGTCGGCGGGCAGGGGCTCGATGACCTCGCCGGTGAGGAAGTCGCCGACGGCGGTGCTGTAGGCGCCGCCGTCGTCGAGGACCCGCTCCGGCTCCGGGTGCCCGCGCATCGCCATCGCGGCCAGCCGTACCCCGGCCGGCCAGCCCTCGGTCATCGAGTGCAGCGCGTACAGGGTGCTGCCGGGCAGCACGACGTCGTGCGCGGCCAGCAGCTGCGCGGTCTCGGCGATGGTGAGCGACAGGTCGGTCGTGCGCACCTCCGTCAGCGAGCCGTTGACCCGCCAGCGGTACAACGGCAACGCCGGATCCCGCCGGCAGGACAGCACCAGGTGCAGGCGGCCCATGCCGTGCCGGACCAGCGCCTCCAGCTCCGCGAGCGCGGCCTGGTCGCTGATCTCGCGCACGTCGTCGACGACCACGACGTGGGGGTGGTCGAGCGCGTCGACGGCGCGCGGCAGGTCGTCGGCGTAGATGTCGGGCTTCAGGTCCCCGGCGGGCACCGCGTGATCACCCGCGGAGAGGGCGCCGCGGAGCCGGCCGGGCACGTCGGCGCCGTCCGGCGAGTGCGCGGTCACCCAGCGCACGACGGGCACCTCGTCACCGATCCGCACGGTGCGGGCCCACGCGACCAGGGCGGCGGTCTTGCCCCAGCCGGCGGGCGCGGTCACCAGCGTCAGCGGCGCGCGCACAGCGACGTCAAGCTGCGCGACGACTCGGTCGCGCAGCACGTATCCGGGTGGGAGGTCCGGCACCGCCAACGTCGACGGGGCCGTTCCACGGCGATCCTGCTGTACCAACGCTTGCGACACTCGGTGCCCCCCGATTTCATACCTCGCCAAACGTGACGAGCAAAGCACCGCTCCAAGCTGCGGGGCCTCACCCTGCCTGGGTGGTCTTCCCTCGGCCGATGTGGCTGTTTGCCTTGCGTAGCAACGGTTCCATCGACATCGCTGCACCGGCGCGCCGCGTGCAGGAGGCTCACCCGGAACGGATGACGCGCGGTCACCACACTGGTCGGCAGCGTTCCCGCTATCGCCCGTCGCGTCGACGGGCTGGGAGGGATGAGCCCAGGATGAGCGCGCTTGTCGGTGAGATCGAGCTCCGCGGCGAGAACGGGTTCGAGCTTGCCCTGAGGGGTTACCACCGCGGCCAGGTGGATCGCTACATTGCCACCCTGCAGATGCGGCTGACCACGGTGGAGACGGAGCTTGCCTCGGCGCGCTACCGGGAGCAGCAGCTCGCGGGCAAGGTCGAACGGCTCAACACGCAGGTCCGCCAGTGCACGTGCGGCGACGAGACCTCGAAGGCCGTCGGTGGCCGGATCCAGCAGATGATCGAGCTGGCCGAGCAGGAGGCCGACGACCTGCGCAAGCGGGCCGCCGAGGAGCTCGACGGCGCCCGTACCGCGGGGGAGGCGCTGCTCGCCGACGCCCGCAAGCACGCCGAGGACGCGATCCGCGACTTCCAGACCGCGCTCGCGCAACGTCGCTCGGAGGAAGCCCGCGCCGAGCAGTCCCGCCGCGTGCAGTGGGACACCCGCCGCCAGCGGCAACGCGAGGCGGCCGAGAACCTCCTGGCGTCGACCCGATCCATCGGCGCCGAGAGCCTGCAGACCACCAAGAAGCTGCTGGACGCCCTGTCCGAGCAGCACGCCAAGTTGACCGCGGAGGTCGAGTCCGCGGAGAAGGAGATGGCCGACCTGCCGAATGCCTGAAGACGTTCTGCCCCGAGACGCCCGGTGGTCCACTGTGGACCACCGGGCGTCACCGTCTCCGGGGGAGAGGGGAAGCGGGGGGATTCAGGCGAAGACCTCGTGCAGGTGCTCTTCCTGCTCCTTGGACAGGTTGGTGTGCAGCAGCTTCGGCCGGTCGCCGGCGAACGCGTCGCGGACCTTGTCGACCACGACGTCGGTGGTCAGCACGAACAGCGCGGACGTGCCCGGCTGGATCTCGTCGCGGGTGCGCTTGATGAAGTCGTCGTCGATGCCGACGTCCCGCAGCGAGCCCGCGATGGCGCCGGCGGCCGCGCCGACGGCCATGCCGAACAGCGGGATGAGGAAGATCAGGCCGAAGAGCATGCCCCAGAACATGCCGCCGAGCGCGCCCCGGCCGGTCAGGTTGTGCATCTGCCGGGTCTTGGGCTTGCTGGCGCCCTCCTCCCAGGACACCGTGGCGGCGTCCTCGATGGTCACCAGGCCCTCCTTCGCGAGGTCCTGGAGCTTCGAGGCGGCGCGGGACGCCCCCTCGGGGGTGTCGAACTTCCAGACGGTCAACGTGGCCATGGTGGTGCTCCGTTCCGTGAGTCGGGCATTCCTTGACGAGCGTCGCTGCGCCGGACGTGCCCGGCCCCACCTGTGCGGAGTGACGATGTGCCCGCTGGCCGATCACCCCACCGGGGTGAGGACGCATCACTCTGACAGCCAGCAGGATTCCTGCCATGAACGAACTGCGGGCGGCCCTGATGGTGACTGCTGCACCGTCGATGACGGTCCGCCCGTTCCCGCCAGCCGCGGGCGTCACGTCGTCGGTGGTCCCCGGCGTGACGACCCAGCTGGGGCGTCAGGTGAACACCGTTGAGCAGGGGGTACTCAACGGGGCAGGAGGAGCGGTGAACACGGCCCGCATCCTGCGCACCGGGCGCTCTTCAGCGAGGGCGGCGGGAGCCGATGGGTGGGCGGCTGATCCGGAGGAGGCCGCCCACCCATCGCAAGTCACATAGCAGCCCCGATAAGACGTCTGAACACTGAAGGACGGCGCAAGAGGCGTCGACGCGCTCCCAGGCCCGCGTCGGCGCCTCAAGCGTTTCCAGACACAGAAACCGGGTGGCTGCCATGGGGGCAGCCACCCGGTTCTTTCTGTGTGCCTCTTGTCAGATCACGGGTTTCAGATCACGCCGTGGTCCGAGGTCGGCGCGGCGTGCCGGGGCGGGTCGGACGACCACCGGGCCGTCTCGTCGTGCCGGGAGTGCGCGCCCGCCCCGCCGATGTCGCCGTACCGTGGCGGCTGCGGTGCCTCGCCGGGCGTGGGCATGTCGCCGTGCCGGCCCGTCTGGCTCGCCTCCGCCGCGCTGTGCGCGCCCTCGTTCGGCCGGGCCGCCGGACCCGGCCGGCCCGCCTGATACGGCCCGCTCGGCGGGTAGGGCCCCACATTCGGCCCGTACGCGGCCGATCCGGACGTCTGCGCGGCTGGGTGGTGCGGTGAGGTCGGCGCGTTCATCGGGATGCCGCTGCCGTACCCCTGGTAGTCCACCGCCTGGTAGTCCCGGTCAGCCGCCCGGTGGCTGGCCGGGGCCGGCGTGACGGAGGGAGGCATGGACTCCGACCAGTGGACGGTGAGCGCGAAGAGGACCACCACGCTGAGTGTGATCATCAACAGCGACCACACCGGGTATGCGCCGAGCCAGCCGACCTGGATCACCATGTGCACCGCCACGATGGCGATCGCCGCCACCCGGGCGACGCTGTTACGGGACAGCAGCCCGATCCCGGCGGCCAGCATCAGCCCGCCGAAGACCAGCATGAGGATGCCCCAGCCGGTCAGGTTCACCACGACGAGACTGTTGTTGTCGATGAACGCCACCTGGTTCTGCAGCAGCGTGACGAGTCCTTCGAGCACGTTGAGGAGCCCGATCACGACGAGCATGACGGCCGCGAAGGTGACCCAGCCGAACCACACGGCTCTGCTCTTGGTCATGGCCACTGTGTTCCTTCCTCTGCACGAGCGGGGCACCGGCAGGAGGCAGGTCTGGCAGGTCTGACCAAATTGAGCAGGTTCGTCGTCCGGCCGCGGCGGACAAGAGAGGAGGCGCCGCGGCCGGATCCGGCGAAGCTCGTGTGGCGACCTCCCTCCCTTGCGGAAATTGCGAACCGGTGCTTTTGAGCCGATCGTTCGGGGCGACCGGATGACCGGACATCACCCGGCCCGTGTGAGTTGGATCGCCCGTCCATCGATGGACCGCCCGTCACCCGCACCGGGTGAGGACTTCTCACCCGGCGGCGCCAGCACAATGCGGTCGTGGAGATGGCCTGGATACCTGGTGGCACGTTCGCCATGGGTGCGGACGGCTTTTATCCGGAAGAGGCGCCGGTGCGCAAGGTCACCGTCGACGGCTTCTGGATCGACTCGCATCCCGTGACGAACGCCGAGTTTGCCCTGTTCACGACCGAGACCGGCTACGAGACGGTGGCGGAGCGGCAGCCGGAAGACGAAGGTCAGCCCGGCTCGATGGTGTTCGTGCAGCCGCCCGGACCGGTGCCGCTCCGCGACTGGCGGGTGTGGTGGGAGTTCCGCCCCGGCGCGTCCTGGCGACATCCGTGGGGGCCGGACTCCGACATCCGGGGCCAGTCGGCGCACCCGGTGGTCCACGTCGCCTACGAGGACGCCGCGGCGTACGCCAGGTGGGCCGGCAAGGACCTGCCGACCGAGGCGGAGTGGGAGTTCGCCGCCCGCGGCGGGCTCGACCAGGCGATCTACCCGTGGGGTGACGATCCCGAGCCGGGCCGGGCCAACATCTGGCACGGCATCTTCCCGTGGCTGGACCGCAGCGACGGCGGCCACGGCACCAGCCCCGTCGGGGCGTTCGCCGCCAACGCGTACGGCCTCTTCGACGTGGTCGGTAACGTGTGGGAGTGGACGTCGGACTACTACCGGTCCGGAAATGCCAGATTCGACGTGGGTGATGATCCTCTCCAGCCCCAGGGTGAGGTCGCCGACAACCCGCGGGTGGACACCCCGGCAGGGGCGGCCGTCTATGCGAGCCGGGTCGTCAAAGGCGGCTCCTACCTGTGCTCCACCGGCTATGACCACCGGTTCCGCCCCGCGGCGCGACAGCCGGAGGCGGTCGACAACGGCAGCTGTCACGTCGGTTTTCGTTGCGTTCGCCGACTCGGGTGAACACGCACTGTTATTTGTTCACCCCCTACGGGTGAGGCGACCTCACCTTTAATCGCCTCACAATCCCGTGGTCATCCGCCGTGCTGCGGTGGGTGGGAGGGGGCGAAAAACGTTGGGGCAGAAAACGCTCGTTGACACCATCACCCGTCCCGCACTGCACTTCGCAGTGCCTGAGCCGCCCCGCTATCACGTGCCACGACCGCGTCTTCTGGACGCATTGGATCGTGCGGTGGCGGGGCATTTGACATTGATCTCCGCTCCGGCGGGGTGGGGCAAGACCACCCTGCTGGCAGAATGGGTGGCGGCCGGGCGATCTCCCTGGCCGCTGGCGTGGTTGACGGTCGAGGCGCACCACGGCCCGCGCTTTTGGGAACACGTGCTGGGTGCGGTCGCGGCGGCCACCGCGGAGCACCAGGTCACCGCGGCGGCGACCGACGGTGGCGAGGCACTCGACGAGCTGGTCGTGCTGCTGCGGCGGCCCGGCCCGCCGGTCGTCGTCATCCTCGACGACCTGCAGGAGCTGTCCGTCCAGCGGGTGTGGGGCGAGTTGGAGACGCTGCTTTCCCAGGCGGGAGACCGCCTGCGTCTCGTCATCGCCTGCCGGACCGATCCGGCGCTCACCCTGTACCGCTTCCGCATCCGCGGCGCGCTCGCCGAGCTGCGGAACGGGACGCTCGGCTTCACCCTCGACGAGACCGCGCAGATGCTCAACGCGCACGGCGTCCGGCTCGCCGAGTCGGCCCTCGTGGAGCTGCACGCGGTGATGCGAGGTTGGGCGGCGGGGCTGCGACTCGCCGCGCTCGCCGTGCAGGGGCACCCGGAGCCTGACAGCCTGGTGCCCCGTTTCGCGCTGCAGGACCGGGCGCTCGGCGAGTACCTCGTCGGCGAGGTCTTCGACACCCTGCCGGAGGACATCCGCGAGGTCGTCCTCTGCACCTCGGTGCTCGACCAGGTCAGCGCCGAGCTCGTGGAGGCGCTGACGGGCCGCGTCGACGGAGCCCGCATCCTGGCGCAGCTCGAACACTCCAACCTGTTCGTCGTGCAGGGCAGCGGCAACGCCGGCATGTACCGGTGCCACCCGCTCTTCGGTCTCATGCTGTACGACGAGCTGCGGCACCGCCGGCCCGAGCAGGTCCGGCAGCTGCACCGCCGGGCCGCGGACTGGTTCGCCGCGCACGACTCGCCGGCCGACGCGCTGCGGCACGCGCTCGCCGCCCGCAACTGGGGCCAGGCCTCCGACCTGCTCGCCGCGAGCTGGCAGGAGCTGGTGCCGGGGGCGCGGCTGCGGACCATCAAGGAGCTGGTCCCGCCGCCGCCGCAGGAGGTCCGCAACGACCCGCGGCTGGCCCTGGCCTTCGCCGCGGAGCGCCTGGACGCCAGCGACCCGCAGGGCACGGAGACGTTCCTGCACCTGGTCGACCGCTCGCAGCACACGCTGGTCGAGTCGGCCCGCACGGCGTTGCAGCCCATCGTCGACAGCTTCCGGATGGCCGAGGCGCACCAGTCGGGCAAGCCCGACCTGATCCTCGCCACGGCGCCGCAGCTGCTGCGCGACGACATGGGCCTGGACGACCAGGACACCGCGCGGATGCGGGCGCTCGCGCTCGTCGCCGTCGGCGGCGCCCGGCTGCTGCAGGGCGACCTGGGGGCGGCGGAGCTGGCGCTCACGGAGGCGCTCAACCTGGCCCGCCGCTGCGGCGGGATCCAGTCGCAGCTGGCCGCGCTGCGGCAGCTCGCGCAGCTCAACGCGACCCGCGGGCGGCTGACGGCGGCGATGCGCTACGGCAAGGAGGCCCTGGCCCTCGCCGACCGTGAGGGGCAGACGCAGGGCAGCGACGTGGTCTGGGCGCAGCTCACCGTCGCCGAGGTCTGCTACCTGCAGGCCCGGGTGCGGGCGGCCGAGCACTACCTGGACCGGGCCCTGGACGGCGGCGGTCTGGCCGACCCGGGCCTGGTCGCGGTCGCCACGATGTCGCGGGCGCACATCCGGGCCGCCGCCGGCGACGCCCGGGCCGCGTGCACCGAGCTGGCCGCGATCCGGCGGCAGCTCGCGGACTGGCGGTACACGCCCCGGCTCCAGCACTGCGTCACGCTCGCCGAGGCGGAGCTGCGGCTCGCCGCCGGCGACGTGGAGGCGGCGAAGCGGCTGCTCAACCTGGAGCCGGTGGATCTGCTGACGCCGTGGCTGGGTGTCGTCCGAGCGAAGGCTGCGCTCGCCGAGCGCCGCCCCGCGGCGGCCCTCGGTGCGGTGCAGCCGTTCCTGGAGTACACCACCGGCTCGCTGGTGTGGACGGTCGACGCCAACCTCACCTGCGCCCGCGCGCTCCGCGCGCTCGGCGACCGGAGCAAGGCCGGCCGCGCCCTCGAGCAGGCGCTGCGCTGCGCCGAGGACGAGGGCATCCGCTGGCCGTTCGTGGCCGGCGGCCAGCCGGTCCGGGAGCTGCTGGTGACCTACCTGCCGGCGGGCAGCGGCTACCGCGGCGTCGCCGAGGACATCGCCACCGAGCTCAACGGCTTCGGCCGCCCGGCCGCCGCGGCGGGCGAGCTGGCGGAGCCGCTCACCGAACGCGAACTGGCCGTCCTGCGCTACCTGCAGGGCACCCTGTCCGCGGGCGAGATCGCCTCGATGCTCTACGTGTCCGTCAACACGGTGAAGACGCACATGAAGAACATCTACCGCAAGCTGGGGGTCGGCAGGCGGCGAGAGGTGATCGAACGGGCCCGCGAGCTGAACCTGCTCTGACAGCTCGCCGGCCACGGCAAGCGGCCCCCGGGGATTTCCCCGGGGGCCGCTGCTTTGTGCGCCGTCCGGTCTCCTGGGCTGCCGCCGCCGTGGCGCCGTCCGGTTTCCGGGAGGGCCGTCGCTCCGCGTCGCGTCGTCCCGGTCTCCCCAGGACGCGCTGCCTTCGTGTCGCGTCTCCCCGGTCTCCCCCGAACGGCGCCGCTTCGCGCCGTTCGGCCTCCCGGGCGGGACCATCGGCGGACACCGTCCGGGGACACCCGAACGGACACAAAAACGGCGGCGGCGCCCACTCCGTTGGGGGCGCCGCCGCCGTCGGCGGTGGGGTGTTCGAGTTACTGGGTGACGTACGGGCGGGCGCCGATGGCGGCCAGCTCCTCCGAGATCTCCTCGTCGTCCTCGACCATCACACCCTCGATGATCGCCGTGTCCGCCTGCGCGGCCATGAGCACCGGCAGCGGGTCCATGAGCGGGTCGAGGGAGGCGCACTGCACGGCGACGAAGTCGTCCATGTCGTGCACCGGCTCGGCGACGATCATCGGGACGGTGGCGTGCCCGACCGCCCGGACCCACACCTGCGGCGAGTCGAGGTCGATGACGTCGATGTCGGTGCCCACCGGGGCCCTGCCGACCGCGGGCTCGAGCTCCTCGACGATGTCCACCAGGATCACGTCCTCGTGGCGCACGATCGGCCGACCGGCCTTGTGGCGGCCCCGGTACCGGTCGCTGCGGCTGTTGCGCCGCAGCGCCAGCTTCGTGACCGACGCGATCGGCGCCTCCTCCGGCTCGACGCCGGCGGCGGCCGCCCTGCCCTTCGGCACGGTCAGGACGAACAGGATGATCACGTCGAGCGTGATCATCAGCAGCGACCACGCCGGATACGCCCGGAGCATGGCCAGCTGCGAGATCGCGTGCAGCGCCACGATGCTGACCGCGACGGCCCGGGCGCTGGTCTTGCGGGCGCGCAGCGCGAACCCGGTGACGCCGAGGAGCACGCCGAGGGTCACCGTCGCGGTGGCCCAGGTGGTGGCGCTGGTGAACGCCACGTCATTCCTGTTGAACCCGATACCGCCGCTGGCGAACCCCACCAGCAGCCCTTGCGAGACGTTCAACGTGCCAACGAGCGCGAGCATCGTCGTGCCGAACGTGGTCCATTCCTTCACCACACCGCCGCCGCTGTCCATCCGCCGTACTCTCCCTACTGCCTCTGCCGTCTGCAGGATCGGTTTCAAGTGGGAAACAGTCCGGGAATACGTGTGGGCCGTGCCGGCCCCGGTCGAAACCAGGACCGGCACGGCCTATCTCCCCCGTTGTTTCTCTGTTCCCCCCGGAACAGGCCCGGATGGTCGTTCCGGACGCGCCGCCCGCGCGCCCGGAACGTCCACGTCGTGCCTGGGGAAGATGATTCGAGGGAGGCGGGTGATCAGGGATCACCCTCGATGGGTGAGGCGCCGGAGGAACCGGGGAGCCGCCCCGGGTGGGGGCGCCGCGGACGGGGGAGCCGCCGCGGGTGGGGCTACCCGGCCACGGGCTCGGCGGCCAGCAGGCAGGCGTCGTCGTCGAGGTTGCCGCGCCAGGCCATGTCCAGCACCCCGTCCAGCGCGCGGTCCAGGTGCTCGGCGGGCGCGGACGCGCGCATCGCGGCCCGGACGTCGTCGGCGAGGCCCTGAACACCCTCGTCGATGGCCTGGTCGCGGCGCTCGACGACGCCGTCGGTGTACATGAAGAGCAGCTCGCCGGGCTCGATCCGCACGGTCGCCTGCGGGTACACGGCGCAGGGCTCGACGCCGAGCGCCATCCCGGGCGGCTGGCGCAGCGGCCCGACCCCGTCCGTGTTGGCCCGCAGGATCGGCAGGTGGCCCGCGCGGGCCCAGACGAGCATCCGGTCGGCGGGGCGGAACCGGCCGCAGACCGCGGTGGCGAGGACCGTCGCGCGGCGCCGGCACAGCATCCGGTTGAGCGCGGCGAGGATCACGCCGGGCTCGTCGCCGGCCAGGGCCAGCGCCGTCATCGACGCCCGGAGCTGCCGCATGGTGCCGGCCGCGTCGGGGCCGTGGCCCATCACGTCGCCGACGGCCAGCAGCACGTCGCCGCCAGGCAGGGCGGTGCCGAGGAACCAGTCACCGCCGACACCGGCGATCCTGTCCGCCACCGCGTACCGCACGCCGACCCGCACACCGTTGACCGCAACATCCGTCGTCACCACGTCACACCCCTGAGGCCTACGTCGGTCGGCGGCGGAAGCACCGGCGACCGCCCATATCGTGGCCCTCACGGCCGGGTGGGTGGCTCGCCCACAGAGGGTGGTTGGCGGGGGTGCCGGTCCCACACCGGCGGGTGAGGCGTCAGATCAGGCTGAGCTCCCGTGCCCGGCGCACCGCGTCGCGCCGCCGGCTGACGCCGAGCTTCCTGTACACGTGCCGCACGTGCGTCTTGACGGTGTTGGTCGACACGCTGAGCACCGCGGCGATCTCCGCGACCGACAGCATGCTGCGCAGGTAGAGCAGGACCTGCGCCTCCTTCTCGGTGAGCGGGTCGGGCATCGGCTCGCCCGCGGGCGCGGACCAGGCCGCGAGACCGTCGTGCGCGCCGGGCGACGCGGCAGGGGACCCGGTATGGGACCCAGGGGACCCAGCGGGGGACACGGGGGCCGCCGCGAGAGGCTCGGGGTCGGCGGGCTCGGGGTCGCGCTGCCGGGGTGGGGTGAGCACCGGCGGCGACGCGAGGACCTCCGCGATCCAGCCGGCGTGCCCGTCGAACGGCCGGCGGATCCCCTCCGGGCCGGCGATCCGCAGCGCCTGGTCGATCTGCTCCGACGCGCCGGCCAGGTCGCCGAGCTGCCGCAGCGCCTGGGCCAGCTGCACCGTCGCGGAGACGACGGTGACCAGCGACCCGGGCCCTTCGTCGAGGATCCGCTCGGCCACCTGCGCGGTGGCCGCCGGCCGCCCCTCCGCCAGGTGCAGGCGGCCGAGCGCCAGCAGCGGCTCGTCGGAGCCGGGCCAGTGCCGCAGCGCCTCGGCGATGACCGTGTGCGCCTGGTCCATCCGGCCGTCGAGCAGGCACAGGTCCGCGTGCAGCGCCCGCACCGCCACGTCGGCGTAGCGCGGCATCACGCCCGCCCTGGTGTCCATCAGCGGCTCGAGCGCCTCCAGCGCGCCGGCGTGGTCGCCGCGGTCGAAGAGCAGCAGCGCCAGGGCGATCGACCCGCTGACCCAGCCGTTGGGGTCGGGGACCGCGTTGGCGTTGACGCTCTCCTCGATGTGGAAGCGGGCCTCGTCGAGCTGGCCGCGCTCCCGGCACACGGTGGCGAGCACCAGCCGGGCGTAGCTGATGTTGCGCGACTCGGCGATCCCCGCGTCGCGGCAGCCGTCGAGGACCCGCCGCGCGCAGGCCGCCGCCGCCGACAACCGGCCGCGGCTGAGGTGCGCGACCGCCCGCAGGCGGTTCGCCTGCACGGTGAGCAGGTTGAAGCCGGACTTGCGGGCCAGGTCGGCGCCGCGTTCCAGCTCGGCGTCGGCCTCGTCGAGCCGGCCGCCCGCCACGGCCGCGCCGGCGAAGGTCAGGTGCGCCACGGCCCGCGCCGCGTCCGCGGAGTCCGCGAAGACGTGCTCGGCCGCGGCGTCCTCGGTGCGCTCCAGCAGGCGCATCGCGGTCTCGTGGGCACGGTCGGGGTGCTCGGTGGCGGCGGCCTCCGCGAGCCGCATCGCCGCGAGGAGCTCGGCCTGCAGCGCCCCCGGCGCCTCGCCGAGGCCGCGCTCGCCGAGCCGGATGAACGCCGACATGCCGACCATGTCGCCGGTGTCGCGGCACGACAGGGCGAGCGCGAAGGCGAGCATCGGCCGATCGGCGATGTCGTGCGGCGGCTGCGGCCCGTCCCGGGTGGTCAGCGCCCGCGGTCCCGAGCCGGCCAGCTCCGGCCAGTACTGGAGGAACAACCGCTCGGTCGAGACCCAGTCGCCGCCCGCGATGGCGTGCGTCAGGGCGTCGCTGGGCAGCCCGTTCGCCGCGTACCAGCCGGCCGCCGCCCGGTGCAGGGCCCGCTCCTCGGCGAAGGACAGGGTGGTGCGCAGCTCGGCGCGCAGCATCGCCCGCAGCAGCCTGCGGTAGCGGTACCAGGAGTGCGAGCCGCCGTAGAAGCTGGCGAGCGAGTTCGCGCGGCTCATCTGGGCGAGCAGCCGGGCGCCGCCGCGGCCGCCCGTGAGCGCCTCGACCAGGCCCGGGCAGACGGTCTCCAGGATCGAGGTCCGCAGCATGACCTCGCGGATCTCCGGGTCGAGGTGCTGCAGGATCTCCCGCCGGACGTACTCGCTGAGCCCGACCTCCTCGTTGAGCCCGGCCTGGCCCAGGACGATGTCGGTGACCAGCCGCTCCGGCTCGTGCCGGCCGACCATCGCCGACAGGATCACCGCGACCGCCGCCGGCCAGCCCTCGGTCACGTGCCAGAGCGCGTAGCGGAAGTGCTGGGCGAGGCGCACCCCGTAGCCGTCGGCGAGGCCGGCGACCTCGTCCTGGGTGAGGGCGAGGTGATCGGTGCGCAGCTCGTTGAGCTGGCCGCGGACCCGCCACCGGTACAGCGACAGGGGCGGCTCGGTCCTGGCGAGGATGAGGAAGCTGATCCGTTCGCCGAGGCGGGTGATGAGCCGCTCGAGCCGCCTCAGCACGGTGTGGTTGGCGACGTGGTGCAGGTCGTCGAGGACGACGACGGCGCGCTCGTAGTGGTGGGCGTTGCTCCACGCGTAGGTGGCCGGGTCGACGGCGATGCCGGCGGCGGTGAGGGCGTTCGTCAGCTGCCGCCACGCGCCGGCCCCGCAGTTGGCCTCGAACCGCACGTACGCGGCGCGCCCGGGTGCCCGGCCGGCGGCGATCCACGACGCCACCAGGACGGTCTTGCCCCAGCCGGTCGGCGCGCACAGCAGGGTCACGGGGTGTGACACCGCGGCGTCGAGCTGCTCCATGAGCCGGTCTCGCGCGAGGTGTACCGCCGGCAGCTCGGGCGCGTCGTCGCGCCGCTCGGCGGCGGGTGTCTCGATCGGCCGGCTCGGCCCTGTCCAGCTACGGAACCGCTCGGCGGCGTCGTTGTGCGCCAACTTGTCCAGAGTGCTCTCGCGTGGAACGCCGTGCTGGCTGCTCTGCACCGTCACTCCCGTGGACGCGATTCAGACGTGCTGGGCGACCCTTCACCGAGGGATGGAATTCGTCGGACAACCGACGCCGACCACCATAGATCTCCACGCGTCCGGAGGGGAGACCCCATATTTAGCTGCTTCGATTGTAGGAGTACAAACATTGACGAACATCTCATGATTGAGCGTTCTATTCATAGATACCCCCCAATTAATAGCGGCGCCCTGGAGTACAGCGGGTGTGCGGGTGCTGGGGTAATACGTGTTATTTGTCCAGTTTTGCTGTCCGTGTCAGTTCTGACGGACAGCACTCGGGGCTACACAGCGTGAACCCTGCTTCGGAGGGGTCGCGCGGCGCTGGGCGGGGGTGTGTGGAATGGTCCGGTTCGACCGGAACCGGGCCCTTCACGCATGCCTGCTTCGATCGTCCCTGGTGCCGCAGCGGCATGTCGACACGGTTTTTACTCATGTGGGTGCGTCTGGCTACTCATCAGGATGCCGAACATCGATGTTATTTACGTAGAATTACAACGATGTCATCAACGACACTCCTCATCGATGCCGGGCTTTTCGCTCAAACCCGTGCCATTCTGCAAGTTGCACATCGCAGGAAGCCGCATTGAGGGCATACCGGGCGCGCTGCGTGGCCGTTCGGCGGTTGGGATCATTGCGCCCGGGGCAGGTTGTTGGTTTGGATGGTTCGTCCGTGAATGTGCCAAGACCGGAGGCCCGGTGTACGACCTCAACAGCCTCTCCCTGAGCGAGATCGTGCGCTGCGGGACCGAGGTGCGTGCGGTCGCGGCGAAGGGCGACGACCTTTCCGGCGCCCTGTATGACGTCGCGGAGCTGCTTCACGAACGCATTCGCGACGGTGCCGCCGGCCCGCCCGCCTTCTCCTGGCTCCGCCTCGCCGCGGGGGAGACGATCGTCACGACCGTGCCCGCCGGCGTCCTTCCGGCCGGAGGGTGGGGTGCGACGGGCGACTGGCGGGCGCCCGGTGCGATGCCCGCGGGGGTGCAGCTGCGCGAGGTCGACGACGATCCGGTGCGGACCGTGCTGGCCGTCGGCTGCGCCGGCCACCACCTGCTCGCCGGCGTCACCGTCCGGCTCGACCAGCAGACCGCCGACCTGTTCGAGCTGATCGTCCTCAACCTCCGCATCGGCCTGCACCGCCACGCCGACCCGGGGGACGCCGCCGCCCGCGAGGAGGCGTTCGGCGACCTGCTCGGCGCCGTGGAGCGGGCCGCCGAGCGGCAGGCGGCCCAGCTGGAGCGGACCGTCGCCGAGCTCGCCGACGCCGCCGGACGGCTGCGCCGCAGCCAGCAGGAGCTGCGCGAGCGGGAAGGCCGGCTGCGGGAGGAGACCAGCCTCGTCGAGGCGCTGCACTCCGTCGGCACCGAACTGTCGTCGGAGCTGGACGTCGACCGGGTCGTGCGGCGCGCCACCGACGTCGCGACCAGCCTCACCGGCGCGGCCTTCGGCTCCTTCTTCTACAAGGTCACCGACGAGCTCGGCGAGTCGCACCAGCTGTACTCGCTGTCCGGGGTGTCCAGGGAGGCGTTCGCGAAGTTCCCGATGCCGCGCAACACCAGCGTCTTCGACCCGACGTTCCGGGGCGTCGGGTACATGCGCAGCGACGACATCAGGAAGGACCCGCGCTACGGGCACAACCCGCCGTACACCGGCATCCCGGCGGGGCACCTGCAGGTCGTGAGCTACCTGGCCGTGCCCGTCGTCTCCTCCACCGGCGAGGTCCTCGGCGGCTTCTTCTTCGGCCACCCGCAGGTCGCCCGGTTCACCGAGCGGCACGAGCGCCTCGCCGTCGGCGTCGCCGCGCACGCCGCGGTCGCACTCGACAACGCCCGCATGTACCTGCGCCAGCGCGACGCCGCTGTCGAGCTGCAGCGCAGCCTCCTGCCCAGAATCCCGCGGGTGGACGGGCTGGAGGTCGTGTCGCGGTACCTGCCGGCGGCGAAGGGCGTCGAGGTCGGCGGCGACTGGGTCGACCTGGTGCAGCTGTCCGCCGGCCGGGTCGCCCTCGTCGTCGGCGACGTGATGGGCAAGGGCATCCGCGCCGCGGCGGTGATGGGCCAGCTGCGCACGGCGATCCGCTCGTACGCGTCGCTGGACCTCGCCCCCGGCCAGCTCATGCGCCAGCTCAACACGCTGCTCGCGGCCGACGACGACACGCAGATGGCGTCGTGCGTCTACGCGGTCTACGACCTGGTGCACGGCACGCTCAGCTACGCCAACGCCGGCCACCCGCCCGCCGTCGGCGTCCTGGCCGGTCAGCCGACCCGGCTGCTGACCGGGCCCGTCGGGCCGCCGCTCGGGACGGCCGACTTCCCGTACACCGAACAGGTCGTCGCGGTCCCTCCGGGAGAGGCGCTCCTGCTGTACACCGACGGCCTCATCGAACGGCGTGACCGCAACATCGAGGACCGGCTCGCCGACCTCCAGGCGCGGATCGCCCTGCACCCGCAGCCGACCCTGGCCGCGATCGACGACCTCATCGCCGGGATGGTCGACCCGGCCCATCACGAGGACGACATCGCGGTCCTCTACGTCCGGCAGCCGCCGGCCGAGGTGCCGCTGACCGCGGTCGCGGCCTACCCGGCGGTGGCGTCCGAGAGTCGCGCCGCCCGCCGCTTCGTCCAGGAGACCCTGCACGGGTGGGGCGTGCCCGGCGAACGCACCGACACCGCGGTCGCGGTCGTCGCGGAGCTTTTCGCCAACGCGGCGACCCACGCCCGCACCCGCCACGTCGAGCTGCGCCTGCACCTGCTGCCGGCCCACGTCGCGGTCGAGGTGTTCGACCAGGACAACCGGCTGCCGTTCCTGATCGAGCCGACCTTCGACGACGAGCACCACCGCGGCCTGCAGATCGTCCGCGGCAGCTCCGACCGCTGGGGGACCCGCGCCGTCGCCGACGGCAAGATCGTCTGGGCGGAGATCCCCTAACGCGGTCAGCTCTGCAGCCGGGCCAGCTCCTCCTCGACGATCGACTCGTCCAGCTTCTTGAACACCGGCGTCGGCGCCGACAGCGGCGTGCCCGCGACGATCGCCTCCGGCGTCCACGTCGCGCCGTCCTTGTAGTCGCCCGTGAGGACGGGGTACGTGAGGCCGTTGTCCAGGTCCTCCACGTCGACGATCCGCGGCATGGGCGCGTGCACGCCGGTGCCGCCGAGCAGCTCGTGGATCTGCTGGGCGGCGTGCGGCAGGAACGGCGTGAGCAGCGTGTTGCAGTCGCGCACCGCCTGCAGGGCGACGTGCAGGACGGTGCCCATCCGGGCCTTGTCCTCCTTGAGCTTCCACGGCGACTGGTCGGAGAAGTACTTGTTGACCTCGCCGACGATCCGCATCGCCTCGGTGATCCCGGCCTTCTGCCGGTGCTTGGCCAGCAGGTCGCCGACGCTGCCGAACCCGGCGCGGACCGCCTCCAGCAGCGCGGTGTCCTCGGCCGTCAGCTCACCGGCGGCCGGGATCTCCCCGAAGTTCTTCGCGGCCATCGAGATCGAGCGGTTGACCAGGTTGCCCCAGCCGGCGACCAGCTCGTCGTTGTTGCGCCGGCGGAACTCCGACCAGGTGAAGTCCGTGTCCGTCGCCTCCGGGCCGGCGACCGCGATGAAGTAGCGCAGGGCGTCGGCGTCGTACCGCTGCAGGAAGTCGCGGACGTAGATGACGACCCGGCGGGAGGAGGAGAACTTCTTGCCCTCCATCGTCAGGTACTCCGACGACACGACCTCGGTCGGCAGGTTGAGCGCGCCGAGCGAGCCCGGCTTCGGCGCCGAGTAGCCCAGCAGGATCGACGGCCAGATCACCGAGTGGAAGACGATGTTGTCCTTGCCCATGAAGTAGAACGCCTCGGCGTCCGGGTCCTGCCACCACTTCCGCCACGCCTCGGGGTCGCCGCTGCGGCGGGCCCACTCGATCGAGGCCGACAGGTAGCCGATGACCGCGTCGAACCAGACGTAGATGCGCTTGTCGTCGCGGTCGCGCCAGCCGTCGAGCGGGATCGGCACGCCCCACTCCAGGTCCCGGGTGATCGCGCGCGGCTGGAGGTCGGCGATGAGGTTGCGGGAGAACTTCAGCACGTTGGGCCGCCAGCCCTCGCGCGTGTCGAGCCAGGCGTTGAGCTGGTCCGCGAACGCGGGCAGGTCCAGGAAGAAGTGCTCGGTCTCCACGAACTCCGGCGTCTCGCCGTTGATCTTCGACCGCGGGTTGATGAGCTGGTCGGGGTCGAGCTGGTTGCCGCAGTTGTCGCACTGGTCGCCGCGGGCGCTGTCGTAGCCGCAGATCGGGCACGTGCCTTCGATGTACCGGTCGGGCAGCGTCCGGCCCGTCGACGGCGACCGCGCGCCGAGCGTCGTCTTGGCGATGATGTACCCGTTGTCGTGCAGACCCTGGAAGAGCTCCTGCACCACCTGGTAGTGGTTGCCGGTGGTGGTGCGGGTGAACAGGTCGTAGGTCAGGCCGAGCCCGTGCAGGTCCTCGACGATGACGCGGTTGTACCGGTCGACGAGCTCGCGCGGGGTCACCCCCTCCGCGTCGGCCTGGACCTGGATCGGGGTGCCGTGCTCGTCGGTCCCGGAGACCATCAGCACGTCGTGGCCGGCCATCCGCATGTAGCGGCTGAACACGTCGGAAGGCACTCCGAAGCCGGACACGTGACCGATGTGGCGCGGCCCGTTGGCATAAGGCCAGGCGACCGCGGCGAGAACACGACTCATGAGCTGAAAGCGTAGTGACCCGTCCTGACCTTCGGCGAACGGATGGTTTCTCCCGACACGCTAGGGGACGTCCGAAATCTCCGGTATGACCCGTTGTCCAATGAAAACGTGAGCGAAGAAGCGTGGTGGCGGGGCCAGGCCGCCGGAATCCCACCGAAACCAGCCGACGGCTTCCCGCTGTGGCCGACCACGTCGACCACCACGGTGCGGGCGCCGGCCCACGACGAGCCGGGCACGGACCTGGTGCCGGCGGCCGAGCCCGCGGGCCTCGCTCCCGATCTCGTCGACCCCGCGGCGCACGACGCGGGGGCGACCGCCGTCATCGAGCACCTCCAGCAGGCCACCGTCCAGCTGGAGGAGACGGCGGCGCAGCTGTCCTCACTGTCCGGCGGGCAGCCGTCAGGCGGGCAGCTGTCCGGCACGGGCGAGGCGTGGCCGCCGGCCGCGATGCGGGTCATGCGCCAGCCGCGCGACGCCGCCCGCACGTCCCCGCCGCCGGTCCGCCTGCCGCGCAAGCCCAAGCGCCTGCGCAGCCCCGCGGCCGGCCTGTCCGCGATGCTGCTGATCGCGCTGCTGGCCGGCTTCTTCGCCTGGACCAGCGCCGAGCCGTTCTTCCTCGACATGGGCCAGGGCGAGGCCGGCCACGCCCAGGTCACCCGCTGCCGTGGCGACGGCGTCCTGCGCCGCTGCTACGTGACGTTCCAGCCCGACAAGGGTGCCGCGGTCGCCGGTGTACCCCTGGTCGGCGCCGACGACGCTCCCGGCGCGGTCCTCGACGCCCGGATGCGCGAGGGCGGGCGGATCGCGTACGCCGGCAACCCCACCGGGCTGCGCGTCCGCTGGACCGTCGGCCTGGCGCTGATCCTGCTGTGCGGCGCCGCCCTGTGCTGGGCCACCGGCGCCGGCCGGCTGGGCCGCCTCCGCACCCGCCTCGCCGCCTACGCCCTCACCGCCGCCGCCCCGCTGGTCCTGGCCCTCGGCGTCCTCGTGAGCTCCTACTGACCGCGCCGCTGCTGCCTCGTGATCCGGAAGACTTCGTGTCGCTCTGGCAGCACGAACTCTTCCGGATCACGGCGGTGGGCGCATTCGTACACGGGGCGTCGCATGATCCGGAAGACCTTGTGCGGTCGTGGTTCCGGATCGCGGCGGAAGTTTCACGCGTGAGCGGCGGCGTAGACCTCGCGGCGGGGGAGGCCGAAGCGGGTCGCCACCTCGGTGATCGCGTCCTTCTTGGACGCGCCGGCGGCGACGAGCGCGGCGACCGAGGCGGACAGCGCGGCGTCGGAGGGGCGTTCCTGCGGCACCGCCGGCGCCCCGCCGACCACCAGGGTGATCTCGCCGCGGGCCGATTCCGCGTCCTCGGCCAGCTCGCCGAGGGTGCCGCGGCGGATCTCCTCGTACGTCTTGGTGAGCTCGCGGCACAGCGCCGCCGGGCGGTCGGCGCCGAAGGCCGCGGCCAGGTCGCGCACGGTGTCGCCGACGCGGTGCGGGGACTCGAAGAAGACCAGGGTGCGCGGCTCGGCGGCCAGGGACGCGAAGTAGGTGCGCCGCTCGCCCTGCTTGCGCGGCGGGAACCCCTCGAAGCAGAACCTGTCGCAGGGGAGTCCCGACACCGCCAGGGCGGTCGTGACGGCGCTCGGGCCCGGGGCGGCGCTCACCGGTACACCCAACGCCACCGCGGCCCGGACGAGCCTGAACCCGGGGTCGGAGACGCTGGGCATGCCGCCGTCGGTCACCACGGCGACGGTCGCCCCGGTGGCGAGCAGGTCCGCGAGCTCGGGCGTGCGGCGCTCCTCGTTGCCCTCGAAGTAGGAGACGAGCCGGCCGCCGATGGTCACGCCGAGGTGCTGGGCGAGGCGGCCCAGCCTGCGGGTGTCCTCGGCGGCGACGACGTCGGCGGAGGCCAGGACCGAGCGCAGCCGGGGCGAGGCGTCCTCAGGATTACCCAAAGGAGCCCCGAGCAGAATCAATGGCACATGTGCGATGGTGGCATCCCACCGCCTACGATCGCGCAATGACCTCGGTGCTGACCGACGCAAGCGAGACGCCGCCGCAGGCGGTGGAGCCGACCCCGGCCCACCCGGTCGCCGACGCGGTGCGTCGCCGGCTCGCCCGTTCCGGACCCGCAACCCCGGCCTTCTGGCTGGCGGCGATCCTGGTCACCGCGATCGGGCTGCTCCTTCGGATGGTGAACCTCGCACATCCAAGCGAGACGATCTTCGACGAGGTCTACTACGCCAACGAGGCGTGGGACCTGCTCCAGCACGGCGTCGAATGGAACCCCGAGGACAACACCCCGCAGTACGTGGTCCACCCGCCGCTCGGCAAGTGGATGATCGGGCTCGGCGAGCAGATCTTCGGGTACAACTCCTTCGGCTGGCGCATCGCCGCCGTCACGGTCGGCGTGATCTCGATCCTGCTGATCGTCCTCGCCGCCCGGAAGCTCTTCCGCTCCACGATCCTCGCCGCCACCGCCGGCCTGCTGATGTCCCTCGACGGCATGCACTTCGTCCTCTCGCGGGCCGCGCTGCTGGACATCTTCCTCATGTTCTGGATCGTGGTCGCCTTCTACTTCCTGGTCCTGGACCGCGAGCAGCGGCGCGCGAGGTGGCTGGAGGCGCTGGAGCGCGGCGTCGACCCGAGCCGCCCCGGCCCGGCCAACCGGCCTCGCCTCGGCGTCCCCTGGTACCGGCTGGCCAGCGCCGTCTCGCTCGGCCTCGCGTGCGGCGTCAAGTGGAGCGCGCTGTGGTACGTGCTGCTCTTCGTCGCGCTGACCCTGATCTTCGACATCAGCGCCCGCCGCGCGGCCGGGTCGCGGCACAGCGTCCGGGACGGCATCCTCGACGACGGCCGCTGGATGGTCGTCATGGTGGGTCTCGCGCTGGTGACGTACCTGGCGACCTGGACCGGCTGGTTCCTGTCCGACGACGGCTACTTCCGGCACTGGTACGCGCAGGCCAACGGCCGTCCGAGCGACCGGCCGATCATCGATCCGCTGCTCAACCTGTGGCACTACCACCACGAGGCGTACAAGTTCCACACCGGGCTGAGCTCGAAGCACCAGTACCAGTCGTGGCCGTGGATGTGGCTGCTGCTCGGCCGCCCGGTGGCGTTCTACTGGAACACCGACGGCCCGTGCGACGCGAGCAGCTGCGCGTCGGAGATCCTGCTGCTCGGCACGCCCGTGCTGTGGTGGTCGTTCCTGCCGGCGCTGCTGGCGCTCGGCTGGCTGGCGATCGCCCGCCGCGACGGCCGGGCCTGGCTGATCATGGTCTGCGCCCTGGCCGGCATCGTGCCGTGGTTCCAGTCGATGCCCGAGCACCGCACGATGTTCTACTTCTACGCGCTGCCGGCCGAGCCCTTCCTGGTCCTCGCCGTGGTGTACGTCCTGGGCGCCATCATCGGACCCCCGCGGCACGTCAAGCCCGCCAGCGACCACCGGTTGATCGGTTCGATCGTGGCAGGTGCGTACGTACTGCTCGTAGCGGCATGTTTCGCCTATTTCTACCCGATCTATAGTGGAATGGACATTACGTACACCGAATGGTTCTCCCGGATGTGGCTCGGCTCTCGCTGGGTGTAACTCCGGCGGGAGCCTGGGTATCACCTGACTCGACAGACTGCCTTATATTATTTGCCGCACGGCAAGCAAAGGCTTCGGTCGCGGATGGTGAAGGGTCACATGTCCGGCGTTGGCTCCATCGAGAAGGCTTTGCGCACCGCACCACCGGATCGGTTGGTGGAGGTGCTCGACGCCCACCTGAGCGCGTCACACGGGACGAAGAGCAGCACCGTGTGGCTCGCCGACTACCGCTCGACCTCGCTGTCCCCCAGCGGCGTCGAGCCTGACGGAACGGACGACCTGCTGGCGTCGGCCACCAGGGCGTTCGCCAGCCAGACGGTCGTCGTGGACGCCCGTGAGGGGCAGTCGCTGGCTCGGCTGCACCTGCCGATCACGGCGTGGGGCGAGCGCGTCGGCGTGCTCAGCGTGGTGCTGGACGCCGACCGGGCGCAGCAGGCGGGGGAGGGGCTGCGCGAGCTGGCCGGGACCTTCGCCGTGGCGTTGCAGGCGGTGTACCGGCGGACCGACCGCTACCACATGGACCGGCGCCGCAACGGCAGGCTGACGATGGCCGCCGAGATGCAGTGGGACCTCCTGCCCGCCCGGGGCTACGACCAGCCCGGGGTGAAGCTCGCCGGGCAGCTGGAGCCCGCGTACGCCGTCGGCGGCGACCACTTCGACTGGTCCGTCAACGGCGACTGGCTCACCGTCACCGCCCTCAACGGGATGGGCACCGGCCTGGACGCCGCGCTGCTCACCACCCTCGCCGTCAACGCGATGCGCAACGCCCGGCGGTCGATCCCCACCGGCCTCAGCGCCCCCGGCGACCTCGCCGACCAGGCCGTCCTCGCCGCCGACGCGATCTACTCGCAGTACGGCGGCACCCGCCACGTGGCGACCCTCCTGCTGTCGCTCAACCTCGCCACCGGCGACCTGCGCATCATCGACGCCGGCTCGCCCCGCATGCTCCTGGTCCGCAGCGGCCAGGTCCGCGACATGGTCCTCGACCCGCAGCTGCCGCTCGGCATGTTCGGCGACACCAGATACGTCGAGGAGCAGGAGCGTCTCCAGGCTGGTGATCGCATCTTCATCGTGAGTGACGGGGTGCATGCGGCCACCCGGCAGAACGAGGCCGCGTACGGTGAGCGGGAGTTGAGCCGTGCCATACGATCGACGCGGTTGCAACCACCGGCCGAGGCGATCAGCAGCGTCATGCGGAGCCTGCGTGACTATCATGCAGGCGCAGAGCTCGCCGACGATGCGCTGATCGTCTGCCTCGACTGGTCGCCCAGAGCCGACCCGTGATCCCCGCGAACCCCGGAGGACGACGTGCGGACCCGACCCTCACCGCACCCGGCTGGCAGTGACGACGCGGCCTCGATGGCCGCTGCCCTGGTCGACGCCGCGGGCCAGGCGCTGGTGCTCGCCACCAGCGCCGCCAACGACAACTCCGGCGTGTCCGCCGCCCAGCTCCGCGTCCTGGGCGTCGTCGATCAGGCCGGCTCGATCAACCTGACCCAGCTGGCGATCGCGCTGCACACCGCCCCGTCGTCCGCCAGCCGCCTCTGCGACCGCCTCGAGGCCGCCGACCTGCTGCGCCGCACCAACGACGACCGCGACCGGCGCGAGGTCTGGCTGGTGCTCACCCCCACCGCCCGCCGCCTGCTCGACGGCCTGGGCCGCCAGCGCCAGGAGACGATCGCCGCCGTCCTGCGCCGCATGTCCCCCGACGACCGCGCCGCCCTGGTCCAGGGCCTCCAGTCCTTCTCCCACGCCGCCGGCACCCCCGTCGCCGACTCCTCCAAGGCCCAGGCCAGCTAGCTGCTGTAATTCCCCCCACCGCTTCGCGGCGGGGCCCGGCGGGGATTCTCACCCGCACCCCGATGCGCCGCTCCGCGCCGCACTGCCCGCGCCGAGACGCGAGCCAGGCCAAGCGGCGCATGCGCGCCGCATCCGGTGGCCGGCCGCCGCGAGTGCCCGGCTTGATCCAAGGACGGTTCTGGTTGCCCGCACGGCCAGGGTTGTCCTTGGATCTTCGGTCGAGTCCCGGCGACGGCGCTGTCGCCCGGGTCCGGGCACTGGTGACGCGTCCGCCGCCGTGATCCAGGGACGGATGTGGCTGTGTCCGCGGCCGGGGTTGTCCTTGGATCATGTGGTTGAGCCGGCGACGGGGGTGTTGCCTGGTCCGTGTGTGGTGCTGCGTCAGGTGTTGTGGCCCAGGGGCGGATCTGGCGGTGCGGGCAGCTACTGTTCGCCCACGTCGCCACAGACGTTGATCAATGCCCGGCTATGCGGCTTTTGTACATAGACGTTGCGCGATCCGCCTGCAATTCAGAGATCGAAATGTGGGTGGATCGCGCAACGTCTATCGCGGGCAAGGGTATGTGAGGTATTGATCAACGTCTGTCGGGTTGGGTTGGGTTGGGGGCGGAACGGGGCTGACGGGTTCCGTGATCTGGAAGGGATTTGTGCAGCCCAGCGGGATCGAGGGCTTCCGGGGGCATGGGAGCCCAGGGAGCTCGAGGTTTCCGAAGCAATGGGGCCCCGGGCGCTGCGGCGGCCCGCCGCCGGATGTGGCGCGCATGCGCCGCTTGGCCTGCCTCGCGTCTCGGCGCGGGCAGTGCGTCGCGGAGCGGCGCATCGGGGCCGCGGGTGAGAATCCCCGCCGGGCCCCGCCGCGGCAGCGGTGGGGGGAATTACCGCGTCACAGGTCGAACCAGTGGTCTTCCTCGCGGGCGTCGGTGACCTCGGCGCCGGGGGCCCAGGCCTCGTAGAGGCCGCGCTCCACGCAGTGGGCGCCCAGGCGGGCCACCGCGTCGCCGTCGGGGCGGCTCAGGCGCAGGCGCAGCCAGTCGCCCTCCTCGCGGATGACGGTGCAGGGCGCGTCGCGCCAGGTGGCGGAGGGGACGCGGCGGGCCAGGGCGTCCAGCGGGTAGCGGGCGGCGCGGGTCTTCGCCGCGACCCGGAACTCGCCCGGCGGGTCGACGATCGCCTCGTAGACGTTGTCGCGGTAGCGGCCGACGTACCGGCTCAGGGGAGTGGTGGTCGGGAAGTACTCCTGGTCGGCGGCGATCGTGTCGGGCAGGAGGTGCCGCCACTGCGGGCCGTGCATGCGGCTCCACGCGCGCTGCTCCGGTAAGTACGTGTAGAGCGTCACCTCGGTGCCGTCGCTGGTGTAGGCGACCAGGGACGTGTTCGCCGGGACGGGGAGCTCGGCCAGGTCGCGGGTCACGAACTCGGGCACGATGTGCCGGCCGCTCGGGCTGAAGCCGGTGCCGATGACGGGGGAGCCGAGGCGGTCGTGCGGGGGCATCGAGACCAGGCCGCCGTACGAGTCGGCGAAGGGCACGTCGTAGTCCCACGGGTCCACGGCCCGCCAGCGGATCGCGAAGACGACGTCTTCGGGGGAGGAGGACGAGCTGAGGATCGCCAGGTCCTGCGGGGTGCGCAGGTGGGCGACGTCGAAGGCGCGGTAGCAGAAACCGCTGATCGGCCAGCCGCGCAGATGGCCACCGAGCTGCCGGCCCGTCAGGAACTTGATCATGCGGGTGCCGCGGCGGACCGTGGCCGTGCGGCGGATCGGGGCGATCCACTCGGCGGCGGACGGGGTCTGCGTGAGCTTGTGCAGGCCGGTCCAGTCCAGCGTGCGGGTGACGGGCATCAGCAGCGGCTCGTCCTCGTACACGGACAGGCCGCCGGCGACGACCTCCGTGACGTGCACGAAGCGGCGGAACGGCCAGCGGGCGCCCGGCCGCGGGTTGGGCAGGAAGCCGGGAGCGGGCTGCGTCGCGTACACCTCGAACGCCGCGCCCTGCGCGATCTCCTCGGCGGGGTAGGTGGTCCCGTCGAGCGTCACGCTGTGGGTCGCGGACCCTGCCGTATGCCCGATGACTGTCACCTTCGCGACGCTAAGACCGCCTGGTGAACGAATCGTGAACGCGGAACCCGAGGTGGCATGCTTATGGCCGATGAGTGCGAGAAGACACAGTCGGCAGGGTGAGTTTCCCCCTGCGCCGGAAGCATTGCCGGTCGCAGTGCTGGACAGTCACACCCACATCGACATCACCCTTGAGGGTGACGGACAAAACGGCCCGTCGACGGTCGCGGACGCGCTGGACCGAGCGAAAGCCGCCGGGGTCGACCGCCTCGTGCAGGTCGGCGTCGACGTGGAGTCGTCGCGGTGGGGTGTACAGGTGGCCGAGGAGCACCCGGACGTGGTGGCGACCGTCGCGCTGCACCCCAACGACGCGCCGCGGCAGGCCGACCTGGACGGCGCGCTGCGGGAGATCGAGCGGCTCGCCGCCCACCCGCGGGTCCGCGGGATCGGCGAGACCGGGCTGGACTACTTCCGCACCGGCGACGACGGCCGCAAGGCCCAGCACGAGAGCTTCCGGGCGCACATCAGCATCGCCAAGCGGTACGGCAAGACCCTCGTCATCCACGACCGCGACGCGCACGACGACATCCTGCGGGTCCTCGACGAGGAAGGTCCGCCGGACCAGGTCGTCCTGCACTGCTACTCCGGCGACGAGGCGTTCGCGCGGGAGTGCCTCGACCGGGGGTACCTGCTGAGCTTCGCCGGCACGCTCACCTTCGGCAACGCGAAGGACCTGCGCGCCGCGGCCGCCATCACGCCGCTGGACGGGCTGCTGGTGGAGACCGACGCGCCGTTCCTGACCCCGGTGCCGTTCCGTGGCCGGCCCAACGCCAGCTACCTGATCCCGCTGACCGTCCGGGCCCTGGCCGAGGTGGCCGGGCACGACCTGGACACGCTGTGCGCCGCGATCTCGGCCAACGGCACCCGCGCGTTCGGCGAATGGCGATGACGCTGCTCGGCCCGGCGGAGATCCGGGAGCTGGCCGCGGAGCTCGGCGTGCGGCCGACCAAGCAGCTCGGGCAGAACTTCGTCCACGACCCCAACACCGTCCGGCGGATCGTGCGCGCCGCCGAGCTGAGCGCCGACGACGTCGCGCTGGAGGTCGGTCCGGGCCTGGGCTCGCTGACCCTGGGCCTGCTGGAGGTCGCGGACAAGGTCTGCGCGGTGGAGATCGACCCCGTGCTGGCGAAGGCGCTTCCGGCCACCGCGCAGCGGTTCGCTCCCGAGCAGGCCGGGCGGCTGCACGTGATCGAGGGCGACGCGCTGCGGGTCGACGTCGACCAGAAGCCGACCGCGCTGGTGGCGAACCTGCCGTACAACGTCGCCGTGCCCGTCGTGCTGCACCTGCTGGCCACGCTGCCGTCGCTGCGCAAGGGCCTGGTCATGGTGCAGAAGGAGGTCGCGGACCGGCTCGTGGCGGGCCCGGGCAGCCGGGTCTACGGCGTTCCGAGCGTGAAGCTCGCCTGGTACGCGACGGCGAAGCAGGCCGGCAAGGTGCCGCCGAGCGTCTTCTGGCCGGTGCCCAACGTCGACTCGGGTCTCGTCGCGTTCACCCGGCGGGAGACCCCGCTCGAGGAGGCCGTCGGCGCGGACGCCGGCGACGCGGGGGCCGTCGGCGCGGACGCCGGCAGGAAGGCGACCTTCGCGGTCGTGGACGCCGCCTTCGCGCAGCGCCGCAAGACGCTGCGGGCCGCCCTGGCGGGCTGGGCCGGCGGGCCGGACGCCGCCGAGCGGATCCTGCGGGCCGCCGGCGTCGACCCCGGCGCGCGGGGAGAGCAGCTCACGGTGCATGACTTCACGCGCATCGCGAGCCAGCGGCAGGCGCAGCCGTCGCACGGGTAGGGTGCACCACGTGACCGAGCCGCTCTTCTCCGAAGACGACGACGAGGAGTTCGACCGGCCGCGCCTGGCCGCGCACGGACCGGTCCGGGTCCGCGTGCCCGCGAAGATCAACCTCCACCTGCACGTGGGTGCCGCGCGCCCGGACGGGTTCCACGAGCTGACCACCGTGTATCACGCGATCGGGCTGTACGACGAGATCACCGCCCGCCGCGGCGACACGCTGACGCTCACCATGGAGGGCGAGGGCACCGGGCAGCTGTCGCTCGGCGAGGACAACCTCGTCATCCGGGCGGCGCGGGCGCTGGCCGCGGAGACGGGCCACGACGCGCACGCCAGGCTGCACCTGAAGAAGCAGATCCCGATCGCCGCGGGCCTGGCCGGCGGCAGCGCCGACGCGGCCGCCGCGCTGGTCGCCTGCGACCAGCTGTGGGGGACCGGGCTGTCCCGCGACGACCTGGCCGGCATCGCCGCGACGCTGGGCTCCGACATCCCGTTCCTGGTCCTGGGCGGCACCGCGCTGGGCACCGGCCGCGGCGAGCTGGTCAGCCCGATCCTGACCGGCGGGCACGCGTGGCACTGGGTGCTCGCCGTCGCCGAGGAGGGCCTGTCGACCCCCACGGTCTACAAGACGTTCGACGAGCTGGGCGCGCAGAGCGAGGCGGGGACGCCCGACGGGTTGCTCGCCGCGCTGCGGCAGAAGGACCCCGACGTGCTCGCCGAGCACCTCGCCAACGACCTGCAGGCCGCCGCGCTGCACCTGCGGCCCGAGTTGCGGGGCGTCCTGGACGCCGGGCTCGACGCCGGCGCCCTGGCCGGGCTCGTGTCCGGCTCCGGCCCGACCGTGGTCTTCCTGGCCGAGGACGCCCGGCACGCCGCGCTGCTCGCGGCCGACCTGGAGGCCGCCAACTGCTGCCGCGCGGTGCGTACCGCCGTCGGTCCCGTGCCCGGAGCGAGAGTGCTGTAGATGGCAAACATCATCAACCTGGACAAGGTCGGCAAGACGTACCCGGCGGGGCGGATCTTCGACGAGGTGTCCCTCGGCGTCGACGACGCCGACCGCATCGGCGTCGTCGGGCTCAACGGGGCCGGCAAGACGACCCTGCTGCGGATGCTGACCAAGGCGGAGGAGCCCGACGAGGGCCGCGTCACGCACCGGCGCGACCTGCGGGTGTCGGCGCTGCCGCAGAACCTCGACCTGCCGCCGACCGCCACGGTCCGCGACGTCATCATCGGCACCGCCTGGCTGCCCGCCGCGTTCGCCGCGGAGCACGAGTGGGCCGGCGACGCCGGCGTCCGCACCGTCCTCAACGGGCTCGGCATGCCGCACCTCGGCCTGGACGCGCCCGTCGGGCCGATGTCCGGCGGCGAGCGGCGCCGCATCGCGATCGCCGCGCTGCTGGTGCGCCCCGCCGACCTGCTGATCCTCGACGAGCCCACCAACCACCTCGACGTCGCCGGCATCGCCTGGCTGGCGCGGCACCTGCTGCAGCGCCGCGGCGCGCTCATGGTCGTCACCCACGACCGGTGGTTCCTCGACGCGGTCTGCACGACCACGTGGGAGGTCGCCGACGCGACGGTCCGCGCCTACGAGGGCGGCTACGCGGCCTGGACCCTGGCCCGGGCGGAGCGGCTGCGGGTCGCCGCCGAGGCGGAGTCCCGCCGGCAGAACCTGCTCCGCAAGGAGATCGCCTGGCTGCGGCGCGGCCCGCCGGCCCGCACCAGCAAGCCGAAGTTCCGCATCGACGCGGCCAACGCGCTCATCGCCGACGTGCCGCCCGCCCGCGACACGGTGTCGTTGCAGCGGCTCGCCGTCACGCGGCTGGGCAAGCAGGTCTACGAACTGTCCAAGGTAGACCTGCGGGCCGGTGAGCGGACCCTGCTGTCCGAGGTGGACTGGCTGGTGGGGCCGGGCGACCGGATCGCGATCCTCGGCGCCAACGGGGCCGGCAAGACGACCCTGTTGCGGGTGTTGGCGGGTGTACGGGACCCCGACGGCGGGCGGCTCCTGCGGGGCAGCACGGTGCGGGCCGCGTTCCTGTCGCAGGAGCTCAAGGAGCTGCCGTCGGGCCTGCGGCTGCTGGAGGCGGTCGAGGAGGTCGCGAAGCGGGTCAAGCTCGGCGACCGGGAGCTGACCGCGGCGCAGCTCGCGGAGGTCTTCGGCTTCAGCGGCGCCCGGGTCTGGACGCCGGTCGCGGACCTGTCCGGCGGTGAGCGGCGACGCCTGCAGCTGCTGCGCCTGCTCGCCACGGAGCCCAACGTGCTGCTGCTCGACGAGCCCACCAACGACCTCGACATCGACACCCTGGCGGCGCTGGAGGACCTCCTGGACTCGTGGCCGGGCACGATCGTGGTCGCCAGCCACGACCGGTACCTGGTCGAGCGGGTCGCCGACGTCGTCTACGGCATGTTCGGCGACGGGAACCTCGTCCACCTGCCCGGCGGCGTCGACGAGTACCTGGAGCGCACCGCCGGGGCCGCGGAGGGGTTCGGCACCGGCACCGGAGCCGCCCCCGCGGCGGCGGCCGGCCGGGAGAAGGCCGCTGACCTCCGGACGTCGGACAAGGACGCCCGGGCCGCGAAGAAGGAGCTGTCGAAGCTCGAGCGCAGCATGGACCGGCTCACGCAGAAGGAGGAGGCGCTGCACGCCCAGCTGGCGGAGCACGCGACCGACTACGCGAAGATCACCTCACTGGACGCCGAGCTGCGCGCGGTACAGGAGGAGAAGGCGCTCATCGAGGAGCAATGGCTCGCCCTCGCCGAGATCGCGGGATGACCCGGGCCTAGAATGCCGTCATGGCCGCTCATTTTCCGATCAACCACCACCTCCGGCCCCTGTACCGGCTGCTCTGCGTCGTCGCCGGTCTCTACATGCTGGTCTTCGGCGTGGTCGGATTCGTCCAGACGTCGGGCAACCAGTTCACCGGCATGGACGGGGCGGAGTGGGTCCTGGGGCTGCGCACCAACCCCGCCTTCTCGCTGCTGTCGCTGGCCGCGGGGGTCGTCGTCCTCGGCGCGAACCTCGTCGGGCGCAACCTGGCGCACTACGTCAACCAGCTCGCCGGCATCGTGCTGACCGTGGTCGGCATGGCGTCGCTCGCGCTGATGCAGACCGAGGCCAACATCTTCGCGTTCTCGATGGTCAACGTGATCGTCACGTTCATCCTCGGGGGCATCACCGGCACCGCCAGCCTCTACGACCGGGTCGGCAGCGCCTCGGCGGCCGACGCCGAGGAGCACCTGCGGCACAGCCCCCGCACCGCCTGAGCCTCTGGCAGCGAAGCGGCGCCCCGGACCCGTCCGGGGCGCCGCTTCCGCGTCACTTGCCCTGGCCGGTGACGAGCGTGGGCTTGCCCTCCATGTTGGACAGCCCGTTCCAGGCCAGGTTGACCAGGTGCGCCGCGACGACCTCCTTGCGCGGCTTGCGCACCTCCAGCCACCAGCGGCCGGTGAGCGCGACCATCCCGACGAGCGCCTGCGAGTAGAGCTCGGCGAGCTTCGGGTCGAAGCCGCGGCGCTTGAACTCCGAGCCGAGGATGTGCTCGGCCTGGTGCGCCACGTCGTTGAGGACGCTCATGAAGTTGCCGGTCGGCGACATCACCGGCGACTCGCGGACCAGGACCCGGAAGCCGTCGGTCTCGTGCTCGATGTAGTCGAGCAGGGCGAGGGCCGCCTGCTCGAGCAGCTCGTGCGGGTGGCCGCCGGTCAGCGCGTTGGTGAGCCGGTCCAGCAGGTTGCGGACCTCGCGGTCCACGACCACCGCGTAGAGCCCCTCCTTGCCGCCGAAGTGCTCGTAGACGACGGGTTTGGAGACCTTCGCGCGCGACGCCACCTCCTCGATGGAGGTGGCGTCGAACCCCCGCTCCGCGAACAGCGCCCGCCCGATGGCGATCAGCTGCTCGCGGCGCTGGGCGGCGGACATCCGCACCCGTGACTTCGGCAGGGCCGGCGGCGGTGGCGGGCTCTTGCGCTGGACGTGCGGGATTTCCTCCGGAAGGTCGGTCACCCGCTCATCGTGCCAGCCGTTTGGCGTCCAGCCTGTCCCGCTTCGGCCACCGCACGTCCGTGGCCCAGCCGAGCTTCTCGAAGAGCCAGATGAGCCGGGCGTTGATGTCGATCTGGCCCTTGTCGACCCCGTGCCGGGCGCAGGTCGGGTCGGCGTGGTGCAGGTTGTGCCAGCTCTCGCCGAAGGACAGGATCGCCAGCGGCCAGAAGTTGCTGGCCTTGTCGCCGTCGCGGGTCTCGAACGGGCGCTCGCCGTAGACGTGGCAGATCGAGTTGATCGACCAGGTGACGTGGTGCAGCAGGCCGATCCGCACGATGCCGGCCCAGAAGAACGCCGACAGCGCACCCTGCCACGACCAGGTGACGAGGCCGGCGATGATCGCGGGCAGCGTCGCGGACAGCGCGACGATCACCGGGAAGAGCTTGTCGATGCGGCGGATGTCCTTGTCGGCCAGCAGGTCGGGGGCGAAGCGCTCCCGGTTGGACAGCTCGCGGTGGAACAGCCAGCCCACGTGGGCGTAGAAGAGGCCCTTGAGCAGGCCGCCGAACGACTCCCCGAAGCGCCACGGCGAGTGCGGGTCGCCCTCCCGGTCGGAGAACGCGTGGTGGCGGCGGTGGTCGGCGACCCACTGCGTCGGGCTGCCTTCGATCGCGGTGCTGCCGGCGATGGTCAGTGCGATGCGCAGCCCACGGTTTGCCTTGAAGGCGCCGTGGGTGAGGTACCGGTGGAAGCCCGAGCCGATGCCGAGCCCGCCGATCACGTAGAAGACGGTGCCGAGCGCGACGTCGAGCCAGGTGAGTCCCCATCCCCAGGCGACGGGGACGGCCGCCAGCAGGGCGGCGAACGGCAGGACGACGAATCCCCAGAGGGCGATCAGGATACCGGCGCTCTGGCGCCCCTCGGTCAGGGCTTTTGGCCCGCGCTCAGGGGTCTGACCAGGGACGGGATCGAGCAGTACAGCGGACATGCTACCTCTCAGGGATCGACGCTACGCCTACGTCACCGTAACTTACGGAAGCGTAGGTTCGCCAGATTGGCTCTGTGTCAAGCCGATTACCCGCAGTCTTATGTGATCTTCGTCCGCAAACATCGGCTGACCCGCCGAGAGGGTGAGGGGAACCGGCCTCGATACGAGCCGGATCGACGCGACCGGTAGGCTGCACAGGCAGATCTTTGGGGTGTGGGGTAACGGCAGCCCGCAGGCCTTTGGAGCCTCGCAGTCCAGGTTCGAATCCTGGCACCCCAGCCACCTGACTACGATGAGGCGCACCGACACCGTCGAGGAGCGCGCCCGTGCGAAACGTGATCATCCTGGCCGCCGGCGAGGGAAAGCGGATGAAGTCCGCCCTGCCCAAGGTGCTGCACCCGCTGCTCGGCCGGACCCTGGTGGGCCACGTGCTCGCCGCCGCCGAGGAGGCAATCGGAGGCGCCGCCACCGTGGTCGTCGGCCACGGCGGTGAGCTGGTCCGGGCCCACCTGGAGCAGATCGCGCCGGCCGCCGTGCCGGTCACCCAGATCGAGCAGCGCGGCACCGGTCATGCGGTGCGCATCGCGCTGGAGGAGACGCCCGACCTCACCGGCACCGTGGTCGTGCTCAACGGCGACATCCCGCTGCTGCGCGCGGAGACCCTCAGCGCGCTCGTGCACACGCACGAGAGCACCAAGGCCGCCGCGACCGTGCTGACCGCGGAGGTCGACGACCCCACCGGCCTCGGGCGCATCGTGCGCAACCGGGGCGGCGAGTTCGCGGCCATCGTCGAGGAGCGCGACGCCACGCCCGCGCAGCGGGGCATCCGCGAGATCAACTCCGGGGCCTACGTGTTCGATGCGGAGCGGCTGCGCGAGATGCTCGGCAAGCTCTCCACCGACAACGACCAGGGCGAGGAGTACCTCACCGACGTCATCGGCCTGCTCGCCGCGTCCGGAGCGCCGATCGTCGCCCACCGCGCCCCGGACGCCACCGAGACCCTCGGCGCCAACGACCGCGCCGAGCTCGCCGGGCTGCGGGCGATCATGCGGGACCGGATCAACGACGAGTGGATGCGCTCCGGCGTCGCGATCATCGACCCGGCGACCACGTGGATCGACGTCACCGTCACCCTGGACCGGGACGCGGTCGTCGAGCCCAACACGCACCTGCGCGGCGCGACCCGCATCGGCGAGGGCGCGGTCGTCGGCCCCGACACCTCGCTCATCGACGTGATCGTCGGCGAGGGCGCGACCGTCGTGCGGACCCACGCCCTGTCCTCGGAGATCGGGCCGCAGGCGTCGGTCGGCCCGTTCGCCTATCTGCGCCCCGGCACGCGGCTCGGCCGCAAGTCGAAGGTCGGCACGTTCGTGGAGACCAAGGCCGCCGACATCGGCGACGGCGCGAAGGTGCCGCACCTGTCCTACGTCGGCGACGCCGAGATCGGCGAGGGCACCAACATCGGCGCCGCGACCGTCTTCGTCAACTACGACGGCGTGCAGAAGCGCCGGTCGGTGATCGGCGCGCACGCCCGCACCGGCGCCGACAACATGTTCGTCGCCCCGGTGCACGTCGGCGACGGCGCCTACACCGCCGCCGGCAGCGTGATCGTCAAGGACGTGCCACCCGGCGCGCTCGGTGTCTCCCGGGCCAACCAACGCAACATCGAGGGCTGGGTGGAGCGCAAGCGACCTGGCACAGCCGCCGCGCAGGCCGCGCGCGACGCCCTCGCACGTGAAGAAAACCACGTCGCGCCCGCCTCGGTGGCCGATGCGGGGCCATCCGACGAACAATGAGCCCAACCACGAGATCGGGAGCGGGCGAAACCCACATGGCCAGCATCAGTTCGGAGAACCGCAAGAACCTCATGCTCTTCTCCGGCCGGGGTTTTCCCGCGCTCGCTGAGGAGATCGGGGCGGTGCTCGGCGTCGAGCCGACGCCGATGGACGCTTACGACTTCGCCAGCGGTGAGATCTTCATCCGCTACCGGGAGTCGGTGCGCGGCTCCGATGCGTTCGTCGTGCAGTCGATGGTCGCGCCGATCAACGACTGGCTCATGGAGAGCCTGATCATGGTGGACGCGCTCAAGCGCGGCTCGACCAAGCGGATCACGGTCGTCCTGCCGTTCTACCCGTACGCGCGGCAGGACAAGAAGCACCGCGGCCGCGAGCCGATCTCCGCCCGGCTCGTCGCCGACCTGCTCAAGACCGCCGGCGCCAACCGGATCCTCACCGTCGACCTGCACACCGCGCAGATCCAGGGCTTCTTCGACGGCCCCGTCGACCACCTCTTCGCGATGAACACCCTCGCCGACCACATCGACGCCAAGTACGCCGGGCGCCCGATCACCGTCGTCGCCCCCGACTCCGGCCGGGTGCGGGTCGCCGAGCGCTGGACCGACCGCCTCGGCGGCTGCCCGCTCGCGTTCATCCACAAGACCCGCGACCCGCTCAAGCCCAACCAGGTGGTCGCCAACCGGGTCGTCGGCGAGGTCGAGGGCCGGGTCTGCCTGATCGTCGACGACATGATCGACACCGGCGGCACCATCGTCAGCGCCGCCGACATCCTCTTCCAGGAGGGAGCCGCCGACGTCATCGTCGCGGCCACCCACGCCGTGCTGTCCGACCCGGCCTGCGAGCGCCTCGACGCCAGCCGGATCAGCGAGGTCGTGGTGACCAACACCCTCCCCCTCCCGAACGACAAGAAGGTCGACAAGATCACCCAGCTGTCGATCGCCCCGCTGCTGGCCCGCGCCATCCGCGAGGTGTTCGACGACGGGTCGGTCACGACACTTTTCGGTGGTCTGTCCTGATCCTCCCCGGGCTTCCCGGTCTTTTTCAGGGGCTCTGCGGCCCGTCCGGTTGACACAGGCGCGTGATCTGCACAACCGGACGGGTGCCGTGTGAGGGTGCCCGGAGGTCTCGGGTAAGCTAGTGCGGTTGCCACGGCGAGGGTGCTCCAAGGGCCGGGCGTGCGTTCCAGCGACCATCGCGGAAGCGGTCTTCGCGGGATCAGCATGACGGCCATCGGGCTCCGTGATCGACGCGGTGCTCCGGGCCTGTGCCCCGTGCGCCTCCTCGCCCGTGCGCCGCAAGACAACTGTTACCGGTCGCGCCGGCCGGTGCCCGCCGCACAACCGCATCAGGAGTTTTTGCCGTGTCCGAGGTAAAGATCAGCGCTGAGCCCCGCACCGAGTTCGGCAAGGGTGGTGCCCGCCGCACGCGCCGGGCCGGCAAGGTGCCCGCCGTGCTGTACGGCCACGGCGAAGCGCCCCGCCACATCGCCCTCCCCGCCCGCGAGTTCGCCGCCGCCATCCGGCACGGCGGCAAGAACCAGATCTTCAACATCGAGATCAACGGCGGCGGCACCGCGCTCGCCCTGCCGAAGGCCATCCAGCGCGACCCGATCAAGGACATCTACGAGCACGTCGACCTGCTCATCGTCCGCCGTGGCGAGAAGGTCACCGTCGAGGTCCCGGTCCACCTGACCGGCGAGGCCGCCCGCGACACCCTCGTCATGGTGGAGAGCACCACCCTGTCGATCCTGGCCGACGCGACCAAGCTGCCCGAGTTCATCGAGGCCTCGATCGACGGCCTGGAGGCCGGCAACCACGTCACCGCCGGTGCGATCAAGCTCCCCGCCGGTGCCGAGCTGGCCGCCGACCCGGAGAGCATCGTCGCCGTCATCAGCGCCGCCCCGACCGCCGAGGCGCTCGAGGGTGAGACCGCCGAGGCCGCCGCCGAGCCGGCCGCCGAGGCCGCCGAGGCGACCCCGGAGCCGGCCGACGTCTGAGCCCCACCGCTCCAAAGGCCGCGGGCGCCCTAAGGGCACCCGCGGCCGCTGTCTGAGCGGACCCCGCCCAGCGCGCGGACCAGGCCAGCACACCCGGCCCTGACGTCGCGTGGACCGACACACGTGCCCCGGCCGCCGCCGTCTCACCAAGACGGGCCCGCGGCCGCGAGTCTGGCTGTGAGCGCACTCGACGCCCGCGACCTGCGTCTCGCGGAGACCGGGCAATGGCTGGCCTGTCACGGACACTTCCGGCGCCCGCGACCGGCAGCCCGCAGTGACCGGGGCTGTGGCTGTGAGACTCGGCCGTGGGTGGCTGGCTGTGAACGCTTCCGGCGCTCACGACCGGGAGTCCGCGGTGACTGGGGCAGTGGCTGTGGGTGCATTCGGCCCCGCGGCCTGCGGTCTTGCGGAGACCTGGCCATGGCTGCGAGGCCGGGCTATGGAACGTGGCCGAGGGTGGCTGGCCGTGGACGTTTCGGCGTCTGCGACCAGCAGTCCGCCGAGACCAGGCCGTGGCTGCGAGGCCGGGCTATGGAACGTGGCCGAGGGTGGCTGGCCGTGGACGTTTCGGTGTCCGCGGCCAGCAGTCCGCCGAGACCAGGCCGTGGCTGCGAGGCCGGGCTATGGAACGTGGCCGAGGGTGGCTGGCCGTGGACGTTTCGGTGTCCGCGACCAGCAGTCCGCCGAAACCAGGCCGTGCGAAACCAGGCCGTGCGAAACCAGGCCGTGCGAAACCAGGCCGTGCGAAACCAGGCCGTGCAGACCGGGCCGTGGCTGCGAGTCCGGCTTTGGCAGCGGCTTTGGCCGTTGACGCATCCGGCGGCCGCGACCTGCGTCTCGCGGACAGCTGGCCGTGGACGCACCCTGCGCCCGCGGCTGGCAGTCCGTCGAGACCTGGCCGTGGTTGCGAGTCGGGCCGTGGACCCGGCTTGAGACATGGTCGCGGTCGGCGGCCGCGACCGGGACCGGTGGCTCGCGGGGGCCGGGGCGTTGCTGCGAGACTTGGCCGCGGACGCCTCCTGCGCCTGCATCTCGCCGCGCTCGACGGGATGAAGGTAGCAGCGAGGTACGACAGTTCTGGCCGGCCGCTCGACCGGCGCTTCGTGGAGACCGGAAACTCGGGGCTCGGACGCCTGGTGGCGGTCGTGGCCCTGCCGCTGTGAGGGGACCTGATGACGGACACCGCGCCCTGGCTGGTCGTGGGGCTGGGGAACCCCGGCCCGGAGTACGCGCGACACCGGCACAACGTCGGCTTCATGATTGCCGACCTGATCGCGCAGCGGGCGGGGCTGCGGTTCTCCAAGCATCGCCGGGTCGCGGCCGACGTGGCTGAGGGGCGGCTGCGTGTCGGGGGGCCGCGGATCGTGCTGGTGAAGCCGCTGACGTTCATGAACCTGTCGGGCGGGCCGGTGACCGGGCTCGCGCAGTTCTACAAGGTGCCGGTGGCCCAGGTGATCGCCGTGCACGACGAGCTCGACGTGCCGTACGAGCAGCTGCGGCTCAAGCAGGGCGGCGGGGAGGGCGGCCACAACGGGCTGCGGTCCATGTCGTCGTCGCTCGGCAGCAAGGACTACGTGCGGGTCAGGTTCGGCATCGGCCGGCCGCCCGGGCGGCAGAACCCGGCCGACTTCGTCCTGTCGGACTTCTCCGCGGTCGAGCGCAAGGAGCTGGACTTCTTCGTCGACCGGGCCGCGGACGCGGTGGAGATGGTAATCGAGCGCGGGCTGGAACCGGCGCAGAACCAGTATCACGCGTCGTAACGGCCTGCTTGTCCATCGTCCGTCCGGTCCGAACCTTCCATGCCGGTCCGTGTGTCGCCGTGACGCATGTCCGAGTTGCACGTTGTACTCCAAGTCGCACCTTTTGCAAAGAAGGCGGACTCGAGGAGGCGTGCGTGGCGGTCGACAGCGGGCGAGCGCGGGATGGCTTCCACCGCCCGGCACATCTCCGCCCCGAGGACCGCCCCGGCGGCCTGCGCCGCGAGGAGCGCACGAACGCGCTGCGCCGTGAGGAGCGCACCGGCGCCGCCCAGCGGCGTGAGCACCGCGCCGGCCTGCGGTGGGAGGAGCGGCCGGGAGGCGCGCGCCAGGAGCGCTCCGGCGGTCTGCGCCGCCCCGAACGCCAGAGCAACGCCCTGCAGTCCACGCCGCCGGCCGCGGCGCCGCCACCCGCGGTGGCCAAAGAACCCGTCCAGCGCACAGAACCCTTCCAGCGCAAGGAATCCGTCCAGCGCACGGAACCCGTACAGCGCACGGAGATCGTCGAGCGTCAGGTGGTACGGCGCCGGCCCAGCCCCATGAGCGCCGCCACCGGACGCCGCGCCGGGCACCCCGAGCGCCTCCCGTCGGCCGCCGCCCGCACCGCCGCCGCCCCCGTGTCGCCGGCCCCCGGCCCCCCGGTCCCGCCCGCCCTGGTGTCGGCCCAGCTCGAGGCCGCCGTCGAGGATGCCGTCGGAGGGGCGGCAACGTTCGTACCGGCGACGAAACCGCAGGAAGAGCACCTCGAGCCGGCCAGGACGCCGCGGCACCGGGCCCGCTGGGCGTGGGAGGGGCGTTACCTGCGGACCCTGCTGCTGATCGACTCGGTGATCGGGGTGCTCGCGGGCCTGGTCGCGTTCGAGGTGCGGTTCGGCTCGGTGCTGACGAACTACAACACCCGCTACGCGCTGCTGTCCGCGCTCCTGCCGGTCGCCTTCACCGCCACCCTCGCCGCCAACCGCGCCTACGAGAAGCGGTACCTCTTCGTCGGCACCGACGAGTACCAGCGGGTGCTGCGCGCCGGCCTGGGACTGACCGCCGCGACCATCGTCGGCGCCTACGCCGCGGAGATCCAGATCGCCCGCGGCTGGTTCGCGGTCGCGCTGCCGCTGGTCACGTCCGGCTGCCTGGTGTCGCGGTTCGTGCTGCGGCAGCTGCTGCACCGGGCCCGCAAGACGCGCGGCGCCTGCATGCGGCGGGTCGTGGTGGTCGGGCACGGGCTGGCGGTCGAGGCGATGACCACGCAGCTGTGCCGGGAGCGGTATCACGGGCTGAAGGTCGTCGGCGCCTGCCTCGCCGAGGAGGGCAGCGTGCCGGGCGTGCCGGTGCTGGGCACGTTCGACGAGATCGCCGGCGCGGTGCGCCGGGCCCGGGCCGACACGGTGCTGGTGCTGTCGTGCCCCGAGCTGGACGGGCACGCCCTGCGCCGGCTCGCGTGGCGCCTGGAGCGCGACGACATCGACCTGATCGTGGCCAGCACGCTGATCGACGTGGCCGGCAGCCGGACCACCATCCGGCCCGTCGACGGCCTGCCGATGCTGCACGTCGAGCACCCGACGCTGACCGGCGCGCGGCGCGTGCTGAAGGCGGTCGTCGACCGGGTCGGCGCCGTAGTCCTGCTGGTCGTGCTGAGTCCCCTTCTGGCTGGTCTGGCGCTTGCGGTTCGCGCGGAATCCAAAGGGCCGGTACTGTTTCGTCAAGTACGGGTTGGAAAAGACGGTCGTGAGTTCGTGATCGTCAAGTTCCGCACCATGCACACGGACGCCGAAGCCCGCCTCGCCGAGCTCCGGCACCTCAACGAAGTCGACGGCGCGCTGTTCAAACTGCGCAACGACCCACGGGTCACCCGCGTCGGACGGTTTCTGCGCAAGTTTTCGCTCGACGAGCTGCCCCAGCTGCTCAATGTGCTCGGAGGCAGCATGTCACTGGTCGGGCCGCGCCCGCCGCTGCCGGAGGAGGTCGCCGTGTATCCGGACGACGCCCGGCGCAGGCTGGCCGTGCGGCCCGGGATGACCGGCCTCTGGCAGGTGTCCGGCCGGTCGGACCTATCGTGGGACGAAGCGGTCCGCCTCGACCTGCAGTATGTGGAGAACTGGTCGCTGTCGCTCGACCTGGTGATCATGCTGCGGACGTTGAGCGCGGTGACCCGAGGGGCTGGAGCGTACTGATGACCGATCTGCCACCCGCCACCGACGGCGGGTTCGCGCGCTGGCTCGCCCAGCGCGCCGGCGACCTGCTGCTGAAGCTCCGCGAGGAGATGGGGTATGCCGACCCGGCCGCCCTGCGCAAGGCCGGCGACCGGCAGTCGCACGAGCTGCTGGTGGCGCAGCTGGAGCGCTGGCGCCCCGCCGACGCGGTCCTGTCCGAGGAGGGCGCCGACAGCGCCACCCGGCTGAACGCCGACCGGGTCTGGATCGTCGACCCGCTCGACGGCACCCGCGAGTTCGGCGAGGAGGGCCGCGCCGACTGGGCGGTCCACGTCGCCCTGTGGGGCCGCACGTCCGCGCGGATCACCGAGTACGCCGGCGACGGCACCCCGCAGCCGCAGCGCGCCGCCGGCTGGGGCCGGCTCCTGGCCGGTGCGGTCGCCCTCCCGGCGCAGCACTGCGTGCTCGGCACCGACGCCCCGCCGCCCTTCCCGCCGATGCCGGGCGTGCAGGGCGAGCCGATCCGCCTTGCGGCCAGCCGGACCCGCCCGCCGGCGCTGCTGACCGCGCTCGCGGAGCGGCTGCCGATCGAGCTGGTGCCGATGGGATCCGCCGGCGCGAAGATCGCCGCGGTGATCGACGGCGCCGTCGACGCCTACGTCCACGCCGGCGGCCAGTTCGAGTGGGACTCCGCCGCACCGGTCGCTGTGGCGGTCGCCACGGGTCTGCACGCTTCCCGGATCGACGGGACTACGTTGGAATACAACCAGCCCGACCCACGGCTGCCTGACCTGGTGGTGTGTCGGAAGGCACTGGCGCCTCAGCTGCTGGCCGCGATCAGCGCGTCCGTCGCTTCCTAGGGAAAGGTTTCCGCCAACCATGAGCCGCGCGCCCTACCGCGTCTCGCACCTGGACGCTCTCGAGGCCGAGAGCCTGTTCATCATGCGTGAGGTGGTCGCCGAGTTCGAGCGACCGGTCCTGCTGTTCTCCGGCGGCAAGGACTCGATCGTCATGCTCCGCCTCGCGGAGAAGGCGTTCGCGCCGGGCCGGATCCCGTTCCCGGTCATGCACGTCGACACGGGGCACAACTTCCCCGAGGTCCTCGAGTACCGGGACCGCCGCGTCGGCGAGCTCAACGTGCAGCTCATCGTGGCGAGCGTCCAGGAGGCGATCGACAGCGGCCTGGTGCGCGAGTCCGGCGACGGCATGCGCAACCGGATCCAGACGCCGGTCCTGCTGGACGCCGTCGAGAAGTACCGCTTCGACGCGCTGTTCGGCGGTGCCCGCCGCGACGAGGAGAAGGCCCGCGCCAAGGAGCGCGTCTTCAGCTTCCGCGACGACTTCGGCCAGTGGGACCCGCGCAACCAGCGGCCCGAGCTGTGGGCGCTCTACAACGCCCGCATCGCGCCCGGCGAGTCGATCCGTGTCTTCCCGCTGTCCAACTGGACCGAGCTGGACGTCTGGCACTACATCGCCCGCGAGGGCATCCCGCTGCCCGACATCTACTACGCGCACGACCGCGAGGTCGTCGACCGTAACGGGATGTTCTACGCGATCAACGAGTTCCTGCCGCTGAGGTCCGGCGAGAAGCCGTTCGTGGAGCGGGTCCGCTACCGCACCGTCGGCGACGCCTCCTGCACCGCGGCGGTCCGCAGCGACGCGGACACGATCGACAAGGTGATCGACGAGGTCGCCGCGACCCGCATCACCGAGCGCGGCGCGACCCGCGGCGACGACAAGGTCAGCGAGGCGGCCATGGAAGACCGCAAGCGTGAGGGGTACTTCTAAGATGACCGCGGTTGTTGAGACGCCCGCCCAGCGGCAGATGGACCTGCTGCGGTTCGCGACGGCGGGCTCCGTCGACGACGGCAAGTCGACCCTGATCGGCCGGCTGCTCTACGACTCGAAGGCGATCTTCGAGGACCAGCTGGAGGCGGTCGAGGCGACGTCGCGCTCGCGTGGCGACGAGTACACCAACCTCGCGCTGCTCACCGACGGCCTGCGCGCCGAGCGCGAGCAGGGCATCACGATCGACGTGGCCTACCGGTACTTCGCGACGCCGCGGCGGAAGTTCATCATCGCCGACACGCCGGGGCACATCCAGTACACGCGCAACATGGTCACCGGCGCCTCCACCGCCGACCTGGCGCTGATCCTGGTCGACGCGCGCAAGGGCCTGGTCGAGCAGTCCCGGCGGCACGCCTTCCTGTGCTCGCTGCTGCGCGTGCCGCACCTGGTGCTCTGCGTGAACAAGATGGACCTCGTCGACTACTCGCAGGAGGTCTTCGAGCGGATCGCCGACGAGTTCACGTCGTTCGCGGCGAAGCTCGAGGCGCCCGACCTGACGGTCATCCCGATCTCGGCGCTGCACGGGGACAACCTCGTCAGCCGGTCGGAGAACATGCCGTGGTACGAGGGCCCGTCGCTGCTGCACCACCTGGAGCACGTGCACATCGCCTCGGACCGCAACCTGGTCGACGTGCGGTTCCCGGTGCAGTACGTGATCCGCCCGCAGTCGACCACGGTCGCCGACTACCGCGGCTACGCCGGCCAGGTCGCCTCGGGCGTGCTGAAGCCCGGCGACGAGGTGATGGTCCTGCCGTCCGGCTTCACCACGAAGATCACGCACATCGAGACCGCCGACGGGCCGCTGCAGGAGGCGTACCCGCCGATGTCGGTGACGATCCGGCTCGCGGACGAGATCGACATCGCCCGCGGCGACCTGATCTGCCGGCCGAACAACGCGCCGGCCGTCGCCCAGGACATCGAGGCGATGATCTGCTGGATGGACGAGAGCCGCCCGCTGACCGTCGGCGCCAAGTACGCGATCAAGCACACGACCCGCTCGGCCCGCACCGTGATCCGCGGCCTGCAGTACCGGCTGGACGTGAACACGCTGCACCGCGACGAGTCGGCGACGTCGCTCGGGCTCAACGAGATCGGCCGGGTGAAGCTGCGCACCACGGTGCCGCTGCTCGCCGACCAGTACCGACGCAACCGCACCACCGGCGGCTTCATCATCATCGACGAGTCCACGAACCGGACCGTCGGCGCCGGCATGATCATCGAGGCCGGCTGAACATCCTCTTACGGTTGGCGCGGGCGGATCACCGACACCCGCGCCACCCGGCGGCCCTCCACCGTGCTGACGTGCAGGTGCCAGCCGTCGTGCCGCACCTCGTCGCCGGTACGGGGCAGCCTCCCGAGACGGGCCATCACGAAGCCCGCCACGGTCTCGTACGGGCCGCTGGGCAGGGTCAGCCCCGTCCGCTCCGCGAGGTCGGCGAGGTTGATGCGCCCGTCGACCTCGGCGGTCTTCTCCTCGAGCGGCGGCAGGTCGTACTCGTCGTGGATCTCGCCGACGAGCTCCTCGATCAGGTCCTCCAGGGTCACGATGCCCGCGGTCCCGCCGTACTCGTCGATGACGACCGCCAGGTGGTGGCCCTCCCGCCGCATCTCCGACAGCGCCGCCAGGACCCGCTTGCTGGCCGGCAGCCGCTTCACCTCGCGGGTCAGCTCCCGCAGCCGCAGGCAGGGGTCGACCGCGGGCAGCAGGGTCAGGTCGCGCACGTGGACGAAGCCGAGCACGTCGTCCTGGTCGCCGTCGATCACCGGGAACCGGGAGTGCCGGGTGGCCCGCACGACGGTCACCGCCTCGGCGACCGTCAGGCCCGCGTCGAGGAACAGCACCTCGGTCCGCGGCACCATCACCTCACGGACGTGGCCGGTGCCGGTGCCGCCGGCGATCAGCGTGCGCAGCTCCGCCTCGCTGACGTCCGTGGATTCGTCGGTGGTGTGCAGCCGGTGCGCCAAGCGGCTCAGCAGACCAGCCACAGCCTGTCGCAAGGTCCCGGCGCCATGCTGCGACATGCCCGAAATTGTAGGTGGCGGGCACTATGCCGTTCACCTCTGACGTGTAAATTTGTTGGTTCCTGATGACTTTTGGAGGAACGCCGTGAAACTGCTCGTCACCGGGGGCGCCGGCTACATCGGCAGCGTCGTCACCGCACTGCTGCTCGACGCCGGTCACGACGTGACAGTGCTCGACGACCTCTCCACCGGCCACGAGTCGTCGGTGCCGCAGGGCGCCGTCTTCGTCCGCGGCCGGGTCCACGACGCGATCGGCGACGTGCTGACCCGCGACGCCGGGTTCGACGGCGTGCTGCACTTCGCCGCGTTCATCGCCGCCGGCGAGAGCGTGCAGAAGCCGGAGAAGTACTGGGAGAACAACACCGTCGGCACGCTGCTGCTGCTGGACGCCATGCGCGCCGCCGGCACCCGCCGCCTCGTCTTCTCCTCCACGGCGAACGTCTACGGCGACCCCGACGTCGTCCCGATCCCGGAGACCGCCGCGGTGCGGCCGCCCAACCCGTACGCCACCTCGAAGCTCGCCGCCGACCACGCGCTCACCGGGGAGGCCGTCGGCCACGGCATCTCCGCGGTCAGCCTGCGCTACTTCAACGTCGCCGGCGCGCTGCGCCGCCCGGACGGCTCGATGATCGGCGAGCGGCACGACCCGGAGACACACCTGATCCCGATCGCGCTGCAGGTCGCGCTCGGCCGCCGGGAGAAGCTCCAGCTCTTCGGCGACGACTACGACACCCCCGACGGCACCAACATCCGCGACTACATCCACGTCGCCGACCTGGGGGAGGCCCACCTCCTGGCGCTCGCGACCATGGACGGCCCCGGCCACCGCGTGTACAACCTGGGCAGCGGCACCGGCTTCTCCAACCGGCAGGTCGTCGACGTGGTCCGCGAGGTCACCGGCCACCCGGTCCCGGTCGAGATGGCGCCCCGCCGCCCCGGCGACCCGGAGCGGCTCGTCGCCTCCTCCGACAAGGCGAAGCGGGAGCTGTCCTGGACGCCGCGGCACACCGAGCTGTCGACGATGGTCCAGGACGCCTGGGACCTCATCCGGGGCTGACGGGGCTTGTTCAGGGCTTGACCAGGGCTTGACCAGGGCTTTACCGGGGCGGGCGCTACTGGGCGTCGAGCTTCTGCCAGGTGGTGCCGTCGACCGAGTACGCGGTGTAGATCGTGGACATCTCGTAGGCGACCCAGCCGGTCTGCGTCCGGGACAGCCGCTTCGTCGGGTGCAGGCCCTGGACCCGCTGCCAGGTGGCGCCGCGGTCGGTGGAGACGAGCCAGTGGCTGTCCCCATCGACGATGACGAGGCGGCCGTCCAGCAGCGGGACCAGGTCGCCGCCGATGGTGGTCGCCACAAGCGGGCGGGGCTGGCCGAAGCTGGCGCCGCCGTCGGAGGACGCGGCGACGCCCAGCAGGGTGGGCGGGGTGGTGGTGGGGTCCGTCAGTGCCGCGTAGACGTCCCGGCCGAGGAACGACACCTGGGCCGTGCCGCCGCCGGGGAAGGTCGTCGGCTTCCACGTGACGCCTCCGTCGCGGGACACCGCCACCGCCGGGTGGCCGCCGTCCGCCCCGCCGACCCACCAGGAGCCGTCGCCCGCGCGTACGGGAGCGACCCACGCCAACCCGAGCGGCGGCTGGGCGGTTGGCTGCACCAGCGTGGTGCCGTCGTGCAGCAGCGCCATGAGCCGCCCGTCGCGCAGGACCAGGCGGGCGTCGCCGGGCAGCGCGTCGACGGTGGTGGCCGGTTGCGAGGCGGTGTCCCAGCCGGCCCCGTCGGTGCTGCTGGCCCGGGTGCCGTCCGCGCCGAGCAGGGTGATCCGCGACCCGGTGACCACCAGCGACGGCAGCGCGCCGCGTGGGGGCGAGCGGAACGCGCCGGGTGCCTGGGCGGTGCTCCACGTCCGGCCGCCGTCGAGGGTGGCGTTGACCCAGGCGGTACAGGCGGCGGCGCAGTCGACCGTGAGCAGGAACCCACGGTCGGCGTCGATGAACTCGGCGTCCTGGATCTTCCCGGGGAGGTCCCGGGGGAGGGCGGGCAGCCCGTTGATCGTGATCCCGCCGCCCGTGTAGACGGCGCCGGGCGCGGCGGACGGCGAGGCGGCCACCTGCGGCGGCGGCGCCTCGCGCGGGATCAGGCGCGGGATCAGGAACGACGCGGCGACGAGCAGCCCCAGGGCGACCGCCCCCACCTGGGCGGCGCGCCGGCGGCGGCGCAGGACGCGGGCCCGGGCGGTGATCGCGGCCAGCGGCGGCTGGGTGAAGTCGAGCCGCTGGGCGCGGAGCATGGTCTCCAGCTCGTCAGGCATGACGCACCTCCGTGGGCGCATAGCCGGGAAGCCGTTCGGCGAGGGCGGCCCGCCCCCGCGACAGCCGCGACTTGACGGTCCCGCCGGGCACGCCGAGCGTGGCCGAGATCTCCTCGACGCTGAGGTCGGCGTAGTAGTGCAGCACGATGACCTCCCGGTACGTGCGGGGAATGGCGTCCAGGGCGTCGGTCAGGTCGGTGCGCTCGGGCGAGGGGCCGGCGTCCACGTGCCGCTGGACGGCGCGCTCGCGGAGCATGATCAGGTCGAGCAGCGTCCGCCGGCGCCAGCGGCGGCGGACGACGTTGACCGCCACGGTGCGCAGCCACGCCTCGGGGTTGTCGATGCCGGTGAAGCCGCCGGGCCGGGCGGCGGCGCGGGCGAACGCCTCCTGGACCACGTCCTGCGCCTCGGTGAGGTCGGTCGTGAACGCGTAGAGCTGCGTCACCAGCCGCCGGTAGCAGGCGTGGTAGACCCCCTCGAGCTCGCTCACACCGGCCACGATCCCCGGCCGCCTCCTTCGGTTCCCGGGAAATTCCGCTTTTCCGGGAACCCGCGGTCAGTCCGGCAGGACGGTCGCCGACAGCGTGGCGGACTGCCAGGTCCGGCCGTCCAGGGAGAGCCTGGGCGGGTCGCCGAGCGAGGCGTAGCCGTTGTCGAGCGGGTCGAGCGGGCCGCCGGGGCCGGCGACGATCTCGAAGTGCTCCCCGTCGAGGCTCTGCAGGTAGGCGATCTCGGAGTCGCCCTGGACCCACAGCACCAGCGAGCGGTCGGGGCGGGCCAGCACGCCGAAGGCGCGGCCGTTGAGCGCGCCGTCGTTGTTCAGCGGCGCCGGCAGCTCGATCTTGGTGGTCACCTCCTGCCAGGTGTGGCCGCCGTCGCGGGTACGGAAGTGCCGGATCCCCTTGCTGTAGCGGATGAACGCGTGGGCGGTGACGCCGTCGAGCGTGGCGAGCGTCGGCGCGTCGATGCCCGTGGGCGCGGGGAGCGTGACGGCCTGCCAGTGCCGGCCCTGGTCGGTGCTGACCGCGACCGCGGGCGCGCCGGAGTGGATGTCCGCGCCGGTGACCCACCAGCCGGCCGCGACCGGCAGGTCGGCCACCAGGGACCGGCGGGCCATCGGTGGCTGGTCGACGAGCAGGCTCAGCCCCCCGGTGTCCTGCCGGACGCCGAAGAGGTCGCCGTACTGGGCGAGCTGGAGCGCCCGGTCGGCGGGTCCGAGGGCCTCGCGGGTCTCGGGCCCGATGACCGGCGTGGCCGGCTTGTCGTCGAGGCGGAACTTCACGCTGGTGCGGGAGCCGCCGCTGACCTCGCCGCTGAGCATGAACGTCTGCGGGGAGATCCGGGCCAGCTCGATGTGGTCGAGCTTGTCCAGCGGGCTCTGCCGCAGCGTGTCCATCAGGAACGGGCCGCGCCGCTGCGCGGACCCGTCCCGCAGCACGACCACCTGGAGGTTGCACCGGCGGGCCTGGGGCACCTCGACGCAGACGTCCACGGCGGCGACCACGCCGTCGGGCAGGTCGCCGGCGGCCGCCCGGATCGTCCGGGTCGACTCGAACGTGCCGCTCGGCGGCGCCGACGCCGACGGCTGCGGGCTCCAGGGGTCGCCGATGTCCGGGTTGGGGCCGAGGGCGGCCGGCGTGGGGCGGCCGAACACGCCGGCCAGGGCGACGGGCGCGAACACGGCGAGCGTGCCGACCAGGGCGCCGGCGACGGCCATCCGGTCGCGCATGCGGACCCGGCCGGCCCGGCGGGACAGCAGGCTGAAGTCGGGCATCCACGTCGCCGACTCGATCTGCGCGCGGAGGGTGCGGAAGTCCAGGTCAGGGCGCATCGCGCACCTCCTGGACGTCCCGTTGTGGCAGGACCGCGGGGCGGCGGCGCGGGCCGGCGGCGTCGGAGTCGGCGTCGCTGAGCAGGGCGGCGAGCATGGCGCGGCCCCGCGACAGGCGGGCCTTCACCGTGCCGACGGGCACGCCCAGGGCGTCGGCGACCTCGTGCACGGACATGTCGGCCAGGTGGTGCAGCACGATCGTCTCCCGCGTGGCCTGCGACAGCTGCTGCAGGGCGGCGACGAGCGCCACCCGGTTGGGGTCGACGCCGGGCACGCTTTCCACCGGACGGGCGACACGGCCGCTGCGGACCAGCGTGTCGAACAGCCGCCGGCGCCGCCAGCGGGTCCGGGCCAGATTCATCGCGACGGTGCGTAACCACGCCTCCGGGTCGGCGACGTCGAGGAACTGCCGTGGGCGGGCCAGGGCACGCGCGTAGGCCTCCTGGACCAGGTCCTGGGCCTCGGCGTGGTCGCCGGTGAGCGCGTAGAGGGCGGCGACCAGCCGCCGGTAATGCGCCTCGTATGCGTCACGGACGGCCTCGCGTGCCTCGAGCTCTTCACCCACCCCGTCACCCCCTCACCGTTGAAGACCGCTATGACTCGCTCCCGGTTGCGCCACCGCTGTGGTGGTGCTGACAGAATGACGCGCATGTCGCCGTCCGTCAGCACCGACCGTCCTCGGGTGCTCTCCGGGATCCAGCCCACCGCCGACTCGTTCCATCTGGGCAACTATCTCGGCGCGTTGCGTAACTGGGTGGCGATGCAGGACACGCACGACACCTTCTACTGCGTCGTCGACCTGCACGCGATCACCGCCGGCCACGACCCGGCGCTGCTGCGCAAGCGGACCCGGGTGAGCGCGGCGCAGCTGCTGGCCGTCGGGCTCGACCCCGACCGGTGCACCCTCTTCGTGCAGAGCCAGGTGCCGGAGCACGCGCAGCTCGGCTGGGTGATGGGCTGCATCACCGGCTTCGGCGAGGCCAGCCGGATGACGCAGTTCAAGGACAAGTCCCAGAAGCAGGGCGCCGACCGCTCCAGCGTCGGGCTGTTCACCTACCCGATCCTGCAGGCCGCCGACATCCTGCTCTACCAGGCCGACGCGGTGCCGGTCGGCGAGGACCAGCGCCAGCACCTGGAGCTGACCCGCGACCTCGCACAGCGGTTCAACACGACCTTCGGCAAGACGTTCACCGTGCCGGCGCCGTACATCATCAAGGACACGGCGAAGATCACCGACCTGCAGGAGCCGACCGCGAAGATGTCGAAGTCGGCGTCGACCGCGGCCGGCCTGGTCGAGCTGCTCGAGGACCCGGCGAAGGCGGCGAAGAAGATCAAGTCGGCGGTCACCGACACCGGCCGCGAGATCATCTTCGACCAGGCCGCGAAGCCCGGCATCGCCAACCTGCTCACGATCTACTCGGCGCTGACCGGCCGGAGCATCGACGACCTGGTCGCCGCCTACGACGGCAAGGGCTACGGCGACCTCAAGAAGGACCTCGCCGAGGTCGTGGTGGAGTTCCTGCGCCCGATCCAGCAGCGCACCAACGCCTACCTGGAGGACCCGGCGCAGCTGGACAAGCTGCTTGCGATCGGCGCCGAGAAGGCCCGCTCGGTCGCCGCTGCCACCCTCGGCACGGTCTACGACCGGATCGGGTTCCTCGCACCGGGTGCTGCGCACTGACGTGGCCCGCGAGGAGACCACCATCGGCGTCGCGATCGACCTTCCCGACCCGTGGGGCAGCGAGCTGACCGCCGCCCGGCTCGCCGCGGGCGACCCCGCCGCGGCGCACGTGCCCGCGCACGTGACCCTGCTCGGCCCCACCGTCGTGGCCGCCGCCGACCTGCCCGCGATCGACCGGCACCTCGCGGCGGTCGCGGGGCGGCACGCGGCGTTCACCGTGCGGCTGCGCGGGACCGGCACGTTCCGCCCGCTGACGCAGGTCGTCTTCGTGGCGGTCGCCGCCGGCATCAGCGAGTGCGAGCGGCTGCACGAGGCGGTGCAGGAGGCGGCCGAGATCGAGGCGGCGTCGTCGTACCCGTACCACCCGCACGTGACGGTCGCGCACAACGTGGCGCCGGAGCGGCTCGACGCGGCCTTCGCCGACCTCGCCGGCTACGAGGCGGTCTTCGACGTGGACGGGTTCGCGCTCTTCGAGCACGACGAGAGCGGTCGATGGCAGCCGTACGCGCAGTACCGCCTGTCGCCGCGCCGGTCCGCGGTCGATCAGCGACGATAGAGAGGTGGGCCTGCTGGACCGGCTGGAGGCCGGCTTCGACAAGGTGGTGGCCAAGGGCCGCAGGGGCTCCCGCGCGTTCGACCACGTGTGGCGGGCCCAGGAGCGCTACTTCGACGTCGACGCTGCCCGCCTCGCCGCCGCGACCGCCTACTACGGCTTCTTCGCCGTCTTCGCGATGGTCGTGGTGGCCTTCTTCATCCTCGGCCGGGTGCTCGGCGGCAACGAGGCAGTCGTCGCCAGGGTCCAGGCCTACCTGGCGGTCAACCTGCCGCAGCTGCACTCCGACCAGGTCTTCGCCGGCAGCCAGCAGATCGGGTTGATCGCGATGATCGGCCTGATCATCGCGGGGGTCGGCTGGGTGGAGAACCTGCGCTCGTCGCAGCGCGCCCTGTGGCACCTGCAGGAGCATCCCGGCAACTACTTCGTGCGCTGGCTCGTCGACCTCGCCGTCCTGGTGGCGCTCGGCCTGCTGCTGATCGTGTCGATCGGCATCTTCGCCGGGGTGCAGGAGCTGCTGTACTGGCTGGCCGGCGACTTCGAGCAGGACCCCGTCCGGGTGGCGTTGCGGGGCACGTCCACGCTGCTGTCCGGCATCGTGGACCTGGTGCTGGGCATGGCGCTGCTGGCCGGCGTGCCGCGGCTGCGGATGTCGCTGCGCCGCCTGCTGCCCTCGGCCGCGCTCTTCGCGGTCGGGCTCGGCCTGCTCAAGACGCTCGGGAAGCTCTACATCACCCGGATCGAGGACAACCCGGCCTACCAGCTGGTGGCAGGCACGATCGGGCTGCTGCTCTACATGTACCTGCTGCACCAGCTGCTGCTCTTCGCCGCGGCGCTCGCCGCCACCGACACGCACGGGCGGGCCAAGGACCTGGCCGGCGGCGCGCCGCGCAGCGACGTGCAGGCGGCGCTGCGGGCGGCCGAGCTGGTGGAGCAGGCCGCGGAGACCACCCAGCGGGTCGCCGCCGAGGTGCGCGCCGACCACCCGCCGCTGGCCGGCGCCGCGGATCCCGAGCCCTCCGCCGCCGGCACCGCCGCCGCCGACCCCCAGTCGGTCGCGGTCGCCGCCGACATGGCGCGCCGGATCGCCCCGTCCGGCGGTTCGGCGCCACCGGAGCCGCGCGACGCGTCATGATGGGCGCCGTGGGTGCACTTGTGACTTTGGACCTGCCGGCCGACGCGCCGGCGCTGACCCTGCCGTGGATCATCACCTTCGGCCCGTTGAACGAAGACGAGGAGTGGGAGCCCGTCGTGTGCGGGCCCTACGAGCGGGCGCACGCGCTCGCCCTCGCCGAGGCCGTCGTGGCCGACGAGGACCTGATGGCGGTGGTCGAGCCGCTCCAGCCGCACGTCACCGCCGACCAGATCCTCGGCGACATCGCCGCCGCCCGCCTCGCCGCCGAGAACGAGGACCTGGAGACGGCGGCGCTCGACGAGGAGCTCGCCGACTACGAGGACGACCACGGCCACCACCACGACCACGACCACGACGACCCGGACCACACGCACGAAGCCCCGTCGATCGAGGAGATCCGCGCCGGCTTCGCCCGGATCGCGGCGAAGCTCACCGCCTAGACGCCCCACCAGGCGGTCGTGTCGCCTGGCAGCTCGCCGGCCATCTCGCTGCTGCTCAGCAGCAGGGTGGCCGGCTCTTCGATCCGCACCGGCCCCGCCGTCAGGTTGGCGGCGACCCGCATGGTCTCGGTCTCGAAGCGCAGCACCCCGTCGGGCGCGTCCAGCCAGCGCAGCGTCGTCGACGGGCGGCGCAGCCGCAGCGCGTCCCGGTAGAGCGACAGCGTCGAGTGCGGATCTTTGCGCTGCGCCTCCACCGTGACGGCCGCCCAGTCCGCCGGCTGCGGCAGCCAGGAGCCGCCCGGGCCGAAGCCGAACGGCGGCGCGTCACCCGACCACGGCAGCGGCACGCGGCAGCCGTCGCGGCCGAGCTCGGCGCCGCCGGAGCGGACCCACTGCGGGTCGGTGCGCACCTCGTCCGGCAGGTCGAGCACCTCCGGCAGGCCGAGCTCCTCGCCCTGGTACAGGTAGGCGCTGCCGGGCAGGCCCAGCATGAGCAGCGCGGCGGCGCGGGCCCGCCGGACGCCGCCGAAGCGGGTCACGTGCCGGCGCCGGTCGTGGTTGGACAGCACCCAGGTGGGCGGCGCGCCGACCTGCGATGCGGCCGCGAGCGACGCGTCGATGATCCGGCGCAGGACGGCCGGGTCCCAGGGCGCCTCCAGGAAGTCGAAGTTGAACGCCTGGTGCAGCTCGCCCACCGACACGTAGCGCGCCACCCGGGCCGGCGCGGTGTCGAACACCTCGGCGACGGCCATCCGGTCGCCCGGGTAGCTGTCGAGGATCTTGCGCCAGCCGCGGTGGATCTCGTGGACGTCCTCGTGGTCGAAGAGCGTCACGCCGGCCAGGTCCTTGATCATCCCGTGGGCGACGTCGACCCGGAAGCCGTCGACGCCCCGGTCCAGCCAGAAGCGCAGGATGTCGTCGAACTCGGCCCGCACGTCCGGGTTGTGCCAGTTGAGGTCGGGCTGCTCGGGCGCGAACAGGTGCAGGTACCACTGCCCGTCCGCGACCTGCGTCCAGGCCGGCCCGCCGAAGAGCGACTGCCACCCGTTCGGCGTGTCGCGGAAGATGTACCGGTCGCGCCGGCCCTCCACGAACCAGGGGTGCCGCGACGACGTGTGGTTGGGCACGATGTCGACGATCACCCGCAGCCCGAGCCGGTGCGCCTCCGCGAGGAGGGCGTCGAAGTCCGCGAGCGTGCCGAAGACCGGGTCGACGTCGCGGTAGTCGCTGACGTCGTAGCCGCCGTCGACCATGGGGGAGCGGTAGAACGGCGACAGCCACAGCGCGTCCACCCCGAGGTCGGCGAGGTGGCCGAGCCGGCCGGTGATGCCGGGCAGGTCGCCCACGCCGTCGCCGTCGCTGTCGGCGAAGCTGCGCGGGTAGACCTGGTAGATCACCGCGTGCCGCCACCACTCCACAGAGTCACGCTAACGGGCCGCGGCCCGCCCGGAGGGCGTTCAGGAACCACTCCCACCTGTGCATCGTCGCCGGGATCGGCGGCCATCCATTGATTACGGCCATGAGCTGCCAGTACCGCTCGGCGCGCGGGTCGACGGCGAGGGTGAGCTGGTCGATCAGGAGGTCCCGGTCCTCCTCGGCGACGCCCCACCGCCGCAGGACGGCGGCCACCGCGGGGACCGCCTGCGGGCCGCCGGGCGCGACGCCCGCGTCCATGTGCTCGGCGATGTGGCCGGTGAACCACGATATTTCTGACATGTCGGTCGGAGTCAGCCGGCGCTCGTCCGTGGCGAAGCTCCGCTTGCCCATCTCCCGCAGCCGGGCCCGGAAGTCCTGCTCGCGGAGCATCCCGGCGAGCTCGATCCAGGCGTCGATCTGCGCGTCGGTGGGGTCGTCGGGCAGGTCGGGGGAGACGCTGCGCATCCGGGCGCTGAACTGCGCGGCCTCCGGCGACTCCTCCGCCCTGGGCAGCTCCGCGAAGATGCTGTCGAAGAACTCGTCCACGATCCGGCGCCGCTCGTCGGTGCTGGCCTGCGCGATCCGGGTCATCCGGTCCAGCTCGGCGGGGGTCGGGCCGCCCCGCTCCGGGTGCAGGGCCACCGCGCGCAGCGCCGCCCGGCGCAGCCGCAGCACCCGGATCTGCACGCCGATCGCCTCCGCGTGCGCGGCGGCCACCGCGCCCAGGTCCTCGCCCCGGTCCAGGACCCGCTTGATGGTCGCGATGTCCAGCCCGAGCTCCCGCAGGGTGCGCACGAACTCCAGCCGGACCAGCGAGTCGTGGTCGTAGCGCCGGTAGCCGGCGTGTGAGCGCTCCGCCTCCGGGACCAGGCCGACGTCGGAGTAGTAGCGGATCGTCTTGACCGGCAGCCCGGACAGCCGGGACAGCTCGCCGATGTTCATGCGGCCCATCGTGGACCCTCCAGCTGCTGGAGAGTCAAGGAGGCGCTACCTTGCGCCAGTGGAACCTTTGCGGCTCATCCTCCTCTATGCCCACCTGATCGGCTTCGCGCTGCTGCTGGGCGGGTCGGTCACCCAGTACCTCACCGGCAAGCTGCGGATCAACAACGCGATGCTGTGGGGTGCGATCGTCCAGGTGGTGACCGGCATCGCGCTGTCCGCGCCGCTGCGCGACGGCCATGAACCGCCCACCGCCAAGCTGATCGTCAAGGGGCTCATCGGCCTGGCGATCTTCGCCATGACCTTCTTCTCCCGCAAGCGCGAGGAGGTCAACCGCGGGCATTTCCTGGCTTTGGTGGGGCTAACGCTCGTTAACGCCGCCGTTGCCGTCTTTTGGTAGCAAGCAGGGCGGTGCAAGATCGATGCCGGTACGCTGGAGGGACCTCTGGCACGTCACGGCCCTATAACGCACTCCTCCCAACCCGGCAGCAAACTGCGGAACTGTCGGTCTGAGGGCGTACGCTCCCGCCGTTGGGATTCACCGCGTTGGGGCGGTGCATTGGTGAAGGGAGACCGTCTTGCGCCGAGTGCGTGGGATGAAGGTTCTCGCGGCCGCCGCGGTGGCGATTGTCGCGTTGGGTGCCATGACCGCTTGCGGTGATGACAAGGGCAGCGACCCGGGCAGCTCGAGCAGCGGTGGCACCACGGCGAAGAAGAACGTCAAGGTCGGCCTCGCGTTCGACATCGGCGGGCGCGGCGACAAGTCGTTCAACGACTCCGCCGCAGCGGGCCTCGACCGGGTCAAGAGCGAGCTCAACCTTGAGGTCAAGGACCTGGCCGCGGTTGCCGGCGAGAGCGAGAACGACAAGTACGCGCGACTGAAGCTGCTCTGCACGACGGGTTACAACCCGGTCATCGCGGTCGGCTTCGTCTACGACGGTGCGGACGCCAAGAACGGCCCGCTCGCGCGCGCCGCGAAGGACTGCCCGAACACCAAGTTCGCCATCGTCGACGGCGGCACCACCGCCGACAACGTGGCCGACCTCGTCTTCGCCGAGGAGCAGGGCTCCTTCCTGGTCGGCGCGGCCGCCGCGCTGAAGACGAAGACCGGCACGGTCGGCTTCATCGGTGGCTGCCAGGTCGACCTGATCAAGAAGTTCGAGGCGGGCTTCGCCGCCGGCGCCAAGGCCGCCAAGGCCGACGTCAAGGTGCTGACGAACTACCTGTCGACCCCGGCCGAGGCCTGCAAGGGCTTCAACGACCCCGCGGGTGGCAAGACCGCCGCGACCGGTATGTACGACCAGAAGGCCGACATCATCTACGCGGCCGCGGGCGGCTCCGGCACCGGCGTCTTCGAGGCCGCCAAGGCCAAGAACGCCCTGGCCATCGGCGTCGACTCCGACCAGTACAACACCGTGACCGACGCCTCGCTCAAGACGGTCATCATGACCTCGATGCTCAAGCGGGTCGACAACGCGGTGTTCAACTTCGTCAAGGACTTCGGCGAGGACAAGTTCAAGGCCGGCCCGACGGTCTTCGACCTCAAGGTCGACGGCGTCGGCTACGCCACCTCCGGCGGTCAGGTCGACGACATCAAGACCAAGCTCGACGAGTTCAAGGCGGACATCGTCTCCGGCAAGATCACGGTGCCGACCAAGTAATCCAGAGCTGGACGTGAGGCGGGGGACTGTGATCCGGTCCCCCGCCATCACTTGTTGAAGGAGCATCTCGTGACCGCGGACCCACCCGCCGTCGAGCTGAAGGGGATCACCAAGCGGTTCCCCGGCGTCGTGGCGAACTCTGACGTCAACCTCACCGTCCGCAAGGGCACGATCCACGCGATCGTCGGTGAGAACGGTGCCGGCAAGTCGACCCTGATGAAGATCCTCTACGGGATGCAGCCGCCGGACGAGGGCGAGATCCTCATCGAGGGCAGCCCGGTGAAGTTCCCGTCGCCGCAGCGCGCGATCGAGGCCGGCATCGGCATGGTGCACCAGCACTTCATGCTGGCCGACAACTTCACGGTCACGGAGAACGTGGTCCTCGGCGCCGAGAAGCTGCACGGCATCGGCGCCCGGGCGAAGCAGAAGATCAGTGAGATCTCCCAGCGGTACGGGCTGGACGTCGACCCCGACGCGCTGGTCGAGGACCTCGGCGTCGGCGACCGCCAGCGGGTCGAGATCCTCAAGGTGCTCTACCGGGGCGCCCGCATCCTCATCCTCGACGAGCCGACCGCGGTGCTGGTCCCGCAGGAGGTCGACGAGCTCTTCGGCAACCTGCGCGAGCTCATCCGCGAGGGCCTGACCGTGCTGTTCATCTCGCACAAGCTGGACGAGGTCCGCGGCGTCGCCGACGACATCACCGTCATCCGGCGCGGCACGACCGTCGCGTCCGTCAAGCCCGACCAGGTCACCGCCCGCCAGCTGGCGACCCTCATGGTCGGCAGCGAGCTGCCCAGCCCCGAGGCCCGCGAGTCGACCGTCACCGAGGTGCCCGTCCTGGTCGTCGAGGGGCTCACGGTCCGCGCCGCCGACGGGCGGCCGATCGTCGACAACGCCTCGTTCACGATCCACAAGGGCGAGGTCGTCGGCATCGCCGGCGTCGAGGGCAACGGCCAGGCCGAGCTCGCCGAGGCGATCATGGGCATGCGCGCCACGACCGGCACCGTCACCCTCGACGGCGACGACGTCTCCGCCTGGCCCACCCGCCGGCGCCGCGAGGCGGGCATCGGCTACATCCCGGAGGACCGGCACCGGCAGGGCCTGCTGCTCGACGCGCCGCTGTGGGAGAACCGCATCCTCGGCCACCAGACCGAGCGGCCCAACGCGACCGGCTTCCTCATCAACGTCGGCGGCGCCCGCCGCGACACCACCCGCATCGTCGCCGAGTACGACGTGCGCACGCCCGGCATCGACGTCGCCGCGGTCGCACTCTCCGGCGGCAACCAGCAGAAGCTCATCGTCGGCCGGGAGATGAGCCACCAGCCGAAGGTGCTCATCGCCGCCCACCCGACCCGCGGCGTCGACGTCGGCGCCCAGGCCGCGATCTGGGACCACATCCGCAACGCCCGGATCGCCGGCATGGGCGTGCTGCTCATCTCCGCCGATCTCGACGAGCTGATCGGCCTGTCCGACGCGCTGAAGGTGATCTACGGTGGTCGGCTGGTGGCCGACGCCGACCCGTCGACCGTCACCCCCGAGCAGCTCGGCGTCGCCATGACCGGCGCCACAGGTGAGGAGATCCCTTCATGAACGGCTTGGAGCGCAGCGGAGGAGCCGTTCATCATCGGCTCGGTGCTCCGCGTGCCTCGCGGCGGCGCCGCGGCGAAGCGGAGGCGTCGGCATGAGCGCTGTCGCCGCGATCCGGCGCATCGACGTCGGCAAGCTGCTGCCGCAGCTGATCGCACCGGTCGCCGCGCTGATCATCGCCGCCGCGATCTCGTCGGTGGCCCTGCTGATCAGCGACAAGGACCCCCTGCTGGCGTTCCAGCACATGTACGAGTTCGGCATGCTGCCGGACACGAAGGTGGAGATCCTCAACAAGGCCAGCGAGCTGTACATCGCCGCGGTCGCCGTGGCGTTCGGCTTCAAGATGGGCCTGTTCAACATCGGCGTCGAGGGCCAGTCGAAGGTCGGCGCGTTCTTCGCCGGCGCCCTGGCCAGCGCGTCGTTCATGGACTGGATGCCCGGCGCGCTGCGCATCGTGCTCATCATCGTCGTCGCGATGATCGTCGGCGCGGCGTGGGCGTCGATCGCCGCGCTGCTCAAGACCCAGCGCGGGGTCAGCGAGGTCATCTCCACGCTGATGCTCAACGCGATCGGCGGCCTGGTCATCACCTGGCTGCTCAACGACCACTGGGGCGTCACCGAGCCCGGCGCGCAGATCAAGACCACCGGCATCCTGAGCGAGGACTCGTGGATGCCCGGCCTGCCGATCGTCTCCGGGACCGACCAGAAGGTGCTCGGCTTCTTCGCCGTCGCGGTGGTCCTCGGCGCCGCGTACTGGTTCGTGATCAACCGCACCCGCTTCGGCTTCGACCTGCGGGCCACCGGCTACAACCCGTTCGCGGCGGTCGCCAGCGGCGTCAACGCCAAGCGCATGGTGATCACCGCGATGCTGATCTCCGGCGCGATCGCCGGCCTGGTCAACCTGCCCCGCATGCTGGGCGAGAGCCACACCTACACCGAGGGCTTCGGCGGCATCGGCTTCGCCGGCCTCGCGGTGGCGCTGCTCGGCCGCAACCACCCGATCGGCATGGCGCTCGCCGCGATCCTGTGGGGCTTCCTGGCCAGCTCGCAGATCATCCTCGACATCGACAGCATCCCCAAAGAGATCGTCCTGATCATGCAGGGCGTCACGGTTCTCTCGGTCGTCATCGCCTACGAGCTCGCCGCCCGCATCGGCCGCCGGGCCCAGCAGCGCCGGGTCGGCGTGGCCACCGCCACCGCCGCGCCCGCCCCGGTAGTGGAGGAGGCGAAGTGAGCACCGACACGATGCTCTCCGAGGCGGCGGCGCAGCCTCCGGTCAAGACCAAGGGCCGGCGGATGTCGAGCTGGATGATCATGCTGATCATCTCCGGCGCGCTGATCGGCCTGTCGCTGGTCCACCAGCTCGCCAACGCCCCGGACGTCACCTCGTCGGGCGCCATCCAGGCCGCCCTGCAGGCGGCGGTGCCGCTCGGGCTCGCCGGCCTCGGCGGCCTGTGGGCGGAGCGCGCCGGCGTGGTCAACATCGGCCTCGAGGGCCAGATGATCCTCGGCACCTGGTTCGGCGCGTGGGGCAGCCTGGAGTTCGGCCCGTGGGTCGGGCTGCTCATCGGCATCCTCGGCGGCGCCATCGGCGGGCTCCTGCACGCCGTCGCCACCGTGACCTTCGGCGTCGACCACATCATCTCTGGCGTCGCGATGACGATCCTCGCCCCCGGCGTCGTGCGGTACCTGTCCTACATCACCTGGGGCAGCGCCGGCGCCACGCAGTCCCCGCAGGTGCCGCACATCCCCAGGATCTCGGTGCCCGGCATCAACGGTCTCAAGGGCCTCGAGGAGCACGAGTGGTTCCTGGTGAGCGACGTCGCGGGGGTACTGCGCGGCCTGCTCTACGAGGTGTCGCTGGTGACCATCCTCGCCGTGCTGCTGATCCCGCTGACCTGGTGGCTGCTCTGGCGCACCGCCTTCGGCCTGCGGGTGCGCTCCGTCGGTGAGGACCCGCACGCGGCGGAGAGCCTCGGCCTCAACGTCTACCGCTACAAGTACTACGGTGTGGTCATCTCCGGCGCGATGGCCGGGCTCGGCGGCGTGTATCTGTCGACCGTCACCTCGGCGATCTACCGCGAGGGGCAGACCGGCGGCCGCGGCTACATCGGCCTCGCCGCGATGATCTTCGGCAACTGGCGGCCGGGCGGCCTCGCCGTCGGCGCCTCCCTGTTCGGCTACACCGACGCGCTGCAGCTGCGGCGCGGCAGCGAGTCCGTGCACGCCCTGCTCATCCTGGTCGGCGCTCTGCTGCTCGCCCTCGCGGTGTGGGAGTTCATCCGGCGCAACCGGCTCGTGGCGGTCGCTTCCGCCGTCCTCGGCGTCCTTTCCTACGTATTGTTCTTCTCCGTGGACAAGATCCCGACCGCGCTGGTGCAGGCGGCGCCCTACATCACCGTGCTGGTCGTGCTGGCGCTGGCGGCGCAACGACTCAGGCCACCGGCCGCGGACGGCAAACCGTTCCGGCGGGGAGGCTGAGCGTGACGGACGTCGACTGGGTGGCGCTGCGACAGGCGGCGGTCACCGTGATGGCGCGCGCCTACGCGCCGTACTCGAAGTTTCCGGTGGGCGCGGCGGCGCTCGTCGACGACGGCAGGATCGTCGTCGGCTGCAACGTCGAGAACGCCTCCTACGGCCTCGGCCTGTGCGCCGAGTGCGGCCTGGTCTCCAACCTGCAGGTCACCGGCGGTGGCCGGCTGGTCGCCCTGGCGTGCGTGGACGGCGACGGGCGGCCGCTCATGCCGTGCGGCCGCTGCCGGCAGCTGCTGTGGGAGCACGGCGGCGGGGACTGCCTCATCGACCACGCCGACGGCCCGCTGCCGATGACCGCGCTGCTGCCGCACGCCTTCGACGATACGGACCTGGGGCGGATCGCCCCGGCCGGTCCTTCCGTCCCGGCCGCGCTCGCCCTGAAGGTCGGCGCCGGCACGGTGTTCGTACACCCTGACATCGCCGACGGCAGGCAGGTCTGGACCGCCTACTGGGAGCGCTCGTCCGGCGCCGCGGAAGGCGAGCCGGCGGGCATCCTGGAGGAGGGCCCGACCTGGGCCACCGCCGACGAGGGGGTCGCCTGGGGGCGGGTCCGCACGCCGAGGGTGGTCGTCGTCGACGCCCAGGGAACCGCCAGATGGGCCGGGGAGGCCCCCCGGCCGGCCGGCATCGAGCAGGACTGGAGTGCGGCATGAGCTTCGCGGCCGTGGACGTCATCCGCGCCAAGCGGGACAAGGGCGTCCTCAGCGACGAGCAGATCGACTGGGTCGTCGACGCCTACACCAAGGGCGTCGTCGCCGACGAGCAGATGTCGGCCCTGGCGATGGCGATCCTGCTCAACGGCATGACCGCCGGCGAGATCGCCCGCTGGACCGCCGCCATGATCGCGTCGGGGGAGCGGCTGGACCTGTCCGGGGTCGGTCGCCCGACCGTCGACAAGCACTCCACCGGCGGCGTCGGCGACAAGATCACGCTGCCGCTGACCCCGCTCGTCGCGGCGTGCGGCGCGGCGGTGCCGCAGCTGTCCGGCCGCGGGCTGGGCCACACCGGCGGGACCCTCGACAAGCTCGAGGCGGTCGCCGGGTTCGGCACGAAGCTGTCCAACGAGGCGTTCGTCGAGCAGCTGCGCAGCGTCGGCGCCGCGATCTGCGCCGCGGGGGAGGGCCTCGCGCCCGCCGACCGGAAGCTGTACGCGCTGCGCGACGTCACCGGCACCGTCGAGGCGATCCCGCTGATCGCCAGCTCGATCATGAGCAAGAAGATCGCGGAGGGCACCGGCGCGCTGGTCCTGGACGTGAAGTTCGGCTCCGGCGCCTTCATGCGCGAGGTCGCCGACGCGCGCGAGCTGGCCCGCACCATGGTCGAGCTCGGCAAGGCCCACGGCGTGACCACCGTCGCCCTGCTCACCGACATGGAGGTGCCGCTCGGCCGGACCGTCGGGCACTCCGTGGAGGTCGAGGAGTCCCTGGAGGTGCTCGCCGGCGGCGGGCCGCAGGACGTGGTCGCGCTGACCCTGGCCCTCGCCCGGGAGATGCTGGACGCGGCGGGCCTCGGCGACGCCGACCCGCAGGCCGCGATCGCCGACGGGCGGGCGATGGACTCCTGGCGGGCCCTCGTGCGGGCCCAGGGCGGCGACCCGGACGCGCCGCTGCCGGTGGCGCACGAGGTCGAGACGGTCACCGCCGACGCCGACGGCTTCGTCGCCACCATGGACGCCTACGCCGTCGGCGTGGCCGCCTGGCGCCTCGGCGCGGGCCGCGCCCGCAAGGAGGACCCGGTCAGTGCGTCGGCCGGCATCATCCTGCACCGCAAGCCCGGCGAGGTGGTCCGGGCCGGTGACGTGATCATGGAGCTGCGGGCCGAGGACGCCGGTAAGCTCCCGGCGGCGCTGGCCGTGGCCCGCGACGCGGTCACGCTGTCGGACACGCCGCCACCCTCCCGACCGCTGATTCTCGACAGGATCTCCTGATGCCAGAACTGATCAAGGCCCCCACCCAGATCCCCGTCCCCGGCGGCAAGATCATCGACGAGTACGTCGGCCGGGTCAACTCCGGTGAGTCCGCGGCGTCGATCGCCAAGATGATCGCCCCCGGCGGCTGGACCGAGCCGTTCCAGACGCCGGAGTTCGACGAGTTCACGATCGTGCTCCGCGGCACCGTCAGGGTCGAGCACGACGGCGGCCACTTCGACGTCACCGCAGGTCAGGCGATCGTCACCCGGGCGGGGGAACGCGTCAGGTACACCACCCCCACCGCGGACGGCGCCGAGTACGTCGCGGTCTGCCTGCCCGCCTTCGCCCCCGACCTCGCCCGCCGCGATCCCGAGGGCGACTCCTAGAGACACTGCTGGATCCGGCGGCTACAGTGCCCGGGTGACCGTGACGTCGCCGGATCCGCAGCGGGTGCGGGAGGCGAGCCTCGAAGAGCTGCACCGCCTGCGGCTCCCGCTACCACCGCCCAACTTCCCGCTCGCCTGGGAGCCCGGCGACCTGGTGGAGCTGCGCCCCGGTGCGGAGATCGAGGCGCGCGCGGCGATCCTCAACGTCGTGCTCGCCCGGGTCGCCGGCATGCCGCCGGAGCTCGCGACGCACTGGCTGGACCGGTCGGGTCTGCAGGACCGGCTGACCGGGCCGGAGTGGCAGTTCGTGGCCGACGGCGACGGCGACGAGCGGTCCTTCGGGCTGCACCTGGAGGCGCTCTTCGCGCTGTCCTGGCTGCTGGGCATCGCCATGGACCTCGATCCGCTGCTGCCCTCCGCCGACGGGCTCATGGAGCGGCTGCCCAACCTGCCGCAGGGCGAGACCTTCTCGGCGTGGCGGCAGCGCACCCTGGCCGCACCGCGCGGTGCGGGTGACGCCGCGGCGCAGCTCGACCTCTATTACTGCCTGGACTGGTCCTATCTGGAGGCGGAGCGGCGGCGGCTGCCGCTGCCCGGCCAGCTCGACTCCAACGCCGTCGGCCAGCGCCGCTGGGCCCTCGAGTGGGCGGTGGTCTTCACCGGGCCGTACCACGGCGACCCGCCCGGATGGGAAGAGGTCGACCTATCCACCTGAGCGCCGGCCTATCCACCTGAGCGCTGGCTTATCCGCCTGAGCGCCAGGTGCTCAGGCGCACCTCCAGCGTCGCGGTGATCGGCTCGGGCATCCCGGCCAGGGTGGCGGTCACCGCGGCCGGGTCGGTGTGCCATGCGCTCGGACCCATCCCGACCAGGGCCGCCGCGGCCGCGCGGTCCAGCGCCAGGGTGGCCCGCAGCGGCACCTCGTCCACCTGCGTGAGCCAGGGGCGCAGGCTCGCCGCGAGCCGCTCCGGCTTCGCCGGGTCGACGCCGACCATGCCCAGCGCCGCCACCAGCTCGGCGAGGTGCCCGGGCGCCGGGGTGACCACCACGGCGACGCCGCCGGGGCGCAGCACTCGGGCGAACTCCGGGCCCGACCTCGGCGCGAAGATGTCGAGGATCACATCGGCGGCCGCGTCGCGGACCGGCAGGCCCTGCCACACGTCGGCGCGCACCGCGCCGATGCGGGGGTCGGCCCGGGCCGCGCGGCGCAGCGCCGCCTTCGACACGTCCACGGCGAGCCCGACCCGGTCCGGGCCGAGGGCCCGCGCCAGGTAACGGCCGGTCCCGGCCCCCACCTCGACGATCAGGCCGGCTCCCGGTACACCTGCCGCCGCTGCCGCGACGGCGTCGGACACGACGTCGAAGTGTCCCGCCTCCAGGAGGGCCTCCCGGGCGGTCACCATCTCGGCGCTGTCGCCGGTGTGCACCGACCGGCCCGCGGTCAGGTCGACGTAACCCTGCCGCGCGATGTCGAACGAGTGGCCCGCGGCGCAGCGCAGCGCCCGACCGGCGGCCGTGAGCGGACCGGCGCAGACCGGACACCGCAGATGTGTGATGACGGAGGCGTGCACGCTACTAGTGTCGTTCCATGGTTGCACCCACCTACGACGAGATCCGTCGCGCGCCGAAAGCCCTTCTCCACGACCACCTCGACGGCGGCCTGCGCCCCGCCACGATCCTCGACCTCGCCGCCGGCATCGGCCACGAGCTGCCCGCCGCGACCCCGGAGGGCCTCGGGGAGTGGTTCGTCGCGGCGGCCGACTCCGGTTCGCTGGAGCGTTACCTGGAGACCTTCGCCCACACGGTCGCCGTGATGCAGACCCGGGAGTCCCTGGTCCGGGTCGCCCGGGAGTGTGCCCTGGACCTCGCGGCCGACGGCGTGGTCTACGCGGAGGTGCGCTTCGCGCCGGAGCAGCACCTGTCCCAGGGCCTCGCGCTGGCCGAGGTGGTGGAGGCGGTCCTCGACGGCTTCCGCGAGGGCTCCGCCGAGGCGGCGGCCGCCGGCAACCCGATCCGGGTCGGCACGCTGCTGACCGCGATGCGGCACGCGGCCCGCTCGATGGAGATCGCCGAGCTGTCGGTGCAGTACCGCGACGCGGGCGTGGTCGGCTTCGACATCGCCGGGGCGGAGGCCGGCTACCCGCCCACCCGGCACCTCGACGCCTTCGAGTACCTCCAGCGCGAGAACTCGCATTTCACCATCCACGCCGGCGAGGCGTTCGGGCTGCCGTCGATCTGGCAGGCCATCCAGTGGTGCGGCGCCGACCGGCTCGGACACGGTGTGCGCATCGTCGACGACGTCGCGGCCGACAATTCCCTCGGCCGGCTCGCCGCCTACGTGCGGGACAAGCGCATTCCGCTTGAGCTCTGCCCGTCGTCCAACGTCCAGACCGGCGCCGCCGCCTCGATCCGGGAGCACCCGATCGGGTTGCTGCGTGACCTGCGCTTCAGGGTCACGGTCAACACCGACAACCGGCTGATGAGCGGCACCTCGATGAGCCGCGAGATGGCGCTGCTGGTCGAGGCGTTCGGCTACGGCTGGTCCGAATTGCAGTGGTTCACAGTGAACGCAATGAAGAGCGCCTTTATTCCGTTTGATGAGCGGCTGGCGTTGATCAACGAGGTGATCAAGCCCGCGTACGCGAAGTTGATGTCGTAATTTTGTACCGATTTGTCAGCCGTCATCATCTGCGTGCATCGGGTAAATCGCCCAGCGTAGGGGGATGATCGGCTGAACTTACCGTCAAACGGACTTTTTTCTTCATGCGGAACATAACGGCTAGCGGGAGGCCTGGGCTTTCTTCTTGCGACGGGACATGGTGGAATCTCGGAGGTCTGGCCCAGTAGGGTCGGCCGGTCGCGGGTGCCTGCTGTTTCACAAGGCCCCGGTTCGGAGGGCGGTGAAGTGAGCAAACGGCCAACGACGCGGGAGCCGGTCTCGTCGCGTCTGCGTCTCCCGGTGGGCCGGCTCCGAGACCTGCCGATCTGGTCGAAGCTCGGCCTGATCATGATCGTCCCGATCATCGCGACGATCGTGGTCGGCACCAACGGTCTCGTCGACAACATCGGTGACGCCAACGACGCCGACCGGGCCCGCACCCTGTCGGGGCTGTCGGCCAAGGCCTCCTCGCTCGTGCACGAGCTGCAGAGCGAGCGCGCCAACGCCGCGCTCCTGCTCGGCGTGCTCGACCAGCAGGGCAGCGTCGAGGCTCGCGCCACCTTCGAGCGGCAGATCCAGAAGACCGAGGACACGAGCAAGGAATACCGGCTCACCCGGTCCGGCCTGGCCGACCCGCCCGAGGACTTCCGCAAGCAGCTCGCCGCGATCGACACCCAGCTGCTCGACCTGCCGGGGATGCGCAAGCAGATCTCCGAAGGCGGCAAGGACATCCTGGCCAGCACCGTCGTCAGCCGGTACCGGACGCTGATCGACGACCTGCTGAGCATCCGCGACGCCGCGGCCGAGCTGTCCAACAACCCGACCCTCGGCGCCGACATGCGCGCCGCCGCCGCGATCTCCGAGATGAAGGAGCAGGTCTCCCTCGAGCGGGTCGTCGTGCTGCGGGTCCTGACGACCAGGAAGTTCACGCCGCAGCTGCGCAAGGAGTTCGACTCCGCGCTCAACGGCCAGGATCAGGCCGAGGAGCAGTTCCGGGTCGTCTCCGAGCCGTGGCACCGCGACCTCTTCGACAAGAAGATCGCCGGCTCCGACCTGCGCGAGGCCGCGAAGTTCGAGGGCCAGCTCACCCCGCTCACCGGCGAGGACCTGCCCCAGACCGGCCTGCCTTCCGCGGCCGCGTGGGACAACTCGATGGTCAACAAGGCCAACCTGCTGCGCGGCATCGAGGTCGAGTTCGACGAGCACAACATCGAGAGCGCCACCGCGCACCGCAACGACCTGCAGCGCCAGGTGCTCGTCACCGCCGGCGCCCTGCTCGGCATGCTGCTGCTGGCCATCCTCTTCGCCTGGATCGTGGCCCGGTCCATGGCCCGCTCGCTGCGGGAGCTGCGCCACGGCGCGCTGACCGTCGCGCAGTACGGGCTGCCCCAGGCCGTGCAGCGACTGCGCGACCCGGCCCTGGCCGGTCAGATGTCACCGCACCAACTGGCACTGCAGATCGCCGAGCCACTACCGGTCCGCAGCCGCGACGAGTTCGGCCAGGTGGCCGAGGCGTTCAACGCCGTCCACCTGGAAGCCGTCCGCACCGCCGCCGAGCAGGCCGCACTGCGGGCCAGCGTCGCGACGATGTTCGTCAACCTCGCCCGCCGCTCCCAGATCCTGGTCGACCGGCTCATCGGTCACCTCGACCGGCTGGAGCGCGGCGAGGAGGACCCGGACCGGCTGGCCGAGCTCTTCCAGCTCGACCACCTCGCCACCCGGATGCGCCGTAACGACGAGAACCTCCTGGTCCTCGCCGGTGCCGACTCGACCCGTATCCAGCGCGAGCCCGCGCCGCTCATGGACGTGCTCCGCGCCGCGCAGTCCGAGGTCGAGCACTACACGCGCATCGAGTTCGGCATGATCGACCGGGACATCGAGATCGCGGCCCACTCGGTCAACGACATGGTCCACCTGGTCGCCGAGCTGCTCGACAACGCGACCGCCTTCTCCCCGCCGGACTCGGCGGTCATCGTGGAGGCCCGCCGCGTCGGCGACCGCGCCGTCCTGCTGGTCGAGGACCACGGCATCGGCGTCTCGCCCGAGCAGCTCAACGAGCTCAACGAGCGCCTCGCCAACCCGCCGATGGTCGACGTCGCCGTCTCCCGGATGATGGGCCTCGTCGTGGTCGCCCGGCTGGCCGCCCGGCACGGCGTCAAGGTCGAGCTGCGGGCCGCGCGCGAGCGCGGCACCATCGCCGACATGACGCTGCCCGCCGGCGTCCTCGTGCCGCGGGCCCTGTCCGGCCGCGCCAACGCCGGCATGCCGACCGCGGGCATGCCCGCCGTCGGCCCCAACGACATGGTCCAGGCCCGGCCGATCCCGGCGACGCCCGCGCCGCGCTCCCCGCTCGCCTCGCCGCTCGCCCTGGAGAGCGGGCCGACGCCCGTGGGCGGCCCGGCCGGCGGCGGCAACGGCGGCGGTCCGCGCTTCGGCACGCTCACCAGCAGCGGCCTCTTCGGCTCCGGCCCGCACACCGGCGAGCGGCCGACGGTCAACGGCTTCGCCAACGGCACCCCGCCGCGCCGCGAGACGCCGCCCGCCGCGTTCCACGACAGCTTCGGTGGTGCGAACCCCGCCGGCCCGCCCCCGCGTGACAGCTTCGCCGGCGGTCCCAGCGGCGCCTTCCCCCGCATCGACCCGCGCGACGCCGGTCCCGGTCCGCGCGACGGTGGTGGCTTCGGCCCCCGCCCGCCGGCCCAGCAGGGTCCCGGTGCCGGTCGCAGCCTGCCCGCCTGGTCGGACCTGACCGGTGTGGGTGGCGAGCAGTCCGAGGAGCGCCGGACGCCCGGTGACCTCAACCCGCTGCCGCAGCGCCGCGCCAACGAGAACTGGACCGTCGAGGGCGAGGTCGCCGAGGACGAGGTCAGCGGCCAGATCCCGCGGCAGCGTCCCGAGTCGTCCGACCCGCGCGGCTATGACGTCCCCGCGGCGTACGCCGCCGGTGGCGCGCCGCCGCCCCCGGCCGCGGCGGCACCGCCCGCCTGGCCGCCGGTCTCGGCTGGGCCGCAGCAGCAGCCCGACCGGTTCGCGGCGCAGCCGCCCGCTCCGGCCCCCGCGGCCGCCTCCGCCGACCCGTACGTGCCGGTGGACATGACGGCGGAGATCCCGCGGGTCCGGCTCGACTGGGACCCGGCGTCCTCCGAGAGCGAGGCCGGCGACTCCCGCCAGCGCTTCGTCGACGAGACGATGGAGCTGCCGATCTTCCGCGAGCTGGAGTCGGCCTGGTTCCAGAGCACCAGCAAGCGCCCGACCTTCGACGACGAGCCTGTCGCCGCCGCCCCGGCCGCGCCCGCCGCGCCGGCGCCGGCGTCCAACGGCGCCTCGACGCGGCCGGTCGAGGTGACCTACAGCGACACGGCATACGTGCCTCCGCAGCGATTTGAAACCCGGGTTCCGGGTGAAGCTTCGCGAGGTTCGGCCGACCGGGCGACCGGCGGTTCGGCGGTAAACTGGCAGACTGCGGCAGACGAAGGATGGCAGGCGGCCGCCGCACTCGCCCAGGAGCAGGAATTTGCGAAGACCGACACGGGTTTGCCAAAACGCGTGCCGCAAGCGCAACTGGTCCCGGGCGGGGTGGAGAAGAACCCCGCCACGGTCCACCGGCGCACGCCGGAGTCCGTGCGTGGTCTGTTGTCCGCTTATCACCGAGGCGTTCAGCGCGGCCGCACCCGGTCCGACGACTCGAAAACCCCGGAGCCCACTTCGGCCGGGCCTCAAAACTCGCAGGTTGGCAAGGAGCAAGAGGCATGACATCTACACAGGATCTCGGTTGGCTACTGGCCAATTTCGCAGACCGGGTGCCGGGCGTCGCCCACGCGGTAGCCGTCTCGGCTGACGGTCTGCTGCTGGCCGCCTCTCGTGACCTGCCGCGCGACCGTGGCGACCAGCTCGCCGCGATCGCTTCCGGTTTGGTGAGCCTCACGCAGGGCGCCTCCCGCTGCTTCGAGGGTGGGGCGGTGCTGCAGACCGTCGTCGAGATGGACAACGGCTTCCTCTTCCTCATGTCGATCTCCGACGGCTCCTCGTTCGCGGTCCTCGCGGCCCGGGCGTGCGACGTCGGTCAGGTCGGCTACGAGATGGCGCTGTTGGTCGACCGGGTCGGTGACGCTTTGACGCCGCCACCCCGGCCGACTGCATCGATGCTCGGCTGAAACTGAACTAGGTGCTTTCCGCTTTAGCGCATGACGCAATAACTGTTGACGCTGTTGACGAGGCCCGACGAGTGAGGAGGTGAACGGCGACCATGGCCGAGCGCGATGAACCAACCGGCGCGTTGGTCAGGCCGTACGCCGTCACCCGAGGTCGCACCCGGCCCAAGCTGGACATCGCGATCGAGGCGCTGGTCGAGACCACCGTGCGGGGTCGCGCGGCCAACTCTCGGCCGGGCGGCGCTCACGGACAAGAACAGCAATACATTTCAACGCTTTGCGACGGTCGCCTGCAGTCTCTCGCTGAGATCGCGGCGCGCATGCAGCTTCCGCTGGGTGTCGCGCGGGTCATTGTGGCGGACATGGCTGCAGACGGTCTCGTCGCGGTGTACGAGCCGACCTCGCTCGACGAAAACGAGTCGGTGGGCACAGAACTGCTTGAGAGGGTGCTGAGTGGACTTCGGAGGCTCTGACGTGGCAGTCCGCCCAGGGCGGGTCACGTCAGCGAAGATCGTCATCGCCGGAGGGTTCGGCGTGGGCAAGACCACACTGGTCGGCTCGGTCTCGGAGATCACGCCGCTGACCACCGAGGCCATCATGACGTCCGCCGGCGTCGGTGTGGATGACACCCGCAATGTCCCCGGCAAGACGACGACCACGGTCGCGATGGACTTCGGTCGTATCTCGATCGACCGTGACCTGATCCTGTACCTGTTCGGTACCCCGGGCCAGACCCGCTTCTGGTTCATGTGGGACGAACTGGTCCGGGGCGCCATCGGCGCTGTCGTCATGGTGGACACCCGGCGCCTCGCCGACTGTTTCGCCGCGATCGACTTCTTCGAGCACCGGCGCCTGCCGTACCTCGTCGCGATCAACTGCTTCGACGGCGTGCAGTACCACAACGCCGACGACGTCCGCGAGGCGCTCGCCATCTCCAGCGACGTCCCGGTCGTCTCGTGCGACGCCCGCTCCCGCGAGTCGACGAAGAACGTCCTCATCTCGCTCGTCGAGTACGTCCTCTCGATGCGCCGCACCCGGGCCACCGCCCCCGCGTAACGCACCACCCCCTCTCCAGCACCTCACCGCGCGCACCGTCGCCGCCTCCTCAGCAGGGCGGCCACGGTGCGCGCGCCATTTCCACCAACCTCCCAGCTCGACACCCCAGCGGACGAATCCGCCGGCCACCCCGGCGGGCAGGCCGCGCGGTGCCCAGGGCCAGTGCGGACGGCCCGCGCGACGGTCTGGCGGGCAGGGCATGCGATGGCAGGGCGCTCTGGCGGGCGGGTCGTGCGGTGGCTTGGGCGTGACGGGCGGTGTCGCGCGCCGGCCCGGTGGCCCGGCGGTTGGAATCGCTCGGCGGTCCGGTGAGTGGGTTGCGCGGTGGCCTTGGGCGTGGCGGGCAGGTCGCGCGGCGGGCGGGCAGCTCGGCGGTCCGGTGAGTGGGTTGCGCGGTGGCCTTGGGCGTGGCGGGTAGGTCGCGCGGCGGGCGGGCAGCTCGGCGGTCTGCTGGGCTGGTTGTGTGGCGGTCTGTCGGTGGGTGTGCGGTGGCCTGGGTTCTGGCGGGCGGGTCGCACGGCGGCGCGATGGCCCGGCGGGGGATCAGCTCGGCGGTCTGGCGGGCGGTTTGGCGAGCGGCTCGTGCGGTGACCGGGGCGTGGCGGGCGGGTAGTTCGGCGGTCTGGTGAGCGGGTTGTGTGGTGGGCCTGGGTCGTGCGGGCGGGTCGCGTGGTGGTCTGGCGCGAGGCCGTGAGTGGCTTGGGTGCAGTGGGCGGGGTCGCGTGGCGCTCTGTCGGTGGGCGTGCGGTGGCTTGGGCGTGGTGGGCGGGTCGCGCGGCGGCTCAGCGGGCGGGCAGTTCGGCGGTCTGGTGGGCGAGTTGTGTGGTGGCTCGGCGGGCGGGCAGCTCGGCGGTCTGGGTGGGCAGGTTGTGTGGTTTCTCGTGGCGGCCGGTGCACGAGCGGCGCCGCGACACCGGTCGGCATCGCAGTCTGGACGGTGCGTGCTGGATCGGTCGATGGCGCGGTCTTCCCGTCGCGGCCATCGACCGCTGCGGCACATGCGTGCTGGGTGTCCGTCCTTCGGGCATCAAGGCGGGACCGGTGGTGGCCGGCTGGGCGGTGTGTTGGTGGTGGTGGAGAGGTTGCGGCGGGTCGGGTGGGGTTCGTTGCCGGTGACGGCGGTCCGGACCGTCGTCGGTGGTGTCGTTGTGCCGTGGGCGGGGCCGGCCGGTACGCCTGCGGCCCGGGACGTATCACGTGGAGTGGGCGGTTGAGGCTCCGCTCACCTGGCTAGGCGAACTCAGGCCGGCGGAGGTGCCGGCGACGGTCGTGATCGAAGATGCGTCATCCTGCGGGTGCTTCTCCTTCCGACTGGTGACTGCGAGTCAGTGCTGGACCCGGCGGGCACGCTCGTCCAGCTCGATGTCACGACAAAGCGCCTGTGTGCGGGTTGCCCTTTACCCCTACGAGCTGTGACCGCCCGTGAGACGGTCCTGACGTGTCGTGAGACGCCTGCGCGCCTGCAAGTCACACCTGAACCTCCCCGGCGGGGATCGAAGGCTCACAGTCCATCTGAGACCCCCCAATTCTCCCGGCGGGACGCGGCCCGGCGCCAGCGGCGCCCTGCGAAGTCGACGCTCGATCATCAGTGCATCACGTACAGCGACGAAGCCAGGCAAAGCAAAGGGCCGCCCGAAGAGATCGGGCGGCCCTGATTGCTGGTGGAGGGTCAGCGGCGGGCTGAGCGGTACTCGAACTCGCGCTCCTGGTAGTCGCGGCTGGCCTCGCGTTCGCGGCTGAAGTCCCAGCCGCCGGCGGCCTCGCGGCCCGGGCGGCCGCCGACGGAGAAGCCGCCGACCTCCTGGCCCCGGCGCCACCCGCGGAAGTAGCCGGTGGTGTGCGCCGCGATCTGCGCCGCGTCGCGGACGATGCGGAGCGGGCGCTCGGGGGAGTTGACGGGGGCGCCGGGCACCAGGTTCTGCTGCGGCACGCGCCGCGGCAGGCCGGTGGACGTCTCGTCGCCGAGCTTCGGCTGGCTGGCCTGCTCGGCGGCGCGCCAGGCGGAGTCGTTCTGGTTCTCCCAGCTGACCGCGGGGCGCTCGGCGGCGGCCTCCGACTCGCTGTCGGCGTCCCAGTCGGTGAACCACGCGGAGCGAGCCGCGGCGAATATCAACAGGTCACCGTCCGCCTCGTCGGACTTCGAGGTCGAGGCCGAAGCCGGACCCGAAGCCAGCGCGGATGCCTCGGCGGCCGCGGCGCGGCGGCTGCGGCCGGCGCCGGTGCCGCTGCTGCGGGCCGTGGCCCGCTCGGCGGCGGCGGGGGCGGCCCGGTCCTCGACGAGGCGCAGCGCGGGCGGCTCGAAGCGGAACTCGCCGCTGTACTCCCCGCTGAGCTCGTCGGAGTAGCCGGTGAGCGCCGGGTCCGGCACGGGGGCCGGCTCGACCAGGCGCAGCCCGGCCGGCTCGGCCGGCAGGTCGCCGGTCTGCCACGGGGGCGGGACGCGACCCTCGCGCTGGCGGGGCAGCTCGACGGGGCGCTCGGCCCGGGAACGCTCACTGCGGGGGATCTCGGTGCGGGCCCGCTCGGACCGCGGGATCTCCGTCCGCGCCCGCTCCGACCGGGGGATCTCCGTGCGGGAGGCGCGAGGCGTGGCGGCGGCGGCCTCCTCGGCCCGCGCCGACCTGCGGCCTTCCGTCCTTCCGGCGGTCGTTGCGTCGTCGGTACGACTGGCGCGCCGCCCACGCGTCGACTCCGCCGCGGCCTCGGCCTCGACATCCGTGGAGGCCGACAGGTCGGAGCGGTTGAGCGGGTCCCGGTCGGAGCGGTTGCGGTCGGCCCTGTTGCGCTCGGACCGGCTCAGCTCCGAGCGGTTCAGCAGCTCGGTGTGCTCGGACCGCTCGGCGCGCGAGCCGCGCGAGGAGCGACGGCCGAAGTCGTCCTCGGCCTCCAGCTCGGCCGGCGGCTTCGGGATGTCGCTCAGCCGCGGCAGGCTGCTCAGGTCGGAGGAGAAGGACGACGCCGGCGGCGCGGACGGCGTGCTCTCCGTCGCGAACGCCGAGGTCGTCATGTTCAGCGGGTCACCGTCGAACGCGTCGCTGGTGTCCGGGCCGCCCAGCGGCCAGCCGCTCCGCGTGCTGGGCGCGGGCGTGCCGGGGTCCATCGTCGGCGGCTCGCCGAGCGCGCTGAGGTCGCTGAGCCGGATCGAGCCGCTGTCGCTCTCCTGAGCGGCCGCCGCCGGCGGCGCGGAGGAGGGGCGGGTGAAGTCGAAGCCGGTGTCGGCCAGCAGCGGGGCGATGCCCGGCGGCGGCGTCGGCATGAGCGACGCGAACGTGGGCTGCTCGCTCGCGGCCGGCGGCGGGATCACCGGGGCTGGGGCGACCGGCGGCGGCGCGACCGGGGCGGGCGCGACGGGCAGGGGAGCGACCGGCACGGGCTGCGGCGGCGCCGGCTGCAGCGGGACCGGGATCGACTGCATCGACGCCGGGACCGGCTGCTGCTGGTACGTCGGGGGGATCGGCGGCGCGGGCGCGTAGGTCGGCGTCGGCGGCTGGTAGGCGGCCGGCTGGTACGGCGGCGTCGGCGCCTCGGTGCCCGGGCTCTCGAACGCGCTCGGTCGCCGCCCTCGACCTCGCCGCGTCGATGCAGGTTCCCCTGGAGTGGTTCGCGCTGTCCGCGGGCGCGAAGATCTCGATGAGCTCCGGCACCGAG
>NZ_JBFANF010000055.1:0-84517 GCF_040674675.1 Dactylosporangium sp. NPDC049742 | reverse complement strand
GGCCGGTCGCGCACGCCGGCGGCGCGGCGCCCGACGCGGTGCCGGCGCCGCCGCCGCGCAAGGTCGGGATGCGCGACGTGGCGCGGCTCGCGGGGGTGTCGCACCAGACCGTGTCGCGGGTGCTCAACGACCTGCCGAACGTCAGCGACGGCACCCGCAGCCGGGTCCTGGACGCCGTGCGCATCCTCAACTACCGGCGCAACCTCGCGGCGCGGACGCTCGTGACGAGCAGGTCGCGCACGATCGGGCTGATCGGCTTCGAGACCACCCTCGCCGGGCCCGCGTCGATGATCTACGGGATCGAGAAGGCCGCCCGGGAGGCCGGCTACTACGTCAGCATCGCCACCGTCCGGTCGCTGGACCGGCACGCCGTCCTCGACGCCGTCGAGCAGCTGTGCGCCCAGGCGGTCGAGGGGATCATCGCGATCGCCCCGAAGAACTCCGTCGCCGACGCCCTCGCGCAGGCGCCGCCGGGCACGCCGGCCGTCGGGGTGGGCGGCGCCGACGACGGCGCCGTGCCGATGCTGCGGGTCGACAACGTCCGCGGCGCGTGCCTGGCCACCCGGCACCTGCTCGACCTGGGCCACCGCACCGTCCACCACGTCCCGGGCCCCGCCGACTGGCCGGAGGGCAGGGACCGGATCGACGGCTGGCGGCAGACGCTGCACGCCGCCGGGGCGCCGGTGCCGCCGGTCGCGGCCGGCGACTGGTCGGCCCGTTCCGGCTACCTGCGCGGCCAGCTGCTCGCCGCCGACCCCGCCGTCACCGCCGTCTTCTGCGGCAACGACCACATCGCCCTGGGCGTGCTGCGCGCGTTTCACGAGGCGGGCCGGACGGTGCCCGACGACGTGAGCATCGTGGGCTTCGACGACATGCCCGAGTCTGGCTACTTCCTGCCCCCGCTCACCACCGTCCACCAGGACTTCGCCGAGCTCGGGCGGCGCAGCGTCGACCTGCTCGTCGCGCGCCTCGACGGCAGGGCACTGCCCACGACCCCCGTGCACCTGACCCCGTCGCTGGTCGTGCGCGCCAGCGCCGCCCGCACCGCCGGCGCCTAGGAACCCCGCGTGCCGCCGCCCGCGCCGTCGGTGCCGCCCGCGCCGTCGGTGCCGCCCGCGCCGTCGGTGCCGTCGGTGCCGTCGGTGCCTAGGAACCTCGCGTGCAGCGGACCGACGGGGGCGGGAAGCCGTTGAACGAGGAGGCGTAGACGCTGGTGTACGCGCCGGCATTGCCGATGTACACCTCGTCGCCGGCCCGCAACCCGGCGGAGAGCTCCACGTCGAACAGGATGGTGTCCTGGCTGTCGCAGGTCGGGCCGGTGAGATGGCAGGGCTCGCGGGCCGCGGCGCGGCGCGAGTCGGTGACCGGGAAGCGCAGCTCGTTGCCCGTCTCGAGGCTCTCCATCAGCCCGTTGAACGCGCCGACGTCGAGATGGACCCAGCGCCGGCCGTGGCGCAGCGCGGTGCCGATGACCGAGGCCCGCAACGTGCCCGCCGCGGCGACGACGGCCCGGCCCGGCTCGATCACGACCGGGACGTCGTAGGGCAGCCCGGCGAGGCCCGTGCCGATCGCCGCCGCGTAGTCCGGCAGCGGCGGCACCGGGCCGGCGTAGCGGGCGGGGAAGCCGCCGCCGACGTTCACCATCTCCAGCATCACCTGCTCGGCGGCGAGCTTGTCCATGACCTGCGCGACGGCGCGCAGCGGCGCCCGCCACGCCTGCGGCAGCAGCATCTGCGAGCCGACGTGGAAGGCGACGCCGAAGGGGCGCAGGCCCCGGTCGCGGGCGCCGAGCAGCAGGGCGGTGGCGGTGGCGACGTCGACGCCGAACTTGCCCTCGCTGGGCACGCCGCTGCGGATCTGGTGGGCGGCGAGCCGGACGAACACGGCCGCGCCGGGTGCTGCGGCGGCGAGCTTGTCCAGCTCGTCCTCGGAGTCGAACGCGAAGCGCCACAGGCCCCTCGCGTGCGCGTGGGCGATGTGGGCGACGGGCTTGACCGGGTTGCTGTACAGCACGCCGGCCGGGTCGACGCCGATGGTGGCCAGCAGGTCGAGCTCGGGCGCGGACGCGACCTCGAAGCGGCAGCCGAGGCCGTGCAGCTCCGCGAGGACCTCCGGGTGCGGGTTGCACTTCATGGCGTAGTGCACCGTCATGCCCGGCAGTCCCGCGGTCACCGCACTGTACCCGGCCGCCACCTTCTCCAGGTCGATCAGCAGCTCGGGCGTGTTCACGTGCTCGGCGGACGCCACATCGGCCAGACCGGCGGGCCGTCCGGCAGCAGGATCGGCGGGCGGCTCTCGTAGCCGTGGCGCAGGTACAGCGCCCGGTTGCGCGGGTCGTTGGCCTCCAGGTAGGCGGGGATGCCGGCCCGGTCGAGCCGGCGGTGGTGCCGGGCGAGCAGCGAGCTGCCGATGCCGAGGTTCTGCCGCTCCGGCCGCACGGCTAAGAACGCCAGATAGTGGTGCGGGACGATCGGGTGCTCCTCCTCCAGCATCGCGTCGAGCTGGCAGGCCCGGTCGAACGCGGGGCCGGCCGCCTCCTTGAGCCGCCGGTCGTAGTCGACCGGGGGCGGGATCGCGTGCGTCAGCGGGAACCACAGCGCGACGCCGGAGGGCCTGCCGTCGAACGGGTCGACGGTCGCGTACACCTCGCCGTGCCGCACCGCGTGCTCGGCGAAGATCGAGAAGTACTCGGGGCTGTGCTCGCGCCGGTCGTCGGCGTCCGGCGCCATCCACCGGGCGACCAGGCCGTCGCTCATGGCGGCGACGAGGACCTCGGTGATGGCGTCGGTGTCGACCGGTTCGATGTCGCGGACGACGACATCCTGTATGGCATGCGTCATGACCGTCCTCTTTCGATGTCCCCGCTGGAGCCGGTGGTGGGAGCCGTGCGTGGTGGAAGCTATGAGTGGCGGGAGCTATGAGTGGCGGGAGCTATGAGTGGCGGGAGCTATGAGTGGCGGACGACGTCGGCGGTGCGCGGCAGCGCGTGTGAGACGGGCAGCCCGGCGCCCTCCGGGATGACCCGCTGCTCGGCGCCGCGGCCGATGCCGGCGTAGGCGTCCGGCCGCGCGGCGCGCATGACCAGCGCCCAGATGATGCCGACGACCGCGAAGACGACGTAGGCGGCGGAGAAGACCCAGTTGAAGACCGAGTCGTCGGTGACCTGCAGCAGGTCGCCCAGCCCGATGACGGTCGCCGCGAGCACCGCGCTGAGCAGCAGGAACGCGAGCAGCGGGGCGAGCTGCGCGCGCCAGAAGTTCTCCCGCCGGCGGTGCCTGAGGAAGAACGCGATGACCGCGGCGGACGCGCCCCACATGAGCATCAGCACGCCGAGGCCGCCGACGACGGTGCCCCAGGCGAACAGGTGGATCAGCGGGTCGACGCCGGTCACCTGGAACACGATCAGCACCCCGAGCGCGAGCAGGCTCTGCGTGATCGACCCCAGCAGCGGCGCGCCGGTGCGCGGGTGCGCCACCCCCCACAGCCGGGGCAGCACCCGCTCCCGCCCCAGGGCGAACTGGTAGCGGGCGACCGCGGCGTGGAACGCCAGCGCCGCGGCGAAGACGCTGGTCAGGAACAGCACGTACCCGACGTTGATCAGCGCCTCGGGCACGTACGGCGAGACGAGCGCGAAGACCAGATCGGTCTCCTGGTCCTTGGCCGCCTGCACGATGTTGCCGGAGCCGGTGTTCACCGACATCGCCCACGCCGAGACGCCGCACAGCAGGCCCGGCAGCAGGACCGCCCAGTGGGTGGCCCGGGCGATCGTGCGCTTGGGGTCCTTGGCCTCCTCGGACAGCACGACGGTCGCCTCGAAGCCGACGAAGCCGGCGATCGCGAGCACCAGCATCGCCGCGACCTCGGGGGTCAGCAGCTGCGCCGGGTCGAGCGCCTCGGTGCTCACCCTGCCGCCGGCCGGGTGGGCGACCATGATCGCGTCGTAGATGAGCACGATGGTGATCTCGGCGGTGAGCAGCACGGCGAGGACCTTGCCGCTGAGGTCGACCCACAGCACGCCGAGCACGGCGATGAGGAACCAGCCGACCAGCGAGCAGACGAACCAGCTGGTGTGGATCCCGCTGGCCTCCAGGACGCCCTTCGCCACGACGCCGAGCAGGCCGAACAGGCCGATCTGCATCGCCGCGTAGGCCGGCAGCGCGATGAACGCCGCCGCCACGCCGGTGACCCTGCCCAGCCCGTGGCTGATGTAGGAGTAGAACGCGCCGGAGTTGACGATGTGCCGGCTCATCGCCACGAACCCGACCGTGAACAGCGACAGGATCAGCGCCGCGACGAAGTACACCAGCGGCACGGCGATGTTGCCGACCACGGCGTAGATCGTCGAGATGGCGCCGAGGATCACGGTCAGCGGCGCCGCCCCCGCGACGCCGAAGAACACGATGGACGGCACACCGAGACGGTTGCTGGCCAGACCCCGGGTCACGATGTCGGGCCCGCTCGGTGCGAAACGCGCCATGTTCGGTCTCCTCACACGGTCGGCCGTGCTGGTGCGCAGCTTCCCGCGGTGATAGTGGTGTCGGCCCACCGTGCGCGTCACCGGCGGCCGACAGCGAGCGCGGAGCCCACCGCCGCCTCTGTGTACTGGACGAGCTGGACCAGGTCGTCCGGCAGGGACGCCATGATCGCGGGCAGCTGCCGCATGCACTCGCGCTGCTCCTGGACGCCGGCGAAGACGTGCCTGGTCAGCCCGGTCGCGACGACCAGCGCGATGAGCGACCGGTCGTGCAGCCCCATGGACCGCCGGTGCGCGAGCGCCTCGGACAGCCGGATCGACTCCCACGCGGCGGTGTTGCGCTGCTCGGCGGTCTGCGGCAGGTACAGCGTCTGCGACGCGCTGAGCAGCTTGCGCCGGGTGACCGGCTCGACCACGCCGGCGCGCAGCAGCCGCTCGCCGACCTGGTCGGTCGCGTCGGCCGCGAGGTACGCCAGCCAGGTGCGGATCTCGCGGTGCTGCGGCTGCGCGATCAGCAGGTCGAGCACGGTGTGGGCCAGGGAGTCCCCGGGCGGCTCCTGGCTGACGACGTACAGGTCGCCGGTCATGGCGCGCAGCCGCCCGTACAGCATCAGCTCACCCAGCAGGGCGGAGGCCAGCCCGAGTCCGGCGGCACGTGGGTGCAGCCTGGACCGGCCGGTTCGATCATCGTGGGCAATCAGGTAATAGCTGTTGGCAAGCATCGCGACCACGCTCCCTCGAGATCTGCCCCGAGCACGTCAGCGAACGGACCAGCAGCATGTGCTGGCTTCGATGTCCCCGAGCATCATGTACCAGACACGGCGCGTAGTGCAACGAGTACTAGACTCGGGGTATGCGCATCACGCAAATTGCATATGATCAATACCGTGGACATTGACGCCGCAAAGGACGAGGGCCCGACGCTTCGCCGCCGTCGACTGGCCGCGGAACTGAAGAAAAGTCGCGAAGAAGCCGGATTCACGCAGGAATCCGTGTCCCGGCACTTCGAGTGGCACTCGGCCAAGGTCACCAGAATTGAGAACGCACGCGTGCCGGTCAACGCCCGGGACGTCAACGACCTGCTGACCCTCTACGGGGTCAGCGACCCGGACTACCGGGAGGCGCTGCTCGCCCTGGCCCGGCAGAGCAAGCAACGCACGTGGTGGACCGACTACCGCGACGTCATGCGGCCGGGGAACTTCGTCGGCATGGAGGCGGACGCGTCGATCACCCGCGTGTGGGAGCCCATCGTGCTGCCGGGCCTGCTGCAGTGCGAGGACTACATGCGGGCGCTGATCGGCATCGGCCGGCGCAACGACACCAGGGAGTCGATCGAGCGGCGGGTCTCCCTGCGCCGGCTGCGCCAGGAGCGCCTCACCGCGGCCAGCCCGCTGCAGCTCGTGGCCCTGTTCGACGAGTCGGTGATCCACCGGGTCGTCGGCGGCCCGGCGGTGATGCAGGAGCAGTACCGCAAGATCATCGACGTCGCGGCGCTGCCGAACGTGTCGGTGCGGATCGTGCCGTTCACCGCCGGCGAGCACCCGTTCATGGGCGGACCGATCACGTTCCTGGAGTTCCCGGACGTCGCCCACTTGGATGTCATCTACCTCGAGGGCCTTGCCGGGGACTACTACGAGGAGCAGCCTGCGGAGGTCAAGCGCTACCGCGACGAGTTCGAGCGGCTCGAGACGAAGGCCCTCAGCGAGGCGTCGACGGTGCGCCTGATCGAACGCCTGCTCGCCTGAGCCGGCGGCCGCTCCCGCGCGGCCGGCTCAGCTCACGAGAAAGGAGGTGAACGTTTTGCCCGCTCATTTCACCGGTGCCGGTTGGCGTAAAAGCAGTCACAGCAACGGCAACGGCGGCAACAACTGTGTGGAAGTCACAGTCGTTGCCTCCGCTGTCGGGGTGCGCGACAGCAAGAATCCGGACGGAGCCGTTCTACGGTTCAGTCCAGCCGCTTGGAAGTCGTTCCTGTCCGACGCCAAGCACGGCAATTTTGATGTGATCAGCTGACGCTTTTCCCGATTCCTCGATCCCGTGCATGAATGATCGCGCGTGGGCTGGTGTGTCAATTGCATCAGCCCATGCGTGAAGATACCGGCCGATGCTATTCCGGCCCGTTCGCCGGCGCCAGCGTCGGCTTTCGCAGTATCTGTAACGGCGCCGTCACCCATTGATCTTCGCGAGGTGCTTGAATCGCCGGGTGCGCCTGTCGCTGACCACCCCCTCCGTGTCCGACGCCCACGCGGTGCAGACCCTGCACGGCTGGCTCCTGCGCGATCCCGGCCTGGCCGCCGAGGCCGACATCAGCCAGCGCAGCTCCGCGGGCGGGCACATGGGCGCGCTCGACGTCATCGACCTCGTGCTGACGCACGCGGTGGCGGTCGGGGGGCTCGTCCTGGCGTTCGCGTCGTGGCGGCGGACCCGGCCGGACGCGCCGCCGATCGTGTTCACCGTCGAGGGGATCACGGTGACCGCCGCGGACGCCTCGCCCGAGACGCTCGAACGGATCCGGGCCACCCTGCTCGCCGCGCTGCCGCCCGCACCGTCTCCCGGGCCCGCGCCCGCGCCGTCGCCTTCTCCCGGGCCTGCGCCTTCTCCCGGGCCGCCTGCGCCGCCTGTACCGTCGCCGCCGCCCGCACAGGACGACGATGCGGCTGCCTGATCCGCTCGCCTCCAGGGCGGTCCTCGTGGGTGCCGGCGGGTTCGACGTCCTGGAGCCGCTGCCGGCGGTCCCCAACAACCTGCGGCACCTCGCCGCGCTGCTCACCGACCCCGACGTCTGGGGGCTGCCCGAAGCGCACTGCACGGTCGTGCGGGACCCGGCATCCGCCGACGACATCCTCGACGCGCTGCACGACGCCGCCCGGGACGCGCGCGACGCGCTGGTGTTCTACTACGCGGGGCACGGGCTCATCGAGCCGGACACGTTCGAGCTGTACCTGACGCTCCCCCGCACCACGCCGTCGCCCATCCACGGTGCCGTGCGGTTCGAGGACGTGCGCCGCCTCATCGCCGGGGCGCGCCGCTGCCGCTCCAAGGTCGTGCTGCTGGACTGCTGCTACAGCGGCCTGGCCCTGGCCGGCGCGATGGGCGACCCCGCGACCGTCGCCGACCGGGTCGTGGTCGGCAACAGCTACGTGCTGACCGCCGCCGCCGAGACCGCGCTCGCCTACGCGCCGCCCGACGAGGAGTTCACCGCCTTCACCGGCGAGCTCGTCACCGTCCTGCGCGACGGGCTGCCCAACGGCGCCGACGTGCTGGAGATGGAGGCGGTGTACTGGCAGCTCGCCGCCGAGCTGTCCGCGAAGCGCCGGCCGATGCCGCAGGCCCGCGCCCGCAACGACGGCCACGCCATCGCGCTCGCCCGGAACCGGGCCGGCCGGGCGCCCCTGTCGGCACCGACCCCGCCGCCGGCCGCTCCGGCGTACACCAGCGCCGGCCGCGGACTGAACCCCTCCCGGCTCATCGCGCTGCTCGCCGACCCACCCGGCGACGTGACCGCCACCGACCTGCTCGTCGCGGCCGGCTCCACGCGGCCGACGCAGGAGGTGGCCGCGCTCGCGTACGCCATGCGCACCCACCCCTCGGTGGACGTCCTGCTCGGCGCCGCCGCCCGACGCTCCCCGGGGACCGTCGCGGGGCTCGTCGCGGACCTCGAGGAGCTCGGTCTCGGCCCGATCGCCGACGACGTCGTGCGGTCCGCCGCGACCGGCGACGGGCGGCGGATCGTCGCGCTCGGCCCGCTGCTCGGCGACCGGCAGGCGCCCCTGCTCGACGCCGCCGTCCGCGACCGCATCGGCCGGCCCGCGGCGATGATCGCGCTCGTCGGTGCCCTGTGGACGTCGGGGCTGCGGGAGCCGGCCGAGGCGGCGCTGCGCCGGGTCAGCGCGTCCATGCCCGCCGCCGACGCCGCCGCCCTCGCCGACGCCCTGCGCGACGGCGGGCACGAGGAGCCGGCGTTCCACCTGTACGAGGTGGCCGCCGACGTCATCGTCGAGCGCCCACCGGCCGCCGTCGTCGACCTGGCCGCGGCGATGGTCCGCGCCGGCCACGGGGCGCAGGGCACCGCGCTGGTCGACGGCGCCGCCCGGGCGTGCGCGACCCCTTCCGCCGCGGCGGAGCTGCTCGACGCGCTGCGGCACGCGGAGCTGCCGGCCGGCGACGCCATGGCGCGGCTCGCCCGGCGGCTGCCGGACCACGACCTGCTCGCCCTCACCGACCTGCTCCGCGACGGGCGCAGCCCCGGCGACGCGCTGACCGTCCTGCAGCTGGCCGCGGCGGGGCGGCCGGTCGAGAGCACGATCGCGTACATCAGGCACCTGCACGAGGCGGGCCGCCCGATCGACGCCAACCGGCTCCTGGAGCAGCGGGCCACCGCGCCGGCCGGCTGGTCTCCCCCCACCGCGGACCCGCCGCCACCCGCCCCCGCCATCTCATCCGGTGCCCTCCTGCTGAAGGCGTTCTCCGGCGCGTCGGTCGAGGAGCTGCGCGCCGCCTTGGCGGACCCGCCGCCCGGTGCACCGTCCGGGTCCGCGGCGCAGGCCGCTCCCGGGTCGGCGGGCGGCGCCGAGCCGGTGGTGTTCGCGTTGTCCGGCTGGGATCTGGCCGCGGTCACGGTCGCGGCGGCCGCCGCCGGGCCGGACGTCGCGGTCCGGCGGGTCCTGACCACCGCCGCGGCCGGGTCGCCCGAGCGGGTCGCCGCGCTCGTCGCCGGCCTGCACCGGGCCTCCGGCGGGGGTGAACTTGCCCGGCACACCGGCGCCGCCGTCGCGACCCGCCCCGTCGTCGAGGTCGCCGAGATCGCGGTACACCTCATCGGGCACGGCGAGACGGAGGCCGCCGCCGACCTGCTGCGGGCGCGGCAGCCCAGGCTGTTCAGCGAGCCGCTCGACGCACTCGACGCGCTGCTGCACGGGCGGCGGGCGCTGTCGCGCTCCGACCCGCTCGTCGCGGGCGTCGCCGGGGTGGTCGTCGCGTACGTCTGCGCCGACCCGGACGCCGACGCCGACGGGTTCGTGTCGGCGTTCCTGGCCGACGACCGCGCGTTCCGGTGGGACCTCGCCGAGCGGCTCGCCCGCGCCCCGGTCGCCACCGCCGCGGCGTTCTTCGCCCGGCTCTCCCCGCACGTGCGCTCCGGCTGCCACCGCGACTACGCCCAGGTCGCGGCCCGGCGCCGGCCGCCGGACCTGCTGGCGGCGTTCACCGGGATCCGGGACCTGCTGCCGGGGCACGTGCTGTTCGACTTCCTCGCCGCGGCCGGAGCGCAGTGCTCGGTCGACGACCTGACGTCGTTCGTCGACGACCTCGTCGCCTGCGGCACCGCGCCCGAGCACTTCCGCCCCCTGCTGCGCGGGCCGGCCACGCCCGCCTCCTACGTGCTCGCCGCCTGGGTCGCCGCCAACCATCCGCACCTCACGGAGACGCTGCCGTTCCCGGTGTCCGGCACGCGGCCGACCGCCGCGCGGATCGCCGCGCTGCAGAGCATCCGGGCGACGCTGGGCTCGGCGCTGCAGGCGGCGACGTCGCACCCGGTGCCGGGGCTGGAGGACGACGAGACGCTCCTGCTCGCCTGGCCGCTGGCGCGCGACGGGGTGCTCGCCTTCACCGACCGCGCCGTGCACCACGTGTGGGGCGTGCACTCGCGGCTGCGCTACGACGACCTGCACGCCGCGCAGCTGCGCAGCGTGGAGCGCTACGAGATGCGGGTCGTCATGCAGTCCGACACCGGGCCGACCGTCCAGGACTGGCGGCTCGACCCGCCCGGGCGCATGTCCGGCGGGGCCGCCCTCACCGCGGAACGGCTGGCCGAGGCGCTGCGGCGGGCCCGGGTCGCGGTGAACGAGGCGCTCGCCGTGCGCCCCGCCGAGGCGCCCTGAAACTTGTCGCGCCGCGCAGTCAACCACCGGGGCACCGGGTCGCATCAATGGGGTGGAACGTCCAGGGAAGGGACCCACCACGGTGCGCGCGGACCGCGAACATGACTTCAGCCTGTATGTGCAGGCGCGGATACCGCGCCTGCACCGGCTCGCATTCCAGCTGCTCGGCGACCGCGACAAGGCCGACGACGCGGTGCAGAACGCCCTGACCGTCCTCTACCAGCGCTGGTCCCGGATGCGCGAGGTGGAGAACCTCGACGCCTACGTGCACACCATGGTCGTGCGGTCCTGCCTCTCCGACCGGCGGCGCTGGTGGGCGAGGGTCCAGCTGCGCGCGACCACCCCGGACGTGCCCGTCGCGGCCGACGACCCGCTCGTCGAGCAGCGGATGGTGCTGCGGGCGGCGCTGCGGCGGCTGCCGGAAGGGCAGCGCACGGTCGTCGTCCTGCGCTACCTGTGCGACCTGCCGGTCGCCGAGGTGGCGCGGATCCTCGGCCGGTCCGAGGGCACGGTGAAACGGCAGACCTTCAGCGGCCTGGGCAACCTGCGCCGCATGCTCGACGAGCGCACGAGGAGCGCGGCATGAACGACAACCCGTTCGCGATCCTGACCGACGAGCCCGTGCCGGACAGCCGGGTCGGGGTCGGCGACGTCATCGCCGCCGGGCGCGCCCGGGTGCGGCGGCGCCGCGGCGTGGTCACCGGCGTGTGCGCGGCACTCGTCGTCCTCATCGTCTCCGTCGGCGTCGCGGCTACGGTACGGGCACCGCACGGGACTCCCTCGAATCCCGCACCGTCGCCGACCGTCAGTGCCGACCCCTCTGGTTGTGTGGCCACCCGCCTGCCCGTCGGGGAGGAGGACATCGGCTCCGCGCACACCGACCCGAGCGGGCGCTACCTGGTGTTCAACCGGGCACCCGATCCCGGCCTGGTCGTCGTGTACCGCGACGGCGTGGAGGTCCAGCGGATCAGCGCCGGCCAGCGGCTGCAGGTCACGGCGGTGAACTCGGCCGGCACCGCCGTCGGCCGGCAGGGCGGGTCGCCCGACGGGCCCGCCTTCCGCACCACCGCACAGGGGACGCTCGCCTTCCTGCCGAAGCCGTCCGGCGCCCTGTCGGTCAGCGCCCAGGGCATCAACGCCGCCGGCGACATCATCGGCGAGGCCACCATGCCGGGCAAGAAGTTCCGCGCCGTCCTGTGGCGGCACAGCGCCCCCGACGTCGCGGTGCTGCTGCCCACCCCGTCCGGCAGTTCATCGGCCGCCCACGACATCGCCGACGACGGGCGCATCGTCGGCGACTTCAACCAGGGCGAGCAGCCGGTGCTGTGGAACGCCGACCTCTCCACCACGGTCCTGCCGACTCCGCCCGGCCGGCCCGGCGGCGTCGCGCAGCGCATCGCCGGCGACTGGGTCATCGGCCCGGTGAACTTCCTGGCGATGAACGCCTTCGACGCCGCGACCGGGCGCCGTACGGGCGCCGGCGACATCCCACCGGCCCGCTGGCACCTGTCGGCCGGCACCGTCGAGCCGCTGGTCGCCCCGGACATCTTCGCCGGCGGCAACAGCGTCACCGCCGACGGGACCGTCCTCGTCAACCGCTTCGACGGCGTCGTGCGCTGGACCGGCGCCACGGTGACCCCGGTGCCGGCGCCTCGCGGGTACAACCACGCACAGATCGGATCCGTCAGCGCCGACGGCAGGCTCCTGGCCGGCGCGGCCACGAAGAGCACCGGCGGCTCCGTCGAACCGTTCGCCTGGACCTGCCGCTGAGCCGCATCGCTGATCGAATAGCGGATCCGGTCGTCATGGCGACCGGATCCGCTACTTGATCATGGCGGACGGGGTGTTCACGGCCGCAGGCCGTGTCGCGGCCTTGGCCGGACGGGGTGCGGAGGCGACCCGTCCGGCGGCCGCGTGGTCGCGGCCGCAGGTCGCGGCGGCGCAACTACACGCGGACGGGCAGGGAGGGCCCCCAGGGCCCGACCGTTGGCTGCGGGAGCAACGGTCGCGGCCACGGCGGACCGGAGCCATGACCTTGCTCTTGTTCTTTGCTCTTCAGCTTTTCGGGGCGGCTGTGCTGCGGCGCAGGACGAGGGTGGGGGCGACGCGGGGGTCGGGCTCGGGGCGGTCGGGGCCTTCGGGGAGGTCGGCCTCGATGGCGCGGAGCAGGGCGGCGATGCAGCGGCGGCCGACCTCGTCGAAGTCCTGCCGGATCGTGGTCAGCGGCGGGGACAGGAACTCGGCCTCCGGGATGTCGTCGAAGCCGACGATGCTCACGTCGTCGGGGACGCGGATGCCGTGCTCGTGGAACGCGCGCATCATGCCGAGGGCCATCTGGTCGTTGCCGGCGAAGACGGCGGTGACGTCGTCGCGGCGGGCCAGCTCGAGACCGGCCTGGTAGCCGGAGCGGGCGGACCAGTCGCCGGTCATGAGCGGCGGGGCGGGCAGGCCGGCGTCCTCGAGCGTGCCGCGCCAGCCCTCGATGCGGCCGTGGGTCTCCAGCCAGTCGCGGGGGCCCGACAGGTGCCAGACCTTGCGGTGGCCGAGGCCCAGCAGGTGCTGCACGGCCAGGCGGGCGCCGGTGACCTGGTCGACGGAGATCGCGGGGATCTCGCCGCCGACGACCGCCTCGACCGCCACGGCGGCGACGCCGAGCGGGAGGCTGTGCAGCGCCGCGGCGGCCGCGGTCTGCGGGGCGATGACGACGACGCCGGCGACGGACTGGTCCGCGAGGGCCTCCAGGGCGGACACCATGCCGCTGTGGTCGACCTGCTCCAGCGTGACGATGCTGACGCCATAGCCGGCGGCGCGGGCGGCGCGCTCGATGCCCAGCAGCGTCGAGGCGGGGCCGTAGAGGATCGTGTCGAAGCTGACGACGCCGATCACCCGCGAACGCCGCCCCGCGAGGCCCCGGGCCATCGCGTTGGGGCGGTAGTTGAGCTGCCGGACCGCCTCGAGCACCCGCTCACGCGTGGCGGGGCTGACGCTCGGGTGCTGGTTGAGGACCCGGGACACGGTCTGGTGGGACACGCCGGCGAGTCGCGCGACGTCGTTCATGACCGCTGCCCGGCCCTGGCTCGTTGGACGCATCGCCCTCCCCCCATGTTGATGTTAGCGCTGCCACGGTACGCCGTGCCGGCCGGTATACCGCGTGCTGGGGGTCGTTGCGGGGACGGAAATGGCCGTTCGGATGACCCTGGGCTTTTCTGCCTATTCGACGCAGAACTCGTTGCCCTCGGGGTCCGCCATGACCGTCAGGTCGTCGCCCGCCTGCAGGACCGTGGCGCCGAGCGCCCGCAGCCGGGCGACCTCGTCGGCGACGCTGCCGGGCGCCCGCAGGTCGAAGTGGACCCTGTTCTTGGCGGTCTTGCCCTCCGGCACGCGGGCGAACCAGATGTTCGGGCCGCCCCAGCCCGCTGCCTCGACGAACGCCTTGTCCGATGTGGACTCCTCGTCGACGTCGCTGCCGAGCGCGGCGGCCCAGAACCGGGCCAGTACCAGCGCGTCCACGCTGTCGAACGTGACCGACTTGATGTAGGCGGGCATGGACGCACGGTAGCACCGTTGTTTGCGGTGCCCCGTTTTTGTCGTACCCCGTGGTTAGGCTGCTGGCATCTGGAGAGGGGATGCCGTGGTGCAGGAAGCTGGTGCAGGGCTGGTCGTCGACGCCGCGCGGGCGGAGCCGTTCGCGAGCGCCGAGGAGTATCGGGCCGCCGTCGGTGAGGTCCGGGAGGCGGCCGCCGCCTACTACAGCGGGCCCGACCTCGCCATGGACGACGCGCTGTATGACGCGCTGCTGGCCCGGGTCGCGGCGACGGAGGCGGCCCATCCGGAGTGGAAGGCCGACGAGTCCCCGACCGAGGTCGTCGGCGCCGGCGGCGGGGTCGTCGGCGACGTCGTGCACAGCACCCCGATGCTCAGCCTCGACAACGTGTTCGACGAGGACACGCTGCGCAAGTGGGCGGCCCGCCTGGAGAAGCTCGTGGGGCGGCCGGTGAGCGGGTTCACCGTCGAGCCGAAGATCGACGGGCTGGCGATCGCCGCCCGCTATGTCGACGGCCGGCTCGTGCAGGTCGCGACCCGCGGCGACGGCCGCGCCGGCGAGGACGTCACTGGTCAGGCCCGGCGGGCGGCGGGGCTGCCGGAGCGGCTCGCGTCGCCGTTGACGCTCGAGGTCCGCGGCGAGGTCTTCATGACCGACGCCGACTTCGAGGTGGCCAATGCGATGCGCACGGGCACCGGCGAGCAGGCGTTCGCGCACCCGCGCAGCGCCGCCGCCGGCACGCTGCGCGCGCAGGACCGCACCTATGACGCGCCGCTGTCGTTCTTCGCCTATTCCGTGCACCGCGACGAGCCGCCGGCCGGTCCGCACTCGGAGGCGATGGCGGAGCTGGAGCGGCTCGGGGTCGCCACGACCGGCGGTTCGGTCGCCGGGACGCCCGTGTGCCAGAGCATCGACGAGATCCTCACCGCGGTGCACGCCCTCAGCGCGAGCCGGGGCACGCTCGGGTTCGGCATCGACGGCGCGGTCATCAAGGCCGACCTGCCCGCCGACCGCGACGCCGCCGGCTCGTCCAGCCGGGCGCCGCGGTGGGGGGTGGCGTTCAAGTTCCCCGCCGACACGCGCATGACCCGGCTGCTGGAGATCAAGGTGCAGATCGGCCGGACCGGCGTGATCACCCCGGTCGCGGTGCTGGAGCCGGTGCAGGTCGACGGCGTGACCGTCACGTTCGCCACGCTGCACAACTTCGACGACCTCGTCCGGCGCAACGTGCGCCCGGGCGACGTGGTGTTCATCCGCCGCGCCGGCGACGTCATCCCGGAGGTCACCGGCGCCAAGCTCGACGAGCGCCCGGCGGACTCGGTGCCGTTCGAGCCGCCGGCCACCTGCCCCCGCTGCGACGGCGAGATCGACCGCACCCAGAAGCGCTGGCGCTGCACCCGCGGCCGGGTCTGCGGCGCCCACGAGTCCCTGGCGTACTACGCCGCCCGCCACTCCTTGGACATCGAGGGCCTCGGCGGCAAGATCATCGACATGGTCGTCGCCGCGGGCCTCGTCACCGACCCGGCGGACCTCTACGACCTCGACGTCCCGACGGTCGCCGGCCTGGACCGAATGGGCGAGGTCTCCGCGACGAAGCTCGTCGGCGCCATCGAGGCCTCCAAGAGCCAGCCGCTCGCCCGCGTGCTGACCGGCCTCGGCGTGCGCATGACGGGCCGCTCCATCTCCCGCCGCCTGGCCCGCCACTTCGGCACGATGCAGGCCCTGCTGGACGCGTCCGTCGAGGACCTGAAGCAGGTCGATGGCATCGGCCCGGAGCGCGCCGTGACCATCGCCGCCGAGCTGGTCGACCTCGCCCCGGTCATCGAGAAGCTCGTCGCCCACGGCGTCAACATGACCGAGCCCGACCTGCCCGCACCACCCGCCGCCACCACCGGCGACGACCCCGACGCCGACTCCCCCACGCCCGGCGCCACCATCGCCCTGCCGCTACGCCACCCCGACGGCACCCCGATGACCGTCGTCGTCACAGGCTCCGTCCCCGGCCTCACCCGCGACGAGGGCAACGAGGCCGTCGAACGCCTGGGCGGCAAGTCCTCCGGCTCCGTTTCCAAGCGCACCGACCTGGTCGTCGTCGGCGACGGCGCCGGCTCCAAGGCCGACAAGGCCGAGCAGCTCGGCATCCGCATCCTGCCAGCAGACCAGTTCGCCGCACTGCTCACAGCGTTCACCTCAGGCGACGAGCCCACCATCGCCACCATCCTGTCCTGACCCACCCACAACCCCCACCGCCCGCGCCATCCCCCACCGCCCGCCGGACGGTGTGCCCGCGCCCGCCAGACAACCTGGCCCGCCGGGCGCACCGGTCCGACGCGCGCACTGGGCTGTCGGGCGCACCGGGCCGTCGCTTGCCATGGACGCCTGTCCACCGGCGCATCCCTTCCGGCCGTGCTCTGAGGAGGCACACACACGGAGGTAGCAGCTGGGCCGCGTCCGCCGCTGTGCCGCACGAGCCTCAAGTCCCTCACCCCCGGCATGCCCAGCTCCCGGCACACCTGCAGCCCGGCGCGACCAGGGCCGGGTGCGCCTGGGGTCCGGCGCGATCAGGGCCCGGTGCACCCGAGGTCCAGTGCTCCCGATGCCTGGCGTGCCCGATGCCCGAGGTGATCTGGGCCTGGCGCGACCAGGGCCGGCAAGCCCGAATCCCGGCGCGACCTGAGGCCTGACGTGCCCACGACCCGGGTGCCCACGACCCGGGGTGCCCCGCAGCTCGGCGTGACTCGAGCCCAACGCGACCCAAGGCCCGACGGGGCCGGAGCCCGGCACGACCAGAACCCGGCGTGGCCCGGGCCGGCGCGAGCCGAAGCGGGCGTGGCAGGGCGGTAGTCGTGCCGTATTGCCATGTTCGGAAGGCGCCAGATGATCGGGAGACCAGCCCCGGTAGCCACCGTGCGGGCTGCGTGCGGCGACTCTGGTGCCACCGCCGGCTACGCCCAGGAGCATCGCCGGGCACCGTGAACTGGGCAGCACGCTCGCAGGTCCAACGCTGATGCACCGGCGTGATCCAAGGACCGATCTGGCCACCAGCACGACCGGAACCGGCCTTCGATCGTCAGGCTGGTCAACATTGCGACGTTGGACAGGTCGGGAAGCGCCGGAGGATCGGCAGTGCCGCCGCCGGATTCGCTCGAGAGCATCGCTGGGCACCGAGAAGTGGGCAGCACGCTCGCAGGTCTGACACAGATGCGCCGGCGTGATCGAAGGATCGGTCTGGCTACCAGTGCGACCGGAAGCGGCCTTCGATCATTGGGGTGGTTGATGCTGGGGCGTGGTTCTCATGACCGGCGCGGCGGCTGCCGTGCTGCGGAGGGCGGTGGTCCCTGCGGGATGCACCTGCCGCCACGCCGACCATCAGACCCCCGTTACGGCGAACCTAGCGCTCCGATGGGGATTCATTCATCGGACTTGTTGGATTCCGGACAGCTGTCTCGACAGCGGGGTGGTGTCGGTATGGAAGTGATTTGCCGGAAAAAAGGGGATTGGGTCACTAGCGTGTGCATGGCTGGTCCTGCTTGTGGGGGATTTCGTGCGCGGCGGGAATGTGATGGGGCTCAGGTTGCTGGTGGTCGGTGTGGTGCTCGGCGTCACTTCGGTGGTGGTCGTGGACGCCGCATCAGCCGCATCAGTGGCATCGGGGCGGGCGGAGGCGGCGTCGGGCCGGGCTGAGGCCGCCGTGCCCAGAGGGCGCGTCGAGTCGACGGTGTTGCGGGCCATGGTGAGCAACTACGTCGACGACACGCTGTCGTTGGTGGACGTGACGGCCGGGACGGTGACCGGCACGATCTCCGGGATCGACGGGCCGGCGTGGCTGGCGGCGTCCGGCGACGGTCAGACCATGTACGTCGCGGCTTACAACGGCGACCGGCTCTACAAGGTGAACGCCGCCACCCGGGGCCAAGACGTACGTCGACGTCGGCACCACGCCGGGCATCATCGCGCTGACGCCCGACGAGTCGAAGGTGTACGTGGCGAACTTCGGCAGTGACAACGTGTCGGTGGTGGACACGGGCACGTTCACGGTGTCGGCGACGATCACCGTCGGCACCGATCCGACCGGCATCGCGGTCACGCCGGACGGCGCCAGCGCGTACGTGGCGAACAGCGGCGACAACACGGTCAGCGTCATCAACACCGCGACCAGCACCGTCACGGCCACCATCGCGGTGGGCACCAACCCGCTCGGCGTGGCCATCACCCCGGACGGGTCGAAGGTGCTGGTGAGCAACCGGGGCGCCGGCACGCTGTCGGTCATCGCCGCCAGCACCAACACCGTGACGGCCACGGTACCGGTCGGCGCCATACCGTACGGTGTGGCGATCTCGCCCGGCGGCACGACCGCGTACGTCGCGTGCGCCGGCGCCGGGTCGGTCAGCGTGGTGAACCTGACCACCAACACGGCGGGGCGCCGATCACGGTCGGGGCCATGCCGGTCGGCCTGTCGTTCACGCCCGGCGGCGGCACGCTGGTCGTCACGAACGCCATGAGTGGCACGGTCAGCGTCGTGGACACCGGCACCGCCACGGTGACCTCGACGGTGCCCGTGGGCGCGCAGCCGCTGTACGTGACCGCCGCCTACATCGAGGACCAGTCGCTCGCGGTGACCACCGGCGCGCTGCCCGGTGCCTCGGTCGGCACGGCGTACTCCGGCACGCCGGCGGTGACGGGCGGGATGGGGCCGTTCACGTGAACGGTCAGCGCCGGCTCGCTGCCGGCCGGGCTGACCCTGGACGCCGCCACCGGAGGGATCAGCGGCACCGCCACGGCCGCCGGCACGACGACGGTCACCGTCAGGGTCACGGACGCCGGCGGCCGCACCGGCGAGCGCGAGCTCTCGTTCACCGTCCGCCACCCCGCCCCGGCCGGCGTCACGGCCAAGGGCCAGGTCTCCTCGGTGCTGGCGGAGTGGACCGTCGCGAGCGACCCCGGCGTCACCGGGTACACCGCGTCCGCCGTCCCGGGGCCGGCCACCTGCACCACCGATTCGCGCACCATCACCAGCTGCGTGCTCGGCGCGGTCGCCGGCCAGTCGTACACGGTGACGGTCGTCGCCCACTCCGTCGCCGGCGACTCGGTGGTCAGCACCGCCTCGGCGCCGGCCACGGCGATCGCCCCGGCCGCCCCACCGGCCCCGCCGCGGACGCCGCTCAAGCTGACCACCGACCGGGGGCCGATCACCTCGATCGCGCCCGGGCAGCCGCTGACGTTCATCGGTAGTGGCTTCGCCCCGTTCTCGACGGTGGTCGTCAGCATCTACAGCGCCCCGGCGACGCTCGCCACCGTCACCACCGACGCGAGCGGCGGGTTCAGCGCCCCGGTGACCATCCCGGCGGGGCTCGCCGAGGGCAGCCACACCATGCTCGCCCAGGGCACCGCCCCGGACGGCACCGCCCGCGCCATGGCCGTCGCCGTCACCACCACGGCTCGGCGTCGCTGCCGGTGACCGGCGTCGACACCATGACCCTGACGGCGCTCGGCCTGCTCCTGATCACGGCCGGCGCCTCGCTCGTGACCCCGGTCAGCAGGCCATCGAGTTCGGCAGGGCGGCGACGCCCTTGAGGGCGTGGGCGAGGTCCGCGACGAAGCGGTCGACCAGTTCGCGGGTCTTGCCCGGCATGCAGACCACGTGGGCGTTGCCGCGGTCGTCGGTGGCGAGCGGCCAGCGGTCCAGGAGGGGCTGCGGCGGGCGGGGGAAGACGACGGTGAAGGCGTGCTCCTGGGCGCGCCACGCTGGCCAGCCGATGCCGCGCAGCTGCCGCTCGGTGTAGCCGGCGAGGTCCCTGGCGGCGGCGGCCCGCCCGCGCAGGCCCGGCAGGCCCCAGTGGCGCAGCAGGTACCAGAGCCACAGCGGCGCGTGGCCGGACCTGGAGCCGGTGATGGTGCTGTCCGGGGCGGCGGTGTAGGTGATGCTGCCCCGGCCGGTGTGGCGGTCGGCGAGGGCGACCACGATCCCGCAGGGGAAGGGCGTGGCGAGGAACTTGTGGCCGCTGACGGCGAAGGAGTGCACGCCGTCGGCGAAGGTGAAGCCGGGCCGGGTCAGCGGGTCGCAGAGCGCCAGGGGGATGCCGGCGAGGGCCGCGTCGGCGTGGATCCAGCGCTGCGCGGGGTCGATGCCCGCGAGGGCGAGGGTCTTGTCGATCAGGGCGGCGTCGTCGACGGCCTCGGTCATGGTGGTGCCGACGGTGGCGACGACGATGGCGCCGGCGCCGGGGCGGCGGCGCCGGGCGACGGCGGCGCGCAGGTCGTCGTAGCGCATCTCGCCGCGGTCGTCGGCGGGGACTTGGTGCAGCCGCATGCCGAGCAGCTCGGCGTTCTTGGCGATGCTGTAGTGCGCGGCGGTGGAGGCGAACACAGCCGCGCCCGGGAGGTGCTGGCGGGCCTGCCACAGGGCCCAGAGGTTGCTCTCGGTGCTGCCGGTCGTCACGTACCCGTGGCGGTTGTCCAGCGGCGCGTCGACGAGGTCGGCGACGAACTGGACGACCTCGTGCTCGACGACCTTCGTGTGCAGCCGGTACGAGCCGCCTGCGGCGTACGGGTGCCCGACGTTGTTCAGCAGGACCCGCTCGAAGCGCGACACGGCGGTCATGTCGGGCAGGTCGGTGGCGCCGGGGAAGCCGAGGTCGTAGTCGGAGTGCCGGGTCAGGTCGGCGTACAGCTGGTCGAGGCGACCGCCGATGGTCGGGTCCGGGAGGGCGCTCACCTCGGCTGCGACCCGACGTCGACGATCCGGCCGAGCTCGCTCATCCAGCGCCACACGTGGTACGTGGGATCGTGCGGCTCGATCTCGGAAAGCGCCGGGTTCCAGCGCCACTGCATGCTCGGCACGCCGTAGTGCGTGTTGGTGTCGTCGACGGAGCTCTCGACGGTGAGGCCGTTGAACTGCTTGCGCCCGCCGCGGTCCAGCAGCAGCCGGGTGCCGTCGATGAGGCGGGCGAAGCACCGGCCGGGCAGGTCGAACTCGTTGGCCGCCTGCCGCTGGGCGTCGGCCCAGGTGCCGTACGGGGTGTCGAGGGTGCACACGCCGATGCCGGCGAACACCGCCGTGGCCGACATCGGGTCGCACTTGTTGACCATCTGCGTCCGCGGGTCGAAGCCGGGGTCGGCCTGGTAGCCCTCGTGCGCGTGCCGGGCCAGGCCGTACAGCAGCATCGGCAGGTCGTTGGCCTCGTCGTCGGCGAGGAAGATGCGGGTCGCGGTCCGCAGCTGTTGCAGCACCGGCACGCCGCGCTCGAGGTAGAACAGGGCGACGCCGTGGGGGCTGAGCGGGTCGCGGCGGCGGCGTTCCCACACGTGCCGGGTGTGCAGGACGGAGAAGCGCCGCAGCCGGGAGACGACCTCGCCCCGGAACGCGGCGGTGACGTCGGCCTCGGGGTTGCCGTCGCCCCTGCCGCGCGGCCCCTCCGGCGGGACCGCGCGCAGGTGACGGCTGTCGGGTTCGGCGGCGTCGTGGACGAACCGGCGGTGCGGCCGCGGGACCCGGTCGTACGTCGAGTCGCCGCCCGGCGTGAACGAGGAACCGTGCGCGGACGAGGAACCGTGCGCGGACGAGGAACCGGACGAAGGGCCGGACGAGAACGAGGAGCCGGAGGGGCCGGACGAAGGGCCGGACGAAGGGCCGGACGAAGGGCCGGACGAGAACGGGGAGCCGGAGGGGCCGTATGAGGCGGCCGGTGGCGCCACCGCCGGATCGGTCTCAAACATCGAGGTCCTTGAGCCGGCGGTCCAGGACCCGCAGCGGGTCCGGTCTGCCGCGCCCGACGTCGGCGAGCACCGGCGCCCGGCGCGACCGCAGCATGAGCGCCCAGACCGCCCCGACGAGGACGGTGGTGAGCACGGCGGCGGGGATGACGGCCTGCAGGATCGAGTCGCCGGCGATCCCCAGCAGCGAGGAGAGGTTCGTGAGCGTGACGAGCAGGATTCCGGTGCCCGCGATCACGCCCAGGCTCGGCAGCACGGTGCTGACCAGGAGGCCTTCGCGGGAGCCGCCGCCACGCCGGTAGTACCGGATGCTGCCGGCCGAGATGAGCACCAGCATCAGCATGATCCCGATGGCGCCGGCCGCGGACAGCCAGGTGAAGAGCACGGTGATCGGGTCGGCGCCGAGGACGACGAACACGCCGACGACCACGAGCGCGCTCGCGCTCTGCAGGACCGAGCCGCCGGTCGGGGCGCCCTCGGCCTGCCCGCTGGCGCCGGTGCGGGCCAGCCACGCCGGCAGGACGCCCTCGCGGGCCATCCCGAAGGCGTAGCGGGCGAGGACGTTGTGGAAGGACAGCATCGCGACGAAGACCGAGGTGATGAGCAGCATCGTGGCGAGGAGGCTGAGGCCGCTGCCGTACCACTCGTCGAGGACGTTGAAGGGCAGACCCGCCTCGGGGTCGGCGGCGACGGCGGCGATCCGGTCGGCGCCGACGGTCGCGGCGAGCGCCCAGGCTGACAGCCCGTAGAACAGCGGCATGAAGATGAGGGCGCCGATGGTGGCGCGGGTGATGCTGCGGCTGGTGCGGACCTCCTCGCTGTAGGCGGGGGCCGTGTCGAAGCCGATGAACGCCGCGATGCCGAGCGCGAGGGCGCCACCGATGCCGGGCGCCCACAGGCCGGGGAAGCTGATCGGCTCGGTGCTGATGGACCCGCCGGCGGGGTGGGCGAACGCGGCCAGGTCGAACAGCGCGATGACGACCAGCTCGACGCAGAGCACCGTCCCGACGACGAACGCGGACAGCGACACGTGCAGCAGCCCGCAGACGGCGACGGCGAGCCAGAGCACCGCGGCCCACACGACCCAGTTGCCGCCGAGCAACTCGGCGAGGGTGGCGCCGACCAGGCCGTACAGGCTCATCTGGATGCACGAGTAGAAGACCAGCGCGAGGGCGCCGCCGATGATGCCCGCGGTCGGTCCGAAGCCGTGCGCGAGCAGGGCGTAGGCGGGGGCGGCGTGCGGCACGTTGCGGGCCATCGACACGTACCCGACGGCGAGCAGGGCAAGCGCGATGCCGAGCAGGGGGAAGGTCAGCGGGGTGGCGACCATCCCGGTCGAGGCGTAGGTGGCCACGATACCGCCGGCCAGGACCGCCATCGGGGAGCTGGCGCCGATCTGGAAGAGCCAGACGCCGCCGCCGGACATCTGCCGGCGGGTGAGCCCGTACCCGGTCATCGGCCACCGCCGAAAAGACGACGAGGTGTCGCGGACTGAGTGGAAGGACGCATCGCGGCGCGCACTCCGATTCTTCAGTTGGCTGTGCGTGATCAGGACCGCTGCGCAGTGTATAGGCGAAAGTTACTCGGTGGCGCCCTGGCGAATCTCATGCATTCCCATGGGTCGTTAGGTCCCGAACCCCCGGGAACAGGCATTGGAGCACTCTGTGACAGGTGTGAGCCGCCCCACGAAGCCGGAGAATTTACCGCCTGGTGCCGCGCCCGTAACGTTCGGCTCCGCATGACGACGCCCCGCCGGATCCTGGGGACCCAGGATCCGGCGGGGCCGGGCGCGACGGACCGGTCAGGTCAGCCGCAGGTAGTCGATGTTGAACCCGCCGGTCTCGCAGAACAGGGTCAGCTGCTGGTCGCCGGCGGTGGCGACGGTGACCGGGACGTGGACGGACTGGTAGGCGCCCCACCCGCCGGTGTCCGGCACGGACACCGTGGCCAGGACCGCGCCGGTCGCGGCGCGCAGCGAGATCGCGCCGGGCAGCGGGCCGCCGGTGCCGGTCGCGACGCGCAGCTCCACGTCGTAGGTGCCGGCGGCGACGTCGAGGCGGTAGGCGAGCCAGTTGCCGGCGGCGGTCCACCCGACGTTCTTCCCCCCGCTGGCGGCGGGGTTGGACTCGATGAAGTTCGGGCCGCCGTCGGTCCAGCCGTGCTGCGCCACGTACGCCTCGGCCTCGACCTTCTCCCCCACGGGCGCGCCGTGCGGCCGGACGGTGACGTGGACCGTGCGCGAGGCGGCGGCACGCCCGTCGGTGGCCGTGACCGTGAGGTCGAAGGCGCCGGCGACGGTCGGGTGCAGTGAGACGGCGCCGGTGGCGGCGTCGACGGTCACGCCGTCGGGCAGGTACGTGGCGTAGTAGGACAGGGCGTCGCGGTCGGCGTCGGTGGCCTGCAGCCGCAGCGTCGTGGTGGCGTACTGGTCGACCACGAGCGGGCCCGGGTCGCGCAGGACGGGGGCGTGGTTGCGGCCGTGGGGCAGGTCGGCGTCCCAGCGGAACGTGGCGTAGGCGTGCGCCGGCACGGTGGCGACGAACGACTTCCCGGCGAGCACGACCCGCACGGTGCGGTCGGTGTCGAGCGCGTTGCCGATGACCGCGACGTAGCCGTCGTGCCGGTCACGGAAGACGACGTTGCCGATCCCGGCCGCGGTACCGCTGGAGGCGACCCGGACGTGCGAGGGCGTCAGGTACCGGCTGAACTGCCCGAGCTGGTAGAGCTCGTCGCGGACGGTGAACGTGCGGGAAGCGGTGTCCACCTTGACGAGCCGGTCCGGCCACTTGGTGGTGCGGGCGACCTCGTCCCAGTCGACGTTGTTGTCGCGGGCCGGGGTCCAGTGCAGGGTGCCGCCGTCCTGGTCGGTCGCCTGCGCCCACATGACGTAGGAGGACGCGTCGAGACGGAAGTCGGCGAGGACCGTCGCCGGGGACAGGTCACTGGTCTCGGTGAGGTGCACGGGCTTGCCGGTCTGCTCGTAGGCGTCCCGCATGACGGTGGGGTCGCCCCAGTACGGGTGGAACGCGATCGCGTCGGCGGCCCGTGCGGCGGCCGGGTCGTCGAGCACCCGGTAGTAGTTCTTCGTGGCGGTGCTGTTCGGGTCGCGCCAGTCCCAGAAGTTGAAGTCGTGGATGTAGAGGTCGACGTCGAGGCGGGCCTTGCGCAGCTCGCGGTCGATCGCGACGGACAGCTTCTGCTGCTGCTCGACGCTGATGTCCATGGCCGGGTAGACGACGTCCATACCGGGCTCGTTGAGCAGCGTCAGCGCGTCGACGCGGATGCCGAGCCGGGCGTACGCCTGGACGTACTTGACGTAGTAGCGGGCGAACACGTCGATGCGGTCGTCGCGAAGCTTGCCGACCTGGTAGTACTCGCTGGTGCTGCCGGGCTTGAGGGCGACCTCGCCGAGGAACTTGTTGTTGGTCTTCATCCACGCCGGGGCGCTCCACGCGGAGGCGAGGAACGTCGCCTGCGGGTTGTACTTCTGGATCAGCTTGATCGTGTCGACGATGTGCAGGTCGATGTCGCGCTGGATGGAGAAGTACCGCAGGTCGGGGTCCTCGGTGACGCCGGCGGGCAGGTCGTCGTAGGACCAGAACGGCAGGTGCTCGATGAGGTCGGGGCTGCCGATGGTGAGCCGGAAGCGGTCCAGGCCGGCGCCGGTGCGCGGGTCGACGAGCAGCCGGACGGCGCGGTCGCGCTCGGCGGGGGTGAGCTTCCACAGGTTCGACACGGAGGTCTCGTCGATCGAGAAGCCGATACCGGTGTACGACTGCCGCGTCCGGCTCGGGTCGACGACGACGGTCGCGTCGGCCTGGGTGCCGGCCCCGGCGCCGACCCGGGCGTCGGGCAGCGGCTGCCAGTGCGCGGCGCCGGTCGAGTAGGTGCCCGTGACCAGGGCGCCGGGCCGGGCGTTCGCCGCCGCCGGGGCGGCTGCGGCGCTCAGGGCGCCGGCGGTGACCAGCGCGACGGCAGCCACGGAGATGGATCGCCTCACGGCGCCTCCTTCTGCGGATGGTGGAGGCGCGCGGAATCCATCGACGCCTGTAACACGAAGGAAACACGCCGCCGCAGCAGCGTGTCAACCTTTTTTCAGGATTCGATGGAAGTTTCTATGAAACACGCGTCAAGACGGGACCGGACCGGTCGAGCCGCGCACCACGAGGTCGGTCGCCAGCTCCACGTGCAGCGCGTCGAGCTCGTGCCCGGCGAGCATCCGGCCGAGCAGGCTGACCGCCATCCGCCCCATCTCGCCGAGCGGCTGGCGGACCGTGGTGAGCGCGGGGTGCGTGGCCCGGGCGAGCTCGATGTCGTCGAAGCCGGCGACCGACAGGTCGTGCGGCACGCGCAGGCCCCGGTCGGCGGCGGCGCGCAGCGCCCCGACGGCCATCTTGTCGTTGAACGCGACGATCGCCGTCGGCCGCTCCGGCAGGTCGAGCAGCTCACCGGCGGCGCGGTGCCCCTCCTCCACCGTCGGGTCGGACACGGCGCGCACCAGGTCGGGCGAGGGCAGCACGCCGGCGCCGACGAGCGGCGCGAGCCAGCCGGCGAGCCGGTCGCTGCTGGCCATCCAGCCCGGGCGCCCGCCGAGGATGCCGACGCGGCGGTGCCCGAGCTCCGTCAGGTGCGTCACGAGCCGCCGGGCGCCGGCGAAGTTGGCCGCCGACACGGCCGCGATGTCGCGCGGCGGCGACGTGCGCGGATCCACGACCACGAACGGGAAGCCCTGGTCGCGCAGCCGCTCCAGGTCCTCCTCCGGCTCCGACGGCAGGATGAGCAGCGCGCCCGCGACCTGCGGCCAGCCGGTCAGCGTCTTGAGCACCTCGGTGCGCTTCCACGACGACTCGCCGGCGTCGACGATCGCGTGCATGCCGTGCACGTCGAGCGCCTCCGCGATGGCGGACACGATCAGCCCGAAGTAGTCCGTCAGCACGTACGGGCAGCGCACATAGACGCCGTTGTCCGCCTTCTCCGCGCCCGACCCGCGCCGCCGCGGCGCCTGCCGGCCGAGGCCGCCCATCGCCTCGAGGACCCGGTCCCGGGTGCCGGGCGCGACGTTGGCACGGCCGTTGAGCACCCGCGACACGGTCGCGATGGACAGGCCTGTCTGCTGAGCGACGTCGCGGATGGTGACGCGCTGCCGCTGCTCTGTTTCACCCGCTTGTTTCATCACCGGCCAGCATATCGGCTGGCCCGCCCGATACACGGTTGCTCTTCCTCCCGTCGGCGGCTCATGTACGCAGGGCGCTCCCGCCGCGCTGACCGGTGCGGCACCGCGGTGGGTGGTGCCCGCCACGCGCTGAACACGCACCTCTGGGGCCGGGCGGTTTCTCGCCCGGCCCCGTTGGGATCCGCTGCTACTCGGTGCGTAGTGCCGTGGCGGTCCGGGTCTTGGCGGCCCAGCCCGCCGGCAGGAGGGCGCCGGCGCCGGCGATGACGAGACCGCCGAGGACCAGCGGCAGGACCATCAGCGGGGCGTACACCTCGATGTAGGACGCCGGGATGCCGGTGTCGGCGGCGCGGCCCATCGCCGGCAGGACCGCGTGGTGGAGCACGATGCCGAGCGGGACCCCGATCGCGCCGGCGAGCAGGCCGGTGCCGGTGACCGAGGTGAGGACCATCGTGACCGTCTGCCGGGGCGACATGCCGAGGGCCTTGAACACGCCGAGGTCGTGCACGCGTTCGCGGGTGTCGAGCACGACCGTGTTGAGCACGCCCATCCCGGCGACGACGACGAGCATCAGGGTGAGCGTCGCGGCGAGCGTGTCCATGGCGACGACGGTCTCGCTGATCTCCCCGACGTTGACGTCGGCGCCGCCGCCGAGCGGCTCCAGGACCTTGTTCAGCGCGTCCACATAGGACTTGGCGGTGACGCCCGGGTCGAGGTCGACGTGGAACTCGACCGACTCCGGCTCGACGACGGTGCCGAGGGCGGTGAGGGTGGCCGCGTCGGTGACGACGCCCCGGCCGTCGTCGCTCAGGTCGAGCGACTCCCCCACGATCCGGACCTTGAGCGAGCGCCCGGCGTCGGTCAGCGTGGCCGTGTCGCCGACCTTGAGCCCGGTGGCGCGCAGGAACGCGGTCGGCACCACGATCTGGCCCGGCCCGTCGAACCACTTCCCGGAGATCATCTTGTACGCGCCCCAGGAGGAGTCCCCGGTGAAGGCGACGACGTCGGCGGGGGTGGTGAGGCCGGAGACCCCGACCTCGGCGTGCCCCGTGGTGAACCACCGGCGGGTGCCGGGCTGCGCGTCGATCGCGGCCTGCACCTTCCCGAGGGCCTCGGCGTCCGTCTGCGGGCCGCCCTTGCCGTTCTGCCCCGAACCGGGTGGCTGGCCGGCGTTCACCGGGGCGCTGGGGCCACCCAAACCGCCCGGACCGCCCTGCTGGCCTGGCTGGCCCGGTGCCGGCGGGCCGGCGGGACCACCGGGGCCGGGACCGAACGTGAACGCGTGGGCGACGACGGCGCCGGCGGTGCGGCGGTTGAGTCCCTCCTGGATGCCGGCGAGGGACGCGGCGAGGCCGACCCCGAACGTCACCCCGAGCGCGCCCAGGGCGACCGCCGCCACGATCGTCGCGGAGCGGGACGGGCTGGTGAACGGGTTCGCCAGCCCCAGGCTCACCGGCCGGGGCAGCGGCAGGCGGCCGAGCAGCCGCCGCGCCGTCCGCCCGCGCCCGCTGGCCGGGGTGCGGCCGACGGCCAGGGCGGTGACGGTGCGCAGCCGGCCGGCCCGCAGCGCCGGCACGAACGCGGTCAGCACGACCGCGGCGAGCGCGACGAGCGGCACGACCACGCTCACCCACGGCGCCACCGTCATCGAGGCGGTGCCGAACGCGTCGCTCTCGTCCGCCAGGACCGGCACCGCGGCGAGGTTGCCCAGCAGCACGCCGAGCGCGGCGCCGACGGTGGCCGGGATCAGCGCCTGGCCGATGTACGCGCGGGTGACCTGGGCCGGGGTGAAGCCGACGGCCTTCAGGATGCCGATGCGGCGGGTCGCGGCGCCGACCGAACCGCTCACCACGACGCCGATGATGAGCACCGACATGCACAGCCCGAGCACCCCGAACGCGACCACGAACGGCACGAACGTCGCCGCCCGGCGCTCCGCGTCGCGTTTCACGGTGAGGTACGAGGCGGCGCCCGTCATCGCGTCGGCGGGCACGGCGCCCGCGACGGCGGTCCGGTGCGCGGTGAGCTGCGCGTCGGTGGCGGCGTCGGCGAAGCGGTACAACATCTGGAAACCGCCCTTGACGTCGCCGCTGAGCAGCGCAGTCAGCTGGTCGGGGGTCGTCCACGCCTCGGCGCTGGTCCCGACCGACCTGGCGAGACCAACGACGGTGAGCGTGGGGCTGCCGGGCGAATCGGTGAACGTGAGCCGGTCGCCGACCTCCAGCGGCGACCGGCCGGCCGCCCACACGATCTCCCCCGCGGCGGTGGCCCACCGGCCGGCGGTCAGGTCGAGCCGGTCGACGGGCCCGCCGGGGTCGGCGCGGCCGGCGAGGATCGCGGGCGGCAGCTGGAGCCCCGGCGGGATGCGGCTGCCACTGACCGTCGTCGGGCGCAGCGACACGGTCCTGAACGGGCCGGCGGACGCGGTCGCGCCGGCCGCCTTCGCGGTGGCGGCGACGGTGTCCGCGGTGACGGCGCCCGCGTCGAACGTGGCCGTCAGGTGGGCGCCCTGCTGCTTGGCGAAGCCCCGGTCGAAGGGCGCCCGGGAAGCGTCGAGGAGGCCTGCTGCCAGTACCGACGCGGAAACGGCGAGCATGGTCGTCAACGCCATCACGACCGACTGGACCCTCCGCCGCCCGCCGGCCCGCACGACACTGCCCACGCCGCTCACGCCGCCACCTCCGCTGCGCTCCGGCGTCGGCCTGAGCCAACCAGCCATACTGGTGAGCGGCCCGAGACGCTCCGCTGGCCGCTCACGCCGCCACCTCCGCTGCGCTCCGGCGTCGGCCTGAGCCAACCAGCCATACCGGTGAGCGGCCCGAGACGCTCCGCTGGCCACTCACGCCACCACCTCCGCTGCGCTCCGGCGTCGGCCTGAGCCAACCAGCCATACCGGTGAGCGGCCCGAGACGCTCCGCTGGCCACTCACGCCACCACCTCCGCTTGGATGCCGTGCTTGACGTCGCGGCTGAGGCGGCCGTCGACGAGCTCCACGGTCCTCGTGGCGCACTCGTGGGCGAGGGTCACGTCGTGGGTGACGAGGACGACGGTCTGCCCGTCGCGGTGCAGGGCGGTCAGCAGGTCGCGGACCTCGCGGCCGGACGCCGTGTCCAGGGCGCCGGTCGGCTCGTCGGCGAGGAGCAGCGACGGGCGGTTCATGAGGGCGCGCGCGACGGCGACCCGCTGCCGCTCACCGCCGGAGAGCCGGCCCGGGAACGCCTTCGCGTGCCGCCGCACCCCCAGCTTCTCCAGCAGCTCGCCGGCTCTCGCGGTGGCCTCGCCCCTCGGTACGCCGGCGAGCTGCGCGGGCAGCAGGACGTTGTCGTGCACGGTCAGGTCGTCGACCAGGTTGAAGAACTGGAAGACCATGCCGATGCGGGCGCGGCGGTACTTCGCGGACGCGGCCTCGCCGAGCCCGTCGACCCGCACGCCGTCGACGGTGACGCTGCCGGACGTGGGCCGGTCCAGCCCGGCGATCAGGTTGAGCAGCGTGGACTTGCCGCTGCCGGACGCGCCCAGCACGGCGACGGCCTCACCGGCGTCGATCCGAAGCGTCAGCCCGGCGAGGGCGGGTGGGCCGTCGTCGTACCGTTTGCTCACGTCGCTGATCTGGATGAGTGGCGCGCTCACGTGTACCTCCGCGGTCGTCTCGCTTGGATGCTCCGACCGTAGGAAGCGGGCGGCCTCCGGCACGTCGGCCACGGTGACGGTCTCCGGCGGGTGGGTCATCCTTTTGGACTACACCGCGCGGCGGCGTGTGGTCTTTGAAGCCGATGCCAGGGGGCGGGGCGCTTGGCAGACTTGGGCCGTGGACATCGGGTTCGTGCGGCGGCAGCTGCGGGCGATCGGCGCCGAGCTGTGGCGCGTGAGCGGCCCGATGCCGAAGCTGAGCAGGTGGGCGTGGGCCGCCGACGCCGTCCTCGCGCTGGTGCTCACGCTGGTCACGGTCAGCAGCACGTCACAGCCCGGCGACGCACCCGCGCCGGACTTCGTCTTCGACGACGACCGGCACATGCGGGTGCCCGACCTGCGCCTGCCACCGGTCCCCGAGCCGCCGGACCTGGACCCGGGCCCGCACTTCGTCCCCGACGAGCCGTCCACCGGGCAGTATGTCCTGGCCGCCCTCCTGGCGCTGCCGCTGGTGACCCGCCGCAGGTTCCCGGTCGCCTCGCTGTGGGTCATCGTCGTGGCCGCGCTGCTGCTGCGCGCGGAGCCCGGGTTCGACCCGACGCCGGCGCTGGTGTGCTTCGTCATCGCCGCCTACAGTGCCGCGCTGTACAGCCGCCACCGGGCCCTCGCGATCGGCAGCGTCATCGTGGCCACCGTGGCCCTGCTCGCCAGCGGCCGGGGCGACGCGGAGACGGAGGCGGGGCCGGGGCTGGCGGTGTTCCTGCTGCTGTGCGCGGTCAGCCTCACCGCCAACGCGATCCACGTCTGGAAGCAGCGGGCCCTGGCCCTGCAGCGGGAGCAGACGACCGCGACGAGCCTCGCCGTCCAGCAGGAGCGCGCCCGGCTCGCCGGCGAGCTGCACGACGTGGTCAGCCACAGCGTCAGCATGATGGTCGTCCAGGCCGGCGCCGCCCGCACCGTCCTGGACACCGAGCCCGACCTGGCCCGCGAGGCCCTGCTGGCGGTCGAGTCGAGCGGCCGCGCCGCGATGGTCGAGCTGCGCCACGTCATGGGCCTGCTCACGATGGACGGCGACGGCCCCGACCTCGCCCCGACGCCGGGCCTCGACCAGCTCGACGTCCTCGCCGACCGCGTCCGCCGCACCGGCGTCCCCGTCGAGGTCGTCCAGACCGGCACGCGGGTGCCACTGCCCGCGGGGGTGGAGCTGGCGGCGTACCGGGTGGTGCAGGAAGCCTTGACCAACGCGGTCAAGCACGCCGTGGGCGCCTCGGTCACCGTCACCGTCGACCACACCACCGACACCCTGCACGTCGACGTCACCGACACCGGCGGCGGCGCCGACACCTCCGCCGACCCTGGCAGCGGCCGCGGCCTGGCCGGCCTCCGCGACCGCCTGACCGTCCACGACGGCACCCTGTCCGCCGGCCCGACCCCCACCGGCGGCTTCCGCGTCCACGCCACCATCCCGATCCCCGCCCCATGACCCGCCCACCCCACCACCCGGCGCCCCCATCCCCGGCCCCCTTCCCCGCCGCCTCGGCGCTGCTGGCCATCCATGCAGTCACGGGCGACGCCTTCCTCCCCGGCCACTCACCGGGAGACCGCGATGCTGCGCCACCTGAAGCGGCTCTCCGACATGAACTGACCGCCACCCGCACTTCCCCCGCACCAGCAGACCGCCCCGTCCCCACCTACCCGGACGCTGCACCCTTCCCTGCGGCCGCGCCGTCCCCCGACTACCCGCGCTGCACACCGTTCCCAATCACCCCGGACGCTGCACCGTCCCCCAACCACCCGGGCTGCACGCCGTCCCCAACGCCGCGCTGCCCCAACACCGACACCTCGCCGTCCCCCAGCTCCACAGACGCTGCACCAACCCTGAACGCACCGTCCCCCAACTTTTCCGGATGCTGCGCCCGCCCCATCAGCACGAACGACGCAGCGTCCCCACAACGCAGACAGCCGACAGTCCCCAACCCGGCCCCTGCGCCGTCCCCGCCAACGCACGCACCGTCTTCCAACTACCCAAACCGCTGCGCCGCCGCCGACACCACGCTGCCCCGGCAACGCGGACACCACACCGTTCTCCCGCAACGCACCGTCCCCGACCCAGCATCTGCGCCACCCCAACCACCCGGCCGCTGCACCGTCCCAACACCACACCACACCGCCCCGGCAGCACCGACACCGTCCTCCACAACGCAGACAGCCCGCCGTCCCCAACCCGACCCCTGCGCCATTCCCCGCCGACGCACCGTCTTTCAATACCCGGCCGCTGGACCGTCCCAACACCACACCGCCCCGGCAACGCGGACACCGCACCCTCCTCTCACAACGCGCCGTGCCGACCCAGCACCTGCGCCGCCTCCCAACCACCCGACCGCTGCGCCGTCCCCAACAACACCCGTCCTCCACAAACGCAGCATCTCCAACCCGGCCCCTTGCGCCACCCCCTGTCAGCGCACCGTCCCCAACTCCCGGACGCAGCGCCGACCCCCTGCAAAACGCGCCATTCCCGAGCAGCGCAATCCGCGCGACGTCCCGCAACGACCCGGACAGAGCGCCGTCTCCAGCAACACGGACATCGCGCCATTCCGTGCGCCGTTCCCCAGCAACGCAGACAGTGCACGGTCCCGCACCGACGCGCCGTCCGTGCCGACACCGCGTCAATCCCCAGTGCGGAGAGCGCCCGTCCCCTCAGCGCTGCCCTCAGCAGCGCGGCACTTGCCCCCGTCTCTGCGAACGTGCCATCCCGCAACGCAAACACCGCGCCGTTCCCCAGCAGCACCACCGACAGCACGCCGTTCCCCTACATACGCCGCCACCACCCCAGCAGCGCGGGTGCAACGCCGTTCGCCGACATTGCGGGCGCGGCGGTGGGGTCGGTGCGACCTTGTCCGTGGTGGTTGTGGTGAGTTGGCGATGCCGCGGTCCCCGAGGTGGTCCGGCGATCTGCGCGGCTGCTGCCGGGCCTCGTCCATCGTTGAACGCTGCCACCCACGTCATGATCGAAGGATGGCTCCGGCCGTGCCCGTGGCCAGGGCTGTCCTTCGATCATGGCGGCGGCGTGAAGGGCAGTGTCCGGGCATCGCGGCGACGGCCGGCGATCTCCGGCGAGCGGCACGGTCGGTCGGGATGGCCCCGTGAATCCTTACAGTGGCAACGCCGGGTGGGCGGGGGCGGTGCATCGTGGTCCGGAGTGTGGTGGAGGGAGGGTTCGTGAGCGAGCCGTTGCGGGTGGTCGTCGCTGACGATCAGGCGTTGGTGCGGACCGGGTTCCGGATGATTCTCACGGCGAGTGGGATCGAGGTGGTCGCGGACGCGGCCGATGGGGCCGAGGCGGTCGACGCGGTCCGGCGTACCCGGCCCGACGTGGTGCTCATGGACGTGCGGATGCCGCGCATGGACGGGCTCGAGGCGACCCGCAGGATCCTCGGCGGGCCCGTCACGGGGGCCGCGCCGCGGGTCATCATCCTCACGACGTTCGACCTCGACCAGTACGTCTACGCGGCGCTGTCGGCGGGGGCCAGCGGGTTCCTGCTCAAGGATGTCAGCCCCGAGCACCTCGTCGGCGCGGTGCGGCTGGTCCGGGACGGTGACGCGCTGCTGGCGCCGTCGATCACGCGGCGGCTCATCGAGCGGTACGCGACCCGGGACGCCCGCACCGCCACGCTCCATCGTGACCTGTCCGGGCTGACGCCGCGCGAGGTGGAGGTGCTGCGGCTGCTCGCCAGGGGGCTCAGCAACGCGGAGCTGGCGGCGCAGCTGCAGCTCAGCGACGCCACGGTCAAGACGCACATCGCCAGGATCCTGTCGAAGCTGCAGCTGCGTGATCGCGCCCAGGCGATCGTCGCCGCGTACGAGACCGGGTTGGTCACCCCCGGCTCGGGTGCCCCGTGAGCACGGCCGGCGGAGAGGCTCAGTGGGCCGTCGGGACCTCGGCGCGGAAGGTGGTGGCGTCCAGGTCGTAACGCTCCAGGAAGTCGGCCACGGCTTCGACCAGGACGCGTTCGACGATCTTCACGTACTTCGTCGCCTCCAGGGCGGGCAGGGCGGCGGTGGGGTCGCCGACGAGGTCGCGGATGCCGAGGCGGGCGCTGTGGTCGTGCCAGCCGCCGGGGTCGGGCCGGCGCGCCAGGACTCGCAGCCGGTGGGCCGCCGTGCGGGTCAGTCGCCACGGCGCGGCCGTCAGCTGTGTCAGCAGCTCCAGGTGTACGACTGGCGCCGGCACGAAGCACGCGGTGCGGACCGGTGGCAGGACGTGGGCGGAGAGCTCGACGTACACCACCGAAGCCTCGATCGACGTGTGCACGAACACGGACACGTGCCCGTCGCCGTCGTCGGGCGGCACGACCGGCCGGCCCTCCGCGGTGGTGACGGCCCTGGCACGCGGCACGATCACGACCCGGTCGTAGTGGCGCAGGCCCTCCTGCGGGGCCCGGACGACGGCGTCGACGGCCTCCCGGGAGGCGAGCGGCAGCGGGACACCGTCGTCGAGCAGCGGGTCGCCGCCGCCGCGGACCCCGTCCGCGGCCAGGTACGACGTCACCGTCAGCCCGGGCACCCCGTGATGCCCGGTGCCGTCGCCGAGGCCCTGCAGCGCCTGGCCGACGTGCCGGCGCAGCAGGACGGGGTCGAGGGTCGCGGGGCTGCGGGGGCGGTAGCCGCCGGAGTCGACCGCGCGCAGCGCCACCGCGACCGACCACGCCCGCACCCGCGGCCCGGCACCGACGAACGGGTCGCCCCGGCTGAACGCGACGTTGCCCCGCTGCGCGGCCGCGACGACCGCGACCCGCCGGGCGGTCGAGGCCCGCACCGGGGCCGGATGGGCCGCGGCGGTGAGGGTCGTGGCGGTCCACCACAGGTGCGCGAGGTGCCCGGCGACGGCGCACCCGGCCAGGACCGCGAGCGCGGCCCACACCCGTCCCCCGGGCGCCGCGCCGACGGCGGCGACGACCCGGTCGAGCTCACCGCCCGGCATAGCGACGGTCGAGCCGGCGACCGTCAGCACCGCGCCGACGGCCGTGACGAGACCGAAGACCAGCGCGGCGGCCAGCAGCGCCCTCCCGGCGGGCGGCGCCCCTCGCACCGCCTTCGACCGGCACAGCCCCGCGACGGCGCCGAGGAGCAGGACGGCGACGGTGGTGCGCGGCGCGAGGATCAGCGCGACGACCACCGCCGCGGTGAGGAACGCGTCCCTGACCGTGCCCAGCAGCCTGGCCCGCAGCGCGTGGCACAGCACCGGCTCCAGATCCAGGCCGACCGACGGCGCCACGGCCCGCCGCGGGTCGTCGGTGAGCTCGGCGACGACCTGGTCTGCGAGGCCTGAGTCGAGGTGTACTGCCGCGCACAGCCGCCGCGTCGTGGTCGACGGCGAGCGCCGCGCCGGGCTCGCGTCGGGCATCGCGAACAGCGGCGGCGGCCAGGCAGCCTCACGCTTCGCCTGCCGCGGCGGCAACGCGGGCACGACATCCGCGCCGGACTGCTCCGCGGGCGACCCACCCCACGCCGGCCACCGCACCCCGGCAGGCGCCGCGTCGCCGAGCCACGATCCCGCGGGCGTGACATCCGGCACCGCCCCCTGCCCGGGCCACCGCGAGCCGGCCGACGCGACGTCGGACGACGCACCCCGGCCCCGCCGCAGCAGCCGCCCACGACGCGCCGGCTCACCGCCCGGAGCACCCGGCTGATCCGCCACCGAACCGCCTCGGTCCCGCCCCGCGGACTCGCCGGGCACGAAACCGGGCGAGCCGGCCCGGCTGCGCCACAACGACCGCCCACGACGCGCCGGCTCATCACCCGGAGCACCCGGTTGATCCGCCGCCGAACCGCGGGGCGACGCACCCCGGCCGCGCCACAGCAACCGCCCACGACGCGCCGGCTCGCCATCCGGAATGCCGGGCTGATCCGCCACCGACCCGCCGGACGTGAGACCGGGCGACGAGTTCCGGCCGCGCCACAGTGACCGCCGACGGCCGGCCGGTGCTCGGTCCGAGGCGGACGAGGCGGCCGACGCGTCTGGTTGGTCCGGCAGCGCGGAGGTCAGGGCCGGCCGGTCGTTGTCCGAGGAGCCCGGCCGATCTGACGGGAAGGCAGCGGGGTGCGTCGGGTCGGCGGTCCGGGCTCGCCACAGTGGCGTACCGCGGCGGACCGGGGCAACGGGCTGGTCAGGCGGGGCGGTCCGGTGGCGCGGTGCAGGCCATTGACGCGGGCCGCCGGCCTGGACCGTGCCGCCGAAGGCGGGCGTGTCCCGGCTCAGCGCGGCCAGCACCAGCCCGCGGGCGGGCGCCGACCGGTCGTGACGTCCCAGCGCGGTGAGCAGCCGCGCAAGGAAGGCCTCAACTCGCACGGTGGTCGTCGCCGGTCTTCTTGCGGGCCGCGGGCAGCTTGACGCGCAGGCGTGACACCCGTCCGGTGTCGCTCAGCATCGGCGTGGCGGTCTCGGAAGCGGTGGCGGCAGTCGTACCGGCGACGGCGGCGAAACTCAGGAACGGCACGGCAACCCGGGCGATCTGCGTCAGCAGCAACGGTGCCGCGATCCCCGACGCCACCGCCCCGGCCGGGCCGGACGCCTGCCCGGAGGCTCCGAGCCACGCGGCCAGCCCCGCGCCGGCGAGGCACCGGACGGCGACGGACACCGCGTACGCCCCAGGGCCCGGCTCCCCCGCCCCGCGCCACGGCGGCCGCCCGGTCCGGCGGCGGGCCGCGAGCAGGTCGAGCGCTTCGAGCGTGAGCGCGGCGAACAGACCCAACATGGCCGCTCCGGCTGCGCTCATCGGACCACCATAGGAACGGGCCGCCCCGGGCTTCCACGGTATCGACCGTCGATCACCCGGTCGGGTTGACGCTTCCCTACAGCGTCTGGCACTGTCTAGGTTGTCTAGAGGACCTGGAGGACTCGTGAGCAAGGCGCCGCTGTACGTGCGGATCGAGCGGGAGCTGCGGGCGCGGCTCGCCGGCGCGCGGCCCGGCGACACGGTGCCGGCCGAGTCGGTGCTCGCCACGGAGTTCGGGGTCGCCCGGATGACGGTGCGGGCCGCGCTCAACGCCCTGGAGTCCGACGGGCTCATCGAGCGGATCCAGGGGCGGGGCACGTTCGTGCGGCAGCGGCCCGAGCCGCGGGCCGCCGGGACCCTGATGAGCTTCCACGACCAGGTGCGCGGCTGGGGGCGCACCCCGCGCTCGCGCCTGCTGGAGGGCGAGGTCCGGGCGGCCTCCGCGGCCGAGGCGGCGGCGCTCGGACTGACGGCCGCCGCACCCCGGGTGGTGTCGATCGCCCGGGTACGGCTCGCCGACGACGTCCCGGTCGCGGTCGAGTACGCCTGCTTCCCCGCGCACTTGAGCGCCCTGCTCGACCTCGACCTGGAGGCCGGTTCGCTGCACCACGCGCTGCACGGGCTGGGGCTGCGCCCCACGCTCGGCTCGTCGACGCTGACGGCGCAGCGGGCCGGCGCCGACGGCGAGCGGCTGCACGTGCCGGCGGACGAGCCGCTGCTGGTCGAGACCCGGCTGATCGTCGACCAGCACTCGGCGCCGCTGGAGCACACGGTCAGCCGGTATGTCGGCGCCCGCTACGACCTGCGCGTCACGTTCGACGTGCGGCCACCCGGAACAGACGTGCAGCCACCCGGAACAGGAGAGTCCCGATGAACGTCGCCAAGATGATCGACCACTCGCTGCTGCGCCCCGAGCTGACCACCGCCGACGTCCGGCACGGGTGCGAGGTCGCGGCGCGCCGGGCGGTCGCCTCGGTGTGCGTCCGGCCGTCGGACGTCGGCCTCGCCGGGGCGGCGCTGGACGGGACGGGGGTGCTCGTCGGGACCGTGGCCGGGTTCCCGCACGGCGACACCCTCACCGCGGTCAAGGTCGCGGAGACGCGGGCGCTGGTCGAGGCGGGCGCCGACGAGATCGACATGGTGCTGCACATCGGGCGGCTGCGCGACGGCGACGACGCGTACGTGCACGACGACATCGCGGCCGTGGTCGCCGCGGCGCAGGGGCGGGTCGTCAAGGTGATCCTGGAGAACGTGTACCTCACCGACGAGCAGAAGGTCGCCGGCTGCCGCATCGCGGAGCGGGCCGGTGCGGGGTTCGTGAAGACCAGCACCGGGTTCGCCGGCGGCGGCGCCACCCTGGCGGACATCCAGCTGATGCGCGCCACGGTCTCCCCGCACGTCGAGGTCAAGGCCGCCGGCGGGGTCCGCAGCCTCGACACCCTGCTCACCTTGCACCGCGCCGGCGCCACCCGCTTCGGCGCGACCGTCACCGAGGCGATCCTCGACGACTTCGCCGCCCGCGAGCGCGGGGAGCGGCCGGCGGCCGCACCGTCCACCGGCAGCGGCTACTGAGCCGTAGGACGTCGGCCAGGACCGCCGGGGCAGGCAACGGGCAAGCGCTATCGGGCCGTCGTGACGGCGGTCAGGATCTTCGTGTACGCGGCGCGACGGTCGGGGCGGGCGCGGGCGGCGGCCTTGGTGAGGGCCGGCGCGGCGGCGGGGCCGAAGCGGGTCAGGCCCGCCTCGGCGGTCCGGCGGACCGTCGGGTCGGGGTGCAGCAGCAGGCCGACGACCGCGCCGATCGCCGGCGTCCAGGCGGCGCCGCTGACCGCGCGGACCGCGGCGCGCACGATGTCCGGCTGCGGGTCGGCGAGGAGGACCTCGCTGTGCCGCAGGTACGTGGGCCGGTCCAGCAGCTGGCGCGACACGCGGTGGGCGTGCAGCCGGACCTTCGCCTCCGGGTGCCGCAGCAGGTCCCCGAGCAGCTCGGCCAGGCCGGTCCCGTCGCCGGTCTCGGCCAATCCGGCCAGGGCGACGCGGATCCGCGTGGCGTCGCCGTCGCGCGCGAGGTGCAGCAGCTCGTCGCGGGTCGGCGGGCGCACCGTCGCCGACGGCCGGTCCAGCAGCCCGTCCGGCAGCCGGGGCGCTTCGGGGTCCGCCAGCAGCAGCGGCCGGACGGGCTCGCCGAGCAGGGTGGTGGCCGTGGAGAGCGGCAGCCGGTGCAGCGCGGTGCCGGCGGCGGCCACGACGGACGGGTCCGGGTGGTCGCGCAGCCGGAGCAGCGCCGGGACGAGCGGCGGCAGGTCCTCCGGCACGAGCCAGAGGGTGAGCCGCATCGCCCGGTGCAGCCGCGGGACGGGGGCGTCGGCGGCCAGGTCGCCGGGGGTCAGCGCGCGGGCCAGTGCCGGGGTGGGTGACAGGTCGGTGTCGCGCTGCAGGTACACCTGCAGCAGACGACGCTGGATGGCCGGTTCGGGCCATGAGCGCAGCGCCTCGGCCGCACGCGAACGCTGGGTTGTGCCGGGTTGCGGGTGGTCGAGCATGGTGAGGAGGCGGTCGCGCAGGGCGGCCGAGCGGGGCTGGTCGAGGTCGCCGTCGTGCGGGGTCCGCGGCGCCGTGTCCGGGCGACCGGCCTCCTCACCGAGAGTCCACAGTGGAGCGTCGATGGGCTGCAGGGCCACCATCCGGTCGAGCAGCGCGGGCCGTTCGCCGGCGGCGGTGGTGGGCCATGCCTCGATCAGGGCGGCGAGGTGCTCCCGTGAATCCGCTGTGGACGGTGTGGCATCGCACGCGTCTCCCGCGGACGGCCGGAAGCCGAACGCCTCGCGCAGGACACGCGTCTCGGCCTGCCACGGGTCGGCGCCGAGCGCGGCGTCGGCGAGGGCACGCTCGACGTCGCGGCGGGTGAGGACGGCGCCGCAGCGGCGCAGCGCGGCGAGGGTCGAGCGGAGGCCGGCGGGCGCGGGCGGCGCCGCCCGCAACCTGGACGCCACGTCCAGCGCGGCGGCGGGGGTGAGGTGCGGGGCCAGGTCCTCGAGGACGGCGAGGAGGGCGTCGCGGGCGGCGGGCGGCAGTTCGGCCACCCCGGTGACCACAGTGGACCGTGCGCGGCCGAACGCGATCCGTTCCTCGGGCGTCCACGGTGCCGGGCAGCAGCGCGCGATGAGCCGCAGCACGGACGGGCGCAGGTCCGGCTCGGCGGCCGCGAGCCTGAGCCAGTCGGGCAGCAGCCGCCGCAGCCCGGGCAGCAGCGCCTCGGGCAGGTCCCCGCCGGCGGCGGCGACCCGGCGGGCGGTCCCGGCGTGCCACCCGTCGCGGGTCAGGGCGACGAGGTCTGGATGCGGCTCACGTACGGCGGCCGCGGCCGACGGGGTGATGCCGTGCGCCGCCATCCGGCCGGCGAGCGAGGCGGCGGCGCCGTCCCGCAGCCGCAGCCGGCCGCCGGCGATGAGGTGCAGCAGCGCCGGGCCGGCCGGCGAGCCCTGGTCGGTGAGCGCGGCGACCGACCGCGCGGTCAGGGCGCCGTCGAGGGATTCGAGCAGCGGGAGTTCGCCGGAGCGTTCGAAGGCGGCGATGACGGTCGCGTCGGCCGCGTCGGCGAGGATCGCCCGCAGCGCGGCGATGAGCGCGGCCCGCAGGCCGGGGTTGTCGTGCCGGCCGAGCCAGCCGAGCAGGTGCGGCACCGTGGCGGGGGTTCCGGTGGTGCGCAACGCCTCCGCCGCGGCCTTCTTGATGTTCATGTTCGGGTGGTCGAGGCAGGCGGCGACGGCGTGACCGGCCCAGCGGGCGCCGGCCCGGCCGAGCGCGATGAGGGCCTGGCGGACCGTCTGCACGTCCCCGGCGGCGGTGAGCGGCGTCAGCGTCGCGGCGAGTGCCTCGATCCCGTCGCGCGCGAGGACCGCGACGGCGTGTTTGCGCACGTGCGGGTCGCGGTGGCGCAGGAGCCGGTGGGTGCGGGCGCGGGTCCGCTCGTACGGTGCCCGCTCCAGCAGCTCGAGCAGCACCGCCAGCTCGGTCGGCGGCGTCCCCGGCCGCTCGAGCAGGTCCAGCGCGACGCTCGCGGCGAACGCGTCCCCCGCGGCCCGCTCGGCGGCGTCCAGCTGAGCGGCGTCATGCCGGCCGGTGAAGCGTCCAGCCGCGTCGTGCGGGCCGGAAAAACGTCCAGCGGCATCGAGCGGGCCGGAGAAACGTCCTGCCACGTCGGGCGGGCCGGAGAAACGTCCTGCCGCGTCGGGCGGGCCGGTGACACGTTCGGCGGCGTCGAGGAGGCAGACGGGGCGGATGCGGCCGTCGCGGTACAGGCGGCGGCCCAGCCCCTGCAGCGCGGCGAGCGCCTCCTGCGGCACGACCGGCATCCGCTTCGTGGCCGCCGGCCGGTCCCGGTCCGCGTCGACGGCGGCGAGGTCGGCGGGGAGCTGGTGCTGCTCGTCCGGCGGGTTCCCGCGGGTGTCGTACGCGAGAGCCAGCTCGGCGACGATCCGGCCCAGCAGCTCGGTCACGTCGTCCACGGCGGCGGCGTGGCCGGCCAGCCAGATCAGCGCCTGGAGCGGCCGGTCGGGGGTGGCGCGGGCGCGCAGGACGGCGAGCTCGCGTTCGTCGGGGCGGCCGAGGTCGGCGGCGATCCGGTCGGGCAGGGCCGCCGGGTCGAGCCGCAGCAGCAGCGCCTGCCGGCGGGCCGGGTCGGGCTGCAACAGCCAGCACAGTTCGAGCGCCTGGTGCCGCCACGGCCGCAGGAACGGCAGGTCCTGCGCGAGACCGTCGGCGAGCACGGCGACGGTACGGTCACCGCCGACCGCTTCGAGGGCGTGCAGCGCCGCGGCCGGCGCGCGGGGCAGGGCGGCGAGCACGGCGTCCTCGGCGGGGGCGTGGCGCAGCGCCCGGATCGCGGCCAGGAACGGCTCCGGCTCGGCGGCACGAGGCAGCAACGCGGCGACGTCCCCGCCGATGTCGAGGTCCGGCGCCCCCTGCCCCGCGAGGGCGACCAGCAGATCGAGCCGCCGCGCCCAGTCCGCCCCACTCCCGTCACCAGCCCCCGCAGAGGAATCGGAAGCGGTCACGGTGAGGAGGGCGGCGCGGGTGGCGTGCCGGGCGGTGTACAGCAGTGCCGCGACGTCGCCGGCGGGAATCGCGTGGTCGGCGAGCGCGAGGACCACGACCCCCGCGGCGTCGGCGGCGGCCACGATCAGCCCGCGGTGGTGCATGGTGGTGAGGCAGGCGACGGCGGCCGGGCCCAGCAGCAACGAATCGGTGGCGCCGAGACCGACGACGGCGGGAATGTGGTCGCGGTCGAGCAGCTCGCCGAGCGCTTCGAGCGCGCGCTGCCGGACCCGGGGCGGCACCCGGACGTCGGCGGCGGCATCGAGCAAGGGCTCCCGGAGGCCGTGCCGCGCCGCGGCCGCCACCGCCGCCTCGGCAACATCCGACGGCCCGGCGACGCCCAACGGGCCGGCGACGCCCGGCGGCGAAACGCCGGGACCGGTGGGCGCGGGGGCGAGGAGCGCGCGCAGGCGGTGCGGGGCGACGGGGTCGACGGCGGCCCAGGGCTCGGCCAGCTCGGTCAGCGCGCCCGCCACGACCGCCGGCGTGCCGCTGTCGAGCAGCCGCCCCAGGATTTGTCGGGCGGCGGCGGGGGCGAGCACCGCGGCGCGCAGGCCTTCCCGGCACAGCCGGAGCGCGGCGCCGTGCAGGACCGGGTCGTCGCGGCCGGTGAGCTCCTCGATCAGCCGCGGCGGGTCGGACGCGTCGGCGCAGGCCAGGCCGGCCACCGCCTGGAACAGCGGCTCGCCGGCCGGCTCGGCGGGAAGGCGGCCCGGCAGGTGCAGCAGCTCGGCCCGCAGCCACGCCACCCGCACCACCGCCACCGGACTGTGCTCGCGCCAGCGGGGCCAGGCGGACGCCGGCAGCCGGCCGTGCCGCTGGAAGAGCGTTGCCGTGGCGAGCGCGACCTCCGGCGTCTCGTCCGTCGCGAGCAGCCGCAGGAGATCCTCGTCGGCGTCCCCGCCGGTGAGCCGTGCGCCGAGCCACTGCACGGCGAGCAGCCGCAGGGACGGGTCGCCGTGGCGGGCGAGCCGGGCCAGCAGCGCGGGCGGGCAGGCGGTGCCGTCGACGTGTGCGGCGAGCCAGTCCACGTCGCCCCGGTCCACAGCGGCTGTGACGTGCGGATCCGTCGGCTCGGTCACGTGCCCGATCCTATGCGGGCCCGCAACCGGAATCAGGCCGCGGTGAGGGCGCCGATCTCGTCGAGGATCGGCGTCCACAGCGGGCGCGGCAGGTCGTGGCCCATGCCGGGGTGGACGACGAGGCGGGCGCCGGGCACGGCGGCGGCGGTGGCGCGCCCGCCGGCCACGCGGATGAGCGGGTCGGCGTCGCCGTGCACGACCAGCGTCGGGACGCGGACCGTGGCCAGGCCCGGGCGGCGGTCGCCGGACGCGCGGATGGCGGCGAGTTGGCGGCGGGCGCCGGCCGGGTCGTGGCCGCGGTCGTACGCGCGGCGGCCGACGTCGCGCAGCCACGCCTCGTCGCGCGGGTAGGCGGGCGAGCCGATGGCGGTGAAGACCTGGAGCATGCGCTCGCCGGCCTCGTCGCGGGTGGTGGCCGGCGGGATGCCGAGGGCGCGGAGGGCGCCGAGCCGCGCGCGGCCGATCTGGGGCGTCGGCGTGGACATGATGGAGGTCAGCGTCCGCACGCGGTCCGGGTGGCCGATGGCGAGGGTCTGCGCGATCATGCCGCCGAGGGAGGCGCCGGCGACGTGGGCGGAGGGCCAGCCGACGGCGTCGAGGACGGCGACGGCGTCCAGCGCCATGTCGGTCAGGCGGTACGGCGCCACGGCCCGCGGGCGGGCCAGCAGGTCGAACAGGCTCGGGCTGCCGGCCTGCGACCAGTGCGTCGACTCGCCCGCGTCGCGGTTGTCGAAGCGGACGACGCTGTAGCCGCGGCCGGTGAGCTCGGCGCACAGCTCGTCGGGCCACGACAGCAGCTGCATGCCGAGCCCCATGATGAGCAGCAGGGGCTCGCCGCCGGGCGGGCCGAGCCGCTCGTAGGCGATGGCGACGTCGTCGCGGCGGGCCAGGGCGATGACCATCGGCTCAGCATCGGTGATGAGACGCGATCTCGGGAAGGCCCGCCGCGACGCCGGGTGTCAGCAGCCGACGCAGGAGGCGGCGTCGAACACGTGGCCGCCCAGCCGTGACGGCATCTCCGCGACGCCGGGGCCGCCGGCGGTGAGCCACGCGCTCACCGCGTCGACGGTGTCGTGGCCGAGGATGTCGCCCAGGTAGACGGGTCTGGCCCCGCCGCGGCGGGCGGCCCGGGAGGGCTGGACCACCACGACGTTGGAGCGTTCGCAGACCGAGAGGCACTCACTGACCCGGACGCGGTGCCGGCCGGCGCCGGACCGCAGCGCGGCGAGCTGCGCGTCGTGGTCGACGTCGGGGTGCTTGTCGGTGCTGCCGCAGCAGCAGTCGCGGCACACCGTCAGCGTGCAGGCGTCGTCCCCCCACGGCGGGGCCATGACGTCAGCGGCTCGCGGCGAGCACGGCGTCGGCCGGCACAGCCGGGCCGGCGTCCCGGCCGGAGCGCTGGTCGGGGTCGCCGGGGACGGGTGCGGCCGGGTCGGTGCCGAGCTCGACGATGCGGTTGGCCCTGTCGACGTGGACGACGCGGGACCGGTGCGAGGCGACCTCGGCGGCGTCGACCAGCTCGAACGACATGATGATCACCAGGTCGCCGGGCGAGACGAGGCGGGCGGCGGCGCCGTTGATGCCGATGACCCCGCTGTCCCGGGCACCCTCGATCACGTACGTGGTGAGGCGGGCGCCGGTGTCGATGTCGACGACCTGCACCTGTTCCCCTTCGACCAGGCCGGCGGCCTCCAGCAACGCGCTGTCGATGGTGATCGATCCTACGTAGTGCAGGTCGGCCTGGGTCACCGTGGCGCGGTGGATCTTTCCGCCGAGCAGGGTGCGCTGCATTGAGTCGTCCTCTCCGAGGGGCAGACATGGAGGTCCCGAAAGGACGGACATGGAAGCCCATCCTAAGTTAGGCAATGCTAACCTACATTCCTGCCTCGGCGCGCCACCCTCCGGCGCGGCCGGCCGCGACCCCGAACTCTCCAAGGAGCATTGATGACCCGCACCCCCCGACCCAGGACATGGTCGCGCCGCACGGCGCTCGCCGCGGCCGCCCTGCTCGCCGTGACCGGTCTCGCCGCCTGCGGCGACGACGCGAAGGACTCCGCCGCCGCGACGCCCAGCGGCTCCGCCGCGCCGGCCGCGTTCCCCGTGACGATCGAGCACAAGTTCGGCTCCACGAAGATCGAATCCGAGCCGAAGCGGGTCCTCACGGTCGGCTGGAACGACCAGGACTTCGTGCTCGCCCTGGGCGTCACGCCGGTCAGCACCCGCGAGTGGTTCACCGAGTACCCGAACTACCCGTGGGTCAAGTCGGCGCTGGGCGGCAAGACGCTGCCGACCTTCTCCGCCGAGATCAACTTCGAGGCCATCCTCAAGGAGAAGCCCGACCTGATCATCGCCATCTACGAGACGGTCAACAAGGAGACGTACGACCGGCTCACGCAGATCGCGCCGACGGTCGTGCAGTCGAAGGACTACGCCGACGAGCAGACCCCGTGGGACGTACAGACGCTGACCACCGGCAAGGCGCTCGGCAAGTCGGCCGAGGCGAAGGCCCTCGTCGACAAGGTGAACGCGAAGCTCGCCGAGGTCAAGAAGGCGCACCCCGAGTTCGCCGGCAAGGTGCTCGTCGAGGACTTCGGCCCGGAGAACGGCCAGCACTGGCTCATCGCCGCCAAGGACCCGCGCCGCGCCCTGTTCGACGCGCTCGGCTTCGCCGCGCAGGCCGAGAAGGACGAGATCAGCGAGGAGCGGCTCGACCTGCTCGACAAGGACATCCTCTTCGTCAACGGCGCCACCAAGGCCACGATGACCGCCTCGCCGGTGTTCGCCAAGCTGAAGGTCGTCACCACCGACCGCGCCCTGTACACGACGTTCGAGACCCCGCTGTCCGGCGCGCTGGCCTACAGCGGCCCCAACGCGCTGCTCTTCGCCCTCGACATCCTGGTGCCGGCACTCGCCGCCGCCGCCGACAACGACCCGGCCACGAAGGTCCCGGACCTCGCCGCCGCGTAGCACGCGACCACGCAAGAGGGGCGGCGCCGTCGTGGCGCCGCCCCTCTCTGTCCGCGGTCAGAGCGCCTCGGCCACCAGCGGCCCCAGCTGCTCCAGCACCGCCGGGTCGAGCAGCTCCGAGTGCCCGCAGGCGAGCCCGACCGCCGTCAGCCGGCCGTCCACAAGGGACCGCCACCCGTCCGACGCCGTCCCCGTGAAGCCGGGCTCCGGCACGGTCGCGTCGACGAACAGCACGTCCGCGGCGAGGACGCCGGGCCGCGCGCCGGCCATCATCCGGTCGCTGTCGAGGTAGTTCTCCACGACCCGGGCGATCTGCTCGTCGGTGAGCGCGGCCACGCCGCCGCCGGCGGCCCGCACGAACCACACCGCGTCCCGCACCGTCGGCACCGAGGTCGCCGGCACGTCGTAGCCCAGCTCCTGCAGCAGCGCGGCGATCGCGGCCGGCCCGTCCCACTCCCCCTCGACGGCCGGCAGCGTGACGCGCGAGTCGAGCATGCCGACGAACGTCACCGACCGGCCGGCCGCGACGAGCAGCCGGGCGACGGCGTGCGCGACGGCGCCGCCGAACGACCAGCCGAGCAGCCGCACCGGGCCGTCCGGCGCGAGTTCGCGCACCCGGCCGGCGAGCTCCGCGGCGAGTTCGTCCAGTGTGGACGGCAGGCCGGCGGTCCGGCTCAGGCGCGGCGACTGCAGCCCGATGAGCGGCACGTCCGCCGGCAGGTGCCGCTTCAGCCCGGCGAACTGCCAGACGAGACCGCTCGCCGGCGGCAGGCAGAACAGCGGCGGCCGCCCAGCGCCGGGATGCAGCGTGACGACCGGCGCGAGGGCGTCACCGGGTGGCAGGTCGCCGGCGAGCCGGCGGGCCAGGCCCTCCACGGTCGGCGCCGTGAACAGGTCGGCGACCGGCACGTCGGCGCCGAGCTCGCGGCGGACGGCCGCGGCGAGCCTGACCAGCAGCAGCGAGTGCGCACCGAGGGCGAAGAAGTCGTCGGTGACGCCGACCCGGGCCACCCCGAGCACCTCGCCGACGAGCGCGCACAGCCGCGCCTCGGTCCTGCTGCGCGGGCGGTCCGCCGTGGTGGTGGCGGTGAAGTCGGGCGCGGGCAGCGCCGCCCGGTCGACCTTGCCGTTGGGTGTCTGCGGTACCGCGTCCAGCACCACGAACGCGGCCGGCACCAGGTACGCGGGCAGCCGCTCGGCCAGGTGCCGCCCCAGGTCGCCGGGGTCGGTGCCGTCCGTGGTCACGTACCCGACGAGCCGGTCGTCGCGGGCGACGACGACCGCGCGGGTCACCGCCGGATGCGCGGCGAGGGCCGCCTCGATCTCGCCCAGCTCGATGCGGTGCCCGCGGACCTTCACCTGGAAGTCGGTGCGGCCGAGGAACTCGAGGTCGCCGCCGGGCAGCCACCGGACGAGGTCGCCGGTGCGGTACAGGCGGGCCCCGCCGGCGGCGGCGACGAACCGGGAGGCGGTCAGCGCCGCGCGGCCGAGGTAGCCGCGGGTCACCTGCGCGCCGCCGAGGTACAGCTCACCGGCGACGCCCGGCGGCACCGGCCGCAGGGCGGCGTCCAGGACGTGCGCGGTCGTGCCGGGCAGCGGCCCGCCGATGGTGGGCCGGCCCTCCCCGACGGCGGACACGGTCGCCCACACGGTGACCTCGGTCGGCCCGTACAGGTTCGTCACCGAACGGGTCCGCCGGCGCAGCTGGTCCGCGAGGGACGGCGGCAGCGCCTCGCCGCCGACCAGGGCCCGCACGCCGGTGAGGTCCACCTCGGACGCCTCCAGCAGCGCCGCCCACAGCGACGGCGTCGCCTGCATGACGGTCGCCGCCGCGGCGAGGGGCGCGAGCAGCGCCGGGTCGCGGACCTCCTCGCCCGACGCCAGGACCACGCAGCCGCCGGTGCGCAGCGGCTGCATCAGCTCCAGGACGGAGATGTCGAACGACAGCGTGGTGACGGCGAGCAGCCGGTCCGCGGCCGTCATCGGCACCGCCGAGTCCATCGCGGCGAGGAACGCGTCGAGGTCGCGGTGGGTGACCACGACACCCTTCGGCCGGCCGGTCGACCCGGAGGTGTAGATGACGTACGCCGCGTTGCCGGGCTCCGCGTGCGGCAGGCCCACGGGATCCGCCGGGGGCAGCGCGGTGTCCGCGGTCAGCACCACGACGGGCCCCGCGTCCTGCACCATGTACGCGAGGCGCTCCGCCGGGAACGCCGGGTCCAGCGGCAGGTACGCCGCGCCCGCCTTGTGCACGGCGAGGACGGCGACGACGAGGTCCGCGGTGCGCGGCAGCGAGATCCCGACCAGCCGCTCCGGCCCCGCACCGTGCGCGACGAGCGCCGCGGCGAGCCGGTCGGACGCCGCGTCCAGATCGGCGTAGCTCCACGTACGGCCACCGCAGACGAGCGCGTCGGCGTGGGGGGCACGGGCGGCGTGGCCACGGAACGCCGCGACCCACGAGCCCGTCGGCGGCAGCGGCCCGCCGTCCCGCCACGCGGCCAGGTCCGTCTCGTCGTCCGCCGCGAGCAGCGACGCGTCGCGGACGGGCGCGTCGGGCTGCGCCGCCAGGTCGGTGAGGAGCCGGATGAGCCGCGAGGTCAGCCGCGCGGCGGTGCCGGCGGCGAAGCGGGCCGTGTCGTATTCGACGGTGACGGCGACGGTCTCCCCCGCGTCGACGAACGTGACGTTGACGTCGACCTTCGGGTCGGCGGGGAACTCCGGCTCCGGGCCGAGCGGCAGCCCGAGGACGGTGCCGTCGGTGCCGGCGTCGGCGGGCCGGTGGTGGTAGCCGATCATCACCTGGAACAGCGGGTTGCGGCCGGCCGCCCGCGGCGGGTTGACGGCCTCGACGACCTGCTGGAACGGCAGCTCCGCGTGCTCGAACGCGGCGAGGTCGGCGGCGCGGACCCGCCGCAGCAGCTGCGTGAACGTCGGCGCGCCGGACAGGTCGGTGCGCAGCACGACGGTGTTGACGAAGAACCCGACGAGGTCGGCGAGCGCCGGGTCGCCCCGGCCGGACGTGGGCGTGCCGATCGGCACGTCCTCCCCGGCGCCGAGCCGGGACAGCAGGACCGCGAGGCCGGCGTGCAGGGCCATGAACAGGCTGGCCTGCTGCTCCCCGGCGATGGCGCGCAGCCGGGTGACGAGGGCGGCGGGCAGCGTCGCGCCGACCTGCCCGGCGGGGCCGGGGACGGTCCGCGGCAGCGCGCCGGGCAGCGGGATCTCCTCCGGCAGGCCGCGCAGCTGCTCCAGCCAGAACCGGCGGGCGGTGGCGTGGCCGCTGGCCTGGTCCAGGGGGTCGCCGAGCAGGTCGGCCTGCCAGGCGGCGTAGTCGGCGTACTGCACCGGCAGCGGCGTCCACTGTGGATCCCGGCCGGCCAGGCGGGCCGTGTAGGCGGTGGTCAGGTCGCGCAGCAGCGGCTGGTCCGACCACTCGTCCATCGCGATGTGGTGCAGGACGAGGGCGAGGAGCGTGTCGCCGCCGGGCTCGGCGACGACCGCGGCCCGGATCGGCGCCTCGGCCGCCAGGTCGAACGGGGCCGACAGGGCCGCGTCGAGCCGGTCGTGCACCGGGACGTCGACGGCCTCGAGCACGTGCTGCCCGTCGAGGGTCACCAGGGTCCGCAGCACCTCGTGCCGGGCGGTGACGTCCGCGAGGGCGGCCCGCAGCACCGCGCCGTCGACGCCGCCCCGCAGCCGCATGACCAGGGGGTAGTTGTACGCGGTCGAGGCGGGGTCGAGGTGGTGCAGCAGGAGGAGCCGCTCCTGGGCCGGCGACAGCGGGATCCGTTCGGGGCGCGGCCGCCGGGTCAGCGCCGGGCGGACCGTGCCGCCGGCCGACGTGAGCCGCAGCGCGAGCCGTTCGGGGGTGGGCGCGTCGAAGAGCGCCCGCAGCGGCAGGTCCGCGGCCAGCTCGGCGCGCAGCCGGCCGAGGAGGCGCATCGCGATGAGCGAGTGGCCGCCGCGGTCGAAGAAGTCGTCCTCGACGCCGTAGCCGTCGATGCCGAGCACCTCGCCGAAGACGGTGCACAGCAGCCGTTCGGTGTCGGTGGCGGCGGCGCGCCCGGCGGTGGCGACGGGCCGCGGCTCGGGCAGCGCGGCCGCGTCGAGCTTGCCGTTGACGGTCAGCGGCAGCGCGGGCACGACGGCGTACGCGGCGGGGACCATGTAGGCGGGCATCGTCGCCTTCAACGCCGCGTGCAGCGCCGCCACGTCCAGGCCGTCCGGCACGTCCAGGCCGTCCGGCACGTCCAGGCGGTCCGGGGTGGACACGACGTACGCCACGAGGCGCCTGCCCCCTGCCCCGTCGGCGACCGCGAGGACGGCGGCCTGCCGCACGCCGGGCTGCGCGGCGATCGCCGCCTGCACCTCGCCCAGCTCGATCCGGTAGCCGCGGATCTTCACCTGGTCGTCGGTGCGGCCGAGGAAGTCCAGCAGCCCGTCGGTGCGGAGCCGGACGAGGTCGCCGGTGCGGTACATGCGGCCGCCGGCCACGAACGGGTCGGCGACGAACCGGTCGGCGGTGAGCGCTGGCCGGTTGAGGTAGCCGCGGGCGAGTCCGGCGCCGGTGATGTACAGCTCGCCGGGGACGCCGGGCGGCACGGGCCGCAGCCAGCCGTCCAGCACGTAGCCGCGGGTGTTCCAGATGGGGGTGCCCACGGTGGACGTCGCGCTGTCGGTGGTCCCGCCGCCGAGGGTGTTGATGGTGTACTCGGTGGGCCCGTACAGGTTGTAGCCGAGCACCCCGTCGGTGTCGCGGAGCGTCGCCCACAGCCCTTCGGGGACGTGCTCGCCGCCGAGCAGGACCAGCGCCGGCCGGTGCGGTCCGTCGAGGAGGCCCGCGTCGAGCAGGTGCTCCGCGTACGTCGGGGTGACGTTGACGACGTCGACGCGGTGCCGGGCGCAGTACCCGGCGAGGGCGACGGCGTCGCGGCGCAGGTGCTCGTCGCACACGTGCACGTGGTGGCCCTCGACGAGCCACAGCAGCTCCTCCCACGACATGTCGAAGGAGAACGACACGGTGTGGGCGATCGTGAGGGTGCGGCCGCCGTGCGCGGCGATCGTCGGGGCGAAGATGGCCTGCCGGTGGTTCTGCTGCATGTTCGTCAGCCCCAGGTACGGGGTGACGACGCCCTTGGGCCGCCCGGTCGAGCCGGACGTGTAGATGACGTACGCGGGGTGCCGCATGCGGCCGGGGGTGCCGGGCGCGAACGCGCCGAGCTCCGCGCCGGTGAGCGGGGCGCCGGACTCGCCGGACAGGTCCAGCTCGTCGAGGCGGACGCCGTCGAGGCGGCCGGCGGTCAGGACCAGCGACGGGCGGGCGTCGTCGAGCATCACCCGCAGCCGCTCGTCGGGGTGGTCCAGCTCCAGCGGCAGGTACGCGGAGCCGGTGCGCAGCACGGCGAACAGCGCGACGACCATGTCGATCGACCGGGGCAGCGCGAGCGCGACCACGCGCTCCGGGCCGGCGCCGAGGCGCAGCAGGTGCCGGGCCAGCCGGTTGACGCGGGCGTCGAGGTCGGCGTACGTGACGGTGGTGGCGCCGGACGTGAGCGCGGGCGCGTCCGGGGTGCGCGCCGCCTGCGCCGCCATCAGCTCGGCGACCGTCTCCGGCAGGATCTCCCCCCGGACGCCTTCCAGCACGGCCGGGTCCGCGACGGGCAGCGCGGCGACCGGCCCCGTGACGTCCTCGGCGAGCGCCAGCAGGACCCGCTGGAGCCGGTCGAGCAGCGCGTCGGCGTCCGCGGGCGGGACGACGTCGGCGCGGAACTCCAGGCGGATCCGCAGCCGCTTCCCGGGCGTGGCGACCCAGGTGAGCGGGTAATGGGTGGCGTCGACCGCGGTGACGCCGACGATCCCGTGCTCGGTCTCCAGGTCGGTGAACGTGTCGTCGTCGAGGAAGTTCTGCAGCACGTACAGGCTGTCGAAGAGCGTCGTGCGGCCGGCGGCCCGCTGGATCTCGCCGAGGCCGAGGTACTCGTGCGGCATCAGGTCGATCCGGTCGGCCTGCACGCGGCGCAGCACGTCGCGGGCCGCCTCGCCGGGGGCGAGGGTGACCCGGGCGGGGACGGTGTTGAGGAAGACGCCGACGACCTCGTCGATGCCGTCGAGCTCGGTGGGGCGGCCGGCGACCGTGGTGCCGAAGACGGCCTCGTCGCGGCCGGCGGCGTGGGCGAGGACGACGCCGAGCGCGGTGCTGAGCACGGCGTTGAGCGTGACGCCCGCCGCGCGGGCCTGCGCGGTGAGGCCGGCCGTCTGCTCCTCGGTGAGCTGCCGGGCGATGCTGGTCGCGAGGACCGGCCGGGTGCCGGCCGCGGCCGGGTAGAGCACGGTCGGCTCGTCGAGGCCCCGCAGCGCGTCCGCCCACGCCTTCGCCGACGCGGCGGCGTCCTGGGCGGCGACCCAGTCGAGGTAGTCGGTGAACCGGCCCTTCGGCGGCGCCGGGGTCTGCCCGGCGTAGTGGGCGAACAGGTCCCGCAGGACCAGCTCGCGGGACCAACCGTCCCACAGCAGCAGGTGGTAGGTGAACAGCAGCCGGTCGGTGCCGTCGGGCCGGCGCACGATCGTGAGCCTCGCCAGGGGCGGCGCGGTCAGGTCGAACGGCCGGGTCCGGTCCTCGGCCATCACGGCGTCGAGATCGTCCGCCTCGACGACGGCGACCGAACCCTGGAGCGCGGCGGCGAGCACCGCGACCGGCCGGGTGCCCGCGACGGTGAAGCCGAGCCGGATCGCCGGGTGCCGCTCCAGGACGCGGGTCCAGGCGGCGGCGAGGCGGTCGCGGTCGAGGCGGCCGGTGAAGTCGAACGCGTTCTGCGCGATGTAGACGTCGGCGTCGCCGGCGAGGCCCGCCTGCACGTACAGGCCCTCCTGCAGCGGCGACAGCGGCCACACCTCCTCGGTGGGGGCGCCCAGCTCCCGCAGCGCGCCGGCCCAGTGCGCGGCGAGGCCGGGGACGTCCAGGCCCTCGTCGGCGTAGGTGAGCACGGCCCGCAGCTCGGGGCCGTCCGGCGTGGTGCGGACGGCGACGTTGACCTCCAGGAGGTACGGCGTGCCGAGGTCCGGGTCCGGCGCGGTCCGCAGCGCGTCCGCCTCCGGGGCGGTGTCCCAGTCCGCGTCGGACGGCGCGGCGAACCGGCCGAGGTAGTTGAACAGCACCTGCGGCGTGCCGAGCCGCGCGAGCGCCGGGGCGGTGCGGGCGTTGGCGTAGCGCAGCAGCCCGAACCCGAGCCCGTTGTCCGGCGCGGCCGTCACCAGCCGGCGGGCCTCCGCCAGTGCCTGGTGCGCGTCCGGTACGGCCGGCAGGCGCACGGGCGCGATCGCCGTGAACCAGCCGACGGTCCGCGACAGGTCGGTGCCGTCGAGCTCCTCCCGGCCGTGCCGCTCCAGGTCGACGGTGAGCGGCGCGGACGGGTCGCCGCCGCGCGCGGACCGCCAGCGGGCGACCGCCGCCGCCAGCGTCGCGACCAGCGCGGTGGTGACGTCGGCGCCGGCCGCGCCGAGCAGCGGCCCGGTGACGTCCGGCGGGAGGACGAGGTCGTGGTCGCGGGTCTGGCCGACCGTGCGCCCGATGGTGTGCTTCGCGGGGTCGAGCTCGCCGCCGGGGGCGAGGGTCGCGGCCCAGTGCTCGAACTCGCCGAGCCGCGCCGCCTGGCCGGCCTGCTCCTGCAGCAGCCGGGCGTACGCGCGCAGCGAGGTGCCCGTCACCGGGCCGGCGGCGAGGCCGTCGCGGAGATCCTCGGTGAGGATCCGCCAGGACACGCCGTCGACGACGAGGTGGTGGGCGACGAGCAGCAGCCGGCCGCGCTCCCCCGGCCCGCGGTCGAACCAGACGGCCTGCAGGACCTCGCCGGCGTCGGGGTCGAGCCGGCCGGTGGCCGCGTCGGACTCGGCCCCGACCAGCTCGCGGAGCGCGGCATCGGCGAGCCCGGCCGCGCCGACCCGTCGGACGTCCACGGTGGACACCGCGGCGGACGGGCGGGCCTCCAGGGACCACAGCATCGGCGACGGGCGGTGCAGCTGGAGGCGCAGCGCGTCGTGCCGGCGCACCAGGCCGTCGACGAGCGCGGTGACGTCCTCGTGGGTGAGCCCGGCGGGCGTGACGAGCAGGTCGGCCTGGTTGTGCCGGTGGATGCGGCCGCCCAGCTCGGCGAGGCGCTGCACGATCGGCGGCAGCGGCACCTCACCGACCCCGTCGCCCGCGGCGGCGGGCGCCACCGGCGGCGTGGGGGTGTCCGGCGCCGCGAGCACCGCGAGCGCCGCCGCCGTGCGGTGGACGAACACGTCGCGCGGGCTGATGGACAGGCCGGCGCGGCGGGCCCGGTTCGCCAGCTGGATGGCGATGATGCTGTCGCCGCCGACGGTGAAGAAGTCCTCGTCGGCGCCGACCTCGGTCAGCCCGACGACCTCCGCGACGAGCGTGCGCAGCAGCCGCTGGGTGTCGGACTCGTCGGCGGCGACCTCGACGGGCGCGGCCCGCTCGCCGGTCGGCGCGGGCAGCGCGGCCCGGTCGAGCTTTCCGTTGACGGTGAGCGGCAGGGCGGGCAGCCGCACGTACGCCGCCGGCACCATGTAGGACGGCAGCCGCTGCGCAAGGAGCGCCCGCACGGCGTCGGTGTCCACGGTGGACGCGCCGACGAGGTAGGCGACGAGCCGTCCGTCGTGCAGGTTGACGGCGGTGTTCGTGACGCCGTCGACGTCGAGGATCGCCGCCTCGATCTCGCCGAGCTCGACGCGGTGGCCGCGGACCTTCACCTGCTGGTCGGAGCGGCCGGCGTAGACCAGATCGCCGGAGGCGGTCCGGATCGCGAGGTCGCCGCTGCGGTACAGCCGTCCGGGGCCGAACGGGTTGGCGACGAACCGGGACGCGGTCAGGCCGGGCCGGTCGAGGTAGCCGCGGGCGAGCTGGTCGCCGGCGACGTACAGCTCGCCGGTCACGCCGGGCGGGACGGGCCGCAGCCGGGCGTCCAGCACGTGGGCGCGCAGGCTCGGCAGCGGATCCCCGATGACGCTGCCGGCGGCCGCGTCGGCCCGGCTCAGCGCGCGGAACGTCACGTGCACCGTGGTCTCGGTGATGCCGTACATGTTGATCAGCCGCGGGGCGTCGTCGGAGTGCCGCTCGTACCACGGCCGCAACCGCGACGGGTCGAGCGCCTCGCCACCGAAGACGACGTAGCGCAGCGCCAGGCCGGTCGTGTCCTCGGCGATGAGCGGGTAGAACGCCGACGGCGTCTGGTTGAGCACGGTGACGCGCTCGTCGCGCAGCAGCGCGGCGAAGCGGCGCGGGTCGCGGGCGACGTCGCCGTCGACGACGACGAGCCGGCCGCCGTGGAGCAGGGCGCCCCACAGCTCCCAGACGGAGAAGTCGAACGCGTAGGAGTGGAACATCGTCCACACGTCGCCCGCGCCGAACGTGAACAGCTCCTCGGCGGCGGCGAACAGGGTGAGCACGTTGCGGTGGGTGACCGCGACGCCCTTCGGCCGGCCGGTCGAGCCGGACGTGTAGATGATGTACGCCGTGTTGTCCGGCGCGAGTCCCGTGCCGGTGACGGGCCCTGTGTCGTGCGCGGGCAGCGGCCCGTCGACGAGGACCGCCGGGACGTCGCCGCGCAGCTCCGCGGCGGTGGCCGCGTCGGTGAGCAGGCACACCGGTGCGGCGTCGGCGAGGATGTACGCGATGCGGCTCGCCGGCGCGCCCGTGTCGACGGGGACGTAGCAGCCGCCGGCGCGGACGACGGCGACCAGCGCGACGATCAGGTCGAGGCCGCGGGGCAGCGCGACCGCGACCCGCGACTCGGGCCGCACCCCGCGGGCGATCAGCTCGCGGGCGAGGCGGTTGGCGCGGGCGTCGAGCTCGGCGTAGGTGAGGTGGTCGCCGCCGTGGCTGACCGCCACCACCGCCGGGTCCACGGTGGAGCGCGGGTCGGCGAGCGTGCCGTCCACGCCTGCCCGCGCGGACGGGGTGTCCACAGCGCGGTCGAGACCGGTGACGAAGCCGCGCAGGATCTCCTCGACCATGGCCAGCAGTTCGGCGGCCCGGGCGGCGCCCACGAGCTCGACGTCGTACTTGACCTCCAGGGTCAGCTCGTCGCCGGGGAACGCGACCAGCGCCAGAGGGTAGTGCGGCGAGTCGGTGCCGGTGAACCCGTCGACCCGCAGCGGCGAGTCCTCGCCCGCCCGGACCGCCGGGAAGTTCTCCACGACGACCATCGAGTCGAACAGCTCCCGGACGCCGGCGAGCCGGGCCAGCTCGGCGAGGCCGACGTGCTGCGCGTCGAGCACCTCGGTCTGCAGGTCCTGGAGCCGGGTCAGGACCGCGCCCAGGGTCTCGCCGGGCCGCCACGACAGCGGCAGCGGCAGCGTGTTGATGAGCAGCCCGACGACCGTCTCCACGCCGGACAGCTCGCCGCCGCGGCCGGAGACCGTCGAGCCGAACACGACCCGGTCCCGGCCGAGGAGCCGGCCGAGGAGCAGCCCCCACGCGGCGTGCACGGCAGTGCTGAGCGTGACGCCGTGCGCGCGGACCGCGGCGGACAGGGCCGCGGTGTCTTCGGTGGACAGTGCACTGTGGACGCTGTCGTGCGCGGCGACGGGGCTGCCCGACGGGTACAGCAGCGACGGCGCGACCCCGTCGAGGGCGCGGGCCCAGACGGCGCGGGCCGCGTCCTTGTCCCGGGCGGCGACGGCCTCCACGTGGTCGCGGAACGTGGTCGCGGGCGCCGGGAGGTCCACGCCGGTCTCGTAGGCGGCGACGATGTCGCTGAACACCAGCGGGTAGGACCAGCCGTCGGCGAGGACGTGGTGCATCGTCTCGACGAGCCGGTGGTCGGTGTCGCCGAGCGAGACGAGGGCGTAGCGCAGCGCGGGCGGCCGGGCCAGGTCGAACGGCCGGGCCAGCTCCTCCGCGCAGACCAGCGCGAGGTCGCCGCCGGCGACGACCCGCCACGGCACCTCGACCGACGGCGCGACCGCCTGGACGATCCGGCCGTCGCGCAGCTCGCGGAAGCCCGCGCGCAGGGCGGCGTGCCGGCGGACGGTCGCCTCGACCGCGGCCCGCAGCCGCGCCGGGTCGACCGGGCCCGCCAGGCGGGCGACCTGCTGCACCACATAGGTGTCGGCGCCGGGCTCCGCCATGGCCTGGTGCACGTACATGCCCTCCTGCAGCGGCAGCAGCGGCAGGACGTCCTCGAAGCCGGCGAGGTCGTCGACGTCCTCCTGCGTGAGCCGCACCAGGGGGAAGTCCGACGGGGTGTGGCCGAGGTCCTCGCAGCGGCCGAGGGCGGCGAGCGCGGCGAGCCAGCGGTCCGCGAGCCCGGCCACGTCGGCCTCGGTGAAGAGCCCCGACGGGTAGGACAGCGCCGCGGTGAACGTGGTGCCGGCGGGGCCGTCGGCGGCGAACGCGTTGACCTCCAGGGTCATCGCCGGGTTCGCCGGGTCGACGCCCTCGCGCAGCGGCCCGGTCGGCGCCCAGTCGCCGGCGGACCCGGCCGGGAACCGGCCGAGGTAGTTGAACAGGATCTGCGGCACGGGGCCGGTCAGCTCCTGCCGCAGGTGGCGCAGGACGCCGTGGCCGAGTCCCTTGCCGGGCACGGCCCGCAGCTGCTCCTTGACCGCGCGGGCGGCGCCGGCGAGGGCGGGCCCGGCGGCGAGGACCTCGTCCCAGGCGACGGCGCCGGGGTCGAGCCGCACCGGGTAGATGGCGGTGAACCAGCCGACGGTGCGGGACAGGTCGACGTCGGCGTCGTAGACGTCGCCTTCCCGGCCGTGGCCTTCGAGGCTGACCAGGACCGCCGAGCCGGCCCGCGTCGGCCGCCAGGCGCCTACGGCGAGGGCGAACGCGGTGAGCAGGGCGTCGTTGACCGTGCCGTACATGGCGGCCGGCACCCGGGACAGGAAGCTGTCGGCGGCCGGCAGGGTCACGGTGACCGTCCGCACTGTCGCGCCCGTGTCGGCGGCGGGGTCGAGCGGGCGGGAGCCCAGCAGCGGGTCGGGGGTCGCGAGGACGTCCCGCCAGTGGCCGAGCTCGGCCTGGAACCGGTCGCCGCGCGCGGCGGTGAGCCGGGACCAGCCGCGGAACGACGCCGGCACCGGGTCGAGGGTCACGGGCCGGCCGGCGGCCGCGTCCTGCCAGGCGCGGGCCAGGTCGGCGCCGATGATCCGCCACGACACGCCGTCGATGACGAGGTGGTGCGCGACCAGCAGCAGCTCCCGGGTGCCGGGCGACCAGACGGCCTGCAGCATGACGCCGCGGTGCGGGTCGAGCCGCGCGGCGGCGGCCTCGGCGTCGAGGTCGGCGCTCTCCGTCACCGGCACGGGCGCGCCGGCCGGCGGGACGGTGATCGTCCAGTCGCGGTCGACCACGGCGCGCAGCAGGTGGTGGGTGCCGGCGAGCCCGCGCAGGACGGCGTCGAGCGCGGGCCGGGTCAGCCCGGCTGGGGTCCGGAACGTCATCGCCTGGTAGAACCCGGTCAGCGGGGTCGCCGCCGCGCGGGTCTCGGCGAGCATCGGCGTCAGCGCGACGACACCCACCGCGTCGTCGGCGGCGGCCGCGGCGACCTCCGTGGTGGCGGGCAGGCCGGCGACGACCGCCTGGACGGTGCGGCGGCGGAAGATGTCGCGCGGGGTGACGGGCAGGCCCTCGCGGCGGGCCCGGCCGGCGACCGCGATCGAGGAGATGCTGTCCCCGCCGGCGACGAAGAAGTCCTCGTCGACGCCGACGGCGGGCAGGCCGAGCACGTCGGCGTAGATCGCGCACAGCACGCGTTCGCGGTCGTTGCGCGGGCCTCGCACGGCACCGGCGGCGGCGCCGGGCGCGGTCGGCTCGGGCAGGGCGGCGACGTCGAGCTTGCCGTTGACGGTCAGCGGCAGGGACGGCACGACGCCGTACAGGGACGGCACCATGTAGGACGGCAGGCGCTCCGCCAGGGCCGCCCGCACGGTGCTCGCGAGGTCGGTGCCGTCGCCGGCCGGCACGAGGTAGGCGGCGAGCTTCTTGAGGCCCGGCACCGACGCGTCGGCGCGGGCCACGACGGCCGCCTGGCGGACCTGCGGCAGCGCCGCGACGGCGGCCTCGACCTCGCCGAGCTCCACCCGGTAGCCGCGGATCTTCACCTGGTCGTCGCTGCGGCCGAGGAAGTCGAGGTTCCCGTCGGGGCGCTCGCGGACGAGGTCGCCGGTGCGGTACATGCGGCCACCGGCGGCGAACGGGTCGGCGACGAACCGGGCGGCGCTCAGCCCGCCGGCGTTGAGGTAGCCGCGGGCGAGGCCGGCGCCGGCGATGTACAGCTCGCCGATGGTGCCCGGCACGACGGGCCGCAGGAACGCGTCGAGGACGTAGCCGCGGGTGTTCCAGATGGGGCGGCCGACGGTCGGGGTCGCGCTGTCGCCGGTGCCCGCGCCGAGGGTGTTGATGGTGTACTCGGTCGGCCCGTACAGGTTGTAGCCGGTCGGGCCGTCCGTGGTGCGCAGCCGTGACCAGACGGCGTCGGAGACGGCCTCGCCGCCGAGCAGGACCAGGCACGGCGGGTGCCCGGCCGGGTCGAGCAGCCCCTCGTCGAAGAGGTGGTGGGCGTAGGTGGGGGTCACGTTGATGACGTCGACCCGCTGCTCCTGGCAGTAGGCGACGAGCGCGACCGCGTCGCGGCGCAGCTCCTCGTCGCAGACGTGCACCTCGTGGCCCTCGACCAGCCACAGCAGCTCCTCCCACGACATGTCGAAGGAGAACGACACGGTGTGGGCGATCCGCAGCCGGTCGCGGCCGGCGGCCCGGGCCCGGGCGACCGCCGGGGCGAAGATCTCGGCGCGGTGGTTGAGCTGCATGTTGGTGAGGCCGCGGTACGGGGTGACGACCCCCTTCGGCCGGCCCGTCGAGCCGGACGTGTAGATGACGTAGGCGGGCCGGTCGAGGCGGTGCGGGTCGCCGGTCGCCGGCGGCGGGTCCGCCGGGAACGCGGCCGCGTCGGCGGGGCTGACGACGGCGCCGTCGTGCCGGGCCGCGACGGGCGTGCCGGGCAGCGCGACGAGCAGCGCCGGGCGGGCGTCGAGCAGGATCTCGGCGAGCCGGTCGACGGGGTGGTCGAGCTCCAGGGGCAGGTATGCCGCGCCCGCCCGCAGCACGGCGAACAGCGCGACGACCATGTCGATGCCGCGGGGCAGGGCGAGCGCGACGATCCGCTCCGGCCCGGCGCCCCGGTCGAGCAGCAGCCGCGCGGTCTGGTTCACGCGGGCGTCGAGCTGCGCGTAGGTGAGGGTCTCGCCGGCGGCGACGAGCGCGGTGTCGGCGGGGCAGGCCGCGGCCCGCTCGGCGAGCATGTCGGCGATGGTGGCGTCGACGATCGGGTGCTCGGTGGACCGCCACGCCGCCCGCAGCCCGTCCGCCTCGCCGGGCGACATCAGGTCGAGGGCGCCGACGCGGACGTCGAGCCCGCCGGCCAGGGTCGTGAGGAGCCGAATGAGCCGGTCGGCGAGGGCCGCGGCCCGCGTCCCGGTGAACACGTCGGGGCGGTATTCGAGCTTCAGCCGCAGGTGCGCGCCCGGGGTCAGCACCCAGGTGAGCGGGTAGTGGGTGGTGTCGGTGTACCCGACGCCGGCGATGCCCTGCTCGCGTTCCAGGTCGGCGAACGTGTCGTCGGCGAGGAAGTTCTGCAGCACGTACAGGGAGTCGAAGAGCTGCTCGTGGCCGGCGGCCCGCTGGATCTCGCCGAGGCCCAGGTATTCGTGCGGCCCGAGGTCGAGCCGGTCGGCCTGGGCGCGGCGGGCGAGGTCGAGCACGGTCGCGCCGGCGGCCGCGGTGACCCGCGCCGGCACGGTGTTGAGGAACAGGCCGACGACCTGGTCGATGCCGGGCAGCTCGGTCGGGCGGCCGGCGACGGTGGTGCCGAGCACGACGTCGGCGCGGCCGGTCTCGTAGCCGATGACGAGGCCGAGCGCGGCGGTGAGCAGCGAGTTGAGGGTGACGCCGCCGCGCCGGGCCTGCTCGGTGAGGCGGGCGGTGACGTCGGCGGGCAGCGCGGCGTGGACCCGCTCCGACAGCATCGGCGCGCGGCCGGCGGCCTCCGGCGCGACCAGCGTCGCCTCGGTGATCCCGGCGAGGGCCTTCCGCCACGCGGCGCCGGACCCGGCCGTGTCGCGGGTGGTGAGCCAGCGCAGGTAGTCGGTGAACGACGCCGTGGGCGCCGCGGGGGTGCGGCCCGCGTAGAGGGCGAACAGGTCCCGCAGGACCAGCTCCCGGGACCAGCCGTCCCACAGCAGGAAGTGGCTGGTCAGCAGCAGCGTGTCGCGGTCGCCGGGGCGGCGGGCGACGGTGAGGCGCACCAGCGGCGGGGCCGCGAGGTCGAACGGCTCGGTCTGGTCCCGGTCGACCAGCGCGGCGAACGCGGCGTCGTCCGGGGTGTCGACGACGGCCACCACGGCCGGCACCTCGGGGGCGATGACCTGGACGGGCGCGGGGACGCCCTCGCCGACGAACGCGGCCCGCAGCGTGGGGTGCCGGCGCAGCAGCGCGCCGAACGCGGCCGTCATCGCGTCGACGTCGACGCGCCGGTCGAGCTCGAACACGTTCTGCGCGATGTAGGTGTTGGCGGTCTGGTCGAACGTCGCCTGGTAGTACACGCCGAGCTGCAGCGGCGACAGGTCCCACACCTCGGTGGCGGGCTGCGCCTGCTGCGACATCGCCTCCAGGGCGCGCCACCACCGCTCGGCCAGGCCGGCACCGTCCACCTCGGACACGTGCTGGAGCGTCGCCTCGACCCGGCCGCCGCCGGTGAGCGCGAGGTCGCACTGGATGGCGTACCGGGTGCCGAGCAGCGGGTCGGCAGACGCGGCCACCGGCAGCCTGGGCCAGCCGCCCGGGGCGCCGAACCCGGAGCTGCGGCTGAGGATCCGCGGCTCGGCGGCGCGTTCCAGGCGTTCGAGGGCGCGGCCGACCCGGGGGTTGCCGTGCCGCAGCAGGCCGAAGCCGGCGCCGCCGTCGGGTGCGGCGCCGAGCGCGACGGCGGCGTGCACCAGCGCGGCCTCGGCGTCGGCGGCCGCCGCGACGCGGACGGGCACGACCGTGGCGCACAGGCCGGCGGTGCGGGTGAGGTCCTCGTCGGCGCCGACCCGCACCAGGTGGCGGGCGGCGCGCTCGACCTCGACGACGAGGTCGGCGGGGTCCTGGACGGCGACGCGGAGGGCGGCGACCGCGGCGAGCTCCGGCGCGGCGGCCAGCTTCGCGGCGAGGGCCCCGTCGAAGACCCGGGTGTGCCGGCCGGCGACTCCCGGCGCGGCGCCGTGGAAGCCGGGCGCGACGTCGGCGCCCGGTCGGAGCACGTCCTGCCAGTGCGCGAACTCGGCGACCCGGGCCGGGCGGCCCGCGTCCTCCTGCGCGGCGCGGGCGTGGGCGCGCAGCGGCGTGCCGACCGGCGCCGGCCGCGGGGTGCGCCCGTCGGCGATGGCGGCGCACGCGGCGGCGAGGTCGTCCGCGACCAGGGTCAGGGTCACGTCGTCGGCGGCGAGCGGGTGCCCGGCGAGCAGCACCCGCCCGGCCGCGCCGGCACCGGCGTCGAGCCAGACGACCGTGAGCGGGGCCGCCGGGTCGAGGGCGGCGAGCGCCCGGTCCACGGCGCCCGCCTCGAGGGGCGCGCGGCGCAGCACGGTGCGGGCCTCGACGGTGCCGGGGGCGGTCAGCTCCAGGGTCAGGAACAGGCCGGACTCCCGGGTGATCCGCAGACGCAGCCCGTCGTGGTGGTCGAGGACGGCCTGCAGGGCCCGCTCGAGCACGGGTCCGGTGAGCCCCGGCGGCGCCTCGAACAACGCGACCCGGGCGGGTGCGCCGTCGGGGACGTCGGTGAGCCGCTCCGCGGCGGGCAGCAGCGGCAGCGGGCCGACCGCCTCCGGGTCCGCCTGCGCCGCCGCGGTGCCGGGAGCCGCGGCGGCCAGGTGCGCGTCGAGGGCGCCCGGGGTCCGGTGGTCGAAGATGTCGCGGGTGGTGAGCACGATCCCGTCCTGCGCGAGGCGGTTGATGACGCGGATGGCGGCGATGCTGTCGCCGCCGAGGGCGAAGAAGTCGTCGCCGGGCCCGGCCTCGGTGCCGAGCACGGCGGTGTAGCAGGCGCTGATCCGCGCCGCCCGCGGCGAGCCACCCGAGCCACTGCCCTGCGCGCCCCGCTGGCGCGGCACCACCGGCGAGGGCAGCGCGGCGCGGTCACGCTTGCCGTTGGGCAGCAGCGGGATCGCGTCCAGGACGGTGACGGTCGCGGGGGCCAGGTGCGCGGGCAGCTCGGCGCGCAGCGCGTCGCGGACGGCGGCCGGGTCGACGCCGGTGCCGGCGACGTACGCGGCGAGGGTGCTGCCGCGGACGGCGGCGGCCGCGTCGGTGACACCGGGCCGGCGGGTGAGGGCCGCCTCGACCTCGGCGAGCTCCACCCGGAACCCGTTGATCTTCACCTGGTCGTCGGCGCGGCCGAGGAACTCGATCCGCCCGGTGGCATCGCGGCGGCCGAGGTCGCCGGTGCGGTACAGGCGGTCCCCCGGCGCACCGAACGGGTCGGCGACGAACCGGCCGGCGGTGATGCCGGGCCGGCCGAGGTAGCCGCGGGCGTTCTGCACGCCACCGACGTAGATCTCGCCGGCGGCGCCGTCGGGCACCAGGGTCAGCGCCGCGTCGAGCAGGTGCACCCGCACGCCGGGGACGTCGGTGCCGAGCGGGACGGGCCGGTCCGCGGCGGTGACGACGGCGGTGAGGACGTCGCCGGCGACCTCGGACGAGCCGTACGAGTTGACGATCTCGGCGCCGGGCGACGCGGCCGTGAGGGCCCGGACGACGGACGGGGTGAGCGCCTCGCCGCTGGTGATCCAGCGGCGCAGCCCGCGGACGCGGGACGGGGCACTGTCGGCGAGGGCCGCGGCGAGGCTCGGCACGGCCAGCAGCTGCGTCGCGCCGCTGCGCTCGACGAGCCGGCCGAGGGCGGCGCCGTCGGCGGCGGTGGCGTCGTCGGCGAGGACGACGGTCGCGCCGGCGACGAGCCCGCCGAGCAGCTCGGTGGTGCCGTCGACGAAGCTCAGCGAGCTCTTCGCGATCCGCACCTGCCCGGTCCGCAGGCCCCAGGCGTCGCGGGCCCAGGCGAGCCGGTTGGCCAGCGCCGCGTGGGTGCCGACGACCGCCTTCGGCACGCCGGTCGAGCCCGACGTGAACAGCACGGTGGCCGCGTCGGCGCCGGTGAGGCCGCGCACCTGCAGGTGGCCGGTGGCCCCGTCGACCGCCGCGCCGATCCGCAGCACCGGCAGCCCGTGCCCGCCGGGCCGGGTGGGCTCGGTGGGCACGGCGTCGTCGGTGAGGACGCAGACGGGTGCCGCCTCGCGGAGCATCAGCTCGATGCGGGCCGCCGGGTACGCCGGATCCACGGGCAGCACGGCCGCGCCGGCCCGCAGGACGCCGAGCACCGCGACGGGCAGGTCCACGGAGCGGGCGGCGGCGACCGCGACCAGGTCGCCGCGGCGCACCCCGGCGGCGGCGAGGGCGTGCGCGAGCCGGCCGGAGCGCCGGTCGAGCGCCGCGTAGGTCAGCTCCCGGTCCCCGCAGACGACGGCCGTGCCGCCGGGGTAGGTCAGGAGGTCCAGCACGGTCCCGTCGTGCGCGGCGGGCAGCGCGGGAGCGGCGGCGCGGCTCGCGAGCGGCGCGGCGCAGGTGCCGTCCAGGGCGGCCAGCAGCGTCTCGTACATGCCGAGCAGCCGCCGTGCCGTGGTGGTGTCGACGTGCCGCCGGTCGTGGGTGACGGTGACGGTGAACGGGTCGCCGGGGCGCACCATGAGGGTGACCGGGTAGTGCGGCGCCTCGACGACGTCGATGCCGGTGACCCGCAGGTCCCCGCCCGCCACCTCGATGTCCGGATAGTTCTCGACGACGACGAGGGTGTCGAAGAGCTCCCCGGTGCCGAGCCGGCGCTGCAGCTCGGTCAGCGGCGCGTGCTCGTGCTCCATGGTCTCGCGCTGGTCGGCGGCGAACCGGCCGACGGCGGCGGCGAGCGGCTCGCCGGGCGCCCACCGCACCCGCGCCGGGACAGTGTTGATGAGCAGGCCGGCGATGCGTTCGATGCCGGGCACGGCCAGGCTCCGGCCGGCGACCGTCGAGCCGAACGTGACGTCGGCCCGGCCGGTGAGCCGGCCGAGCAACACGCCCCAGACGCCGCCGACGACGTTGCCGACGGTGAGGCCGTGCGCGGTCGCGAACTCGCGCACCGACGCGACCAGCGCGACCGGCAGCTCGCGGGTGACGCGGCCGTGCCCGTCGGCGCCGTCGCCCGTGGGTGGCAGCGCGGCGAGGAGCCGGGTCGGCTCGGTCACGCCGTCAAGAAGCCGGTCCCAGACCGCCAGGTCGGGCGCCTGTCCATCCAGCGCCGCCAGGAAGTCCCGGAACGGCACCGGCGGCGGGAGCGGCGCGCCGGCGTACAGGGCGAGCAGGTCGTTGAACATCACCGGCACCGACCAGCCGTCGGCGACGATGTGGTGGATCGTGTGGATGAGCACGTGCCGGTCGGCGGCGAGGCGGGCCAGGGTGAACCGCATCGCCGGCGGCTCGGCGAGGTCGAACGGCCGGGACCGGTCCACCGCCGCGATCCCGTCCAGATCCCGCGGGTCGGTGACCTCGACGGTCCGCCACGGCGCGGCGGTGCCGCCGGCGTGCACGGCGACGACGTCACCGGCGGCGGTGGGGCGGAACGCGGCGGCGAGGTTCGGGTGCCGGTCCAGGAGCCGGTCCGCGGCGGCGCGCAGCCGGTCCGCGTCGAGGGGGCCGGTGAGCTCGACCCGCTGCTGCACCACGTACGGGTCGGCGCCGGTGGTGTACGTGGCGTGGAAGTACAGCCCTGCCTGCAGCGGCGACAGCGGCAGCACGTCCCGCAGCGCGCCGGCGTCGAAGCGGTCCACATCGGACTGGTCCAGCGCGAGCAGGGGGAAGTCCGACGGCGTGTGCCCGGCGACGCGGGGGTCGGCGGCGATCGCGTCGAGCAGCCCGGCCCAGTGGCCGGCGAGCGCCTCCACGTCGGCCCGGTCGAGGACCCCGGCGGGCCAGCTGAACGTCGCGGACAGCACCGGCCCGTCGGCTGTGTCGAGGGTGACCGCGTTGAGCTCCAGGACGCGGGGCAGCGGCATCCGCGGGTCGCGGTCCTCGTCCACGGTGGACGCCTGCGTCCAGGGGCGGCCGTCGCCGGCGCCGAACCGGCCGAGGTAGTGCACGAGCACCTGCGGCGCGGCGGCGAGGTCCGCCCGGCCGGCGAGGTAATGCAGCACGCCGTGGCTGAGGCCCTGCGACGGCACCGCCCGCAGCTGGTCCTTGACGGCCTTCACCGCCGCGCCGAGGTCGGTGCCGTCGCCGGGGTCGACCACGGCCGGGTAGAGGGTGGTGAACCAGCCGAAGGTCCGGGACAGGTCGAGGTCGCCGACCAGGTCCTCCTGCCGGCCGTGCCCCTCCAGCTCCAGCAGCACCGGCCCGGCCGCGCCGCGGCGGCGGTGCACGGCGAGGGCGGCGGCGGTGACCAGCGCGTCGTCGACGCCGCCGTGGATCGCGGCGGGGACGGCGCCGAGCAGCCGCGCGGTGGTGGCCGTGGACAGGCTGACGGTCAGCCGTTCCTCGGTGGCGACGAGGTCGCGCGCCGGGTCGAGCGGGCGGCGGCCCAGCGGCGGGTCGGCGACGGCGGCGGCGCGCTGCCAGTACGCGACGTCGGCGGCGAACCTCCCGTCGCGGGCGGCGCCGTGCAGGGCGGTGGCCCACTGCCGCAGCGACGTGGCGGCGGGCTCCAGCGCGACGGTGCCGCCGTCCCACATGGCGCCGAGGTCCTCGGCGAGGACCCGCAGGGAGACGCCGTCGACGACGATGTGGTGCACGGCCACGAGCAGGTGCCCGGCCTGCTCGTCCCAGGTGAAGGCGGCCATGACGCCGCCGCGCGGGTCGAGCCGGGCGACGGTCTCCGCCAGGGTGCCGGCCGGCGCCACCGCGGGCACGGCGGCGGGGTCGAACGGCGCGACGGTGAGGCCGCCGGCGGCGTCGACGCGGGCCCGCAGCGCGTCGTGGGCGGCGAGCAGCGCCGCCACCATCCGCTGCAGCGTGTCGAGGGTGAGGCCGGCCGGGGTGTGCAGCGTGACCGCCTGGTAGAAGCCGTCGAGGGCGGGCCCGTGCTCGCGCAGCCACGCGACGATCGGGGTGTCGGGGACGGCGCCGGCGCGGTCCACCGTGGACGGCGCCGCGGCGGCGGCGACCGACGTGACGGCGGCGACACCCGCCGGGGTGCGGTGGGTGAGCAGGTCGCGGGGGCGCAGCGCGATCCCGGCGCGGCGGGCCTCGCGGACCACGCCGATGGCGACGATGCTGTCCCCGCCGAGGGCGAAGAAGTCGTCGTCGGCGGCGACGGGCACGCCGAGCACGGCGGCGAAGACGTCGCACAGCGCCCGCTCCATGGCGGTCTCCGGCGCCCGCCCGCCGCCGCTGCCCGGCAGGGCCGGCGCGGGCAGCGCGGCCCGGTCGACCTTGCCGTTGGCGTTGACCGGCAGCGCGTCCAGCGGCACGATCACGCTCGGCACCGCGTACTCGGGCAGCCGCTCGGAGCACCAGGCGAGCAGGTCCGCGCCCGTCGAGGAGGCCGGGGCGATGACGTAGCCGACGAGGTGGGCGGCGCCGGCCGCGTTGCGCCGCACGGCGACGGCCGCGTGCCGGACCGACGGGTGCGCGGCGAGGACCGCCTCGACCTCCTCCAGCTCCAGGCGCATGCCGCGGATCTTCACCTGGTTGTCGGCGCGGCCGACGAACTCCAGGGTGCCGTCCGGGGTCCAGCGGGCCAGGTCGCCGGTCCGGTAGAGGCGGCTGCCCGCGGCGAAGGGGTTGGCGACGAACCGTGCCGCGGTCATGGCCGGCGCGTTGACGTACCCGCGGCCGAGCAGGAACCCGGCCGCGTACAGCTCGCCGGTCTCGCCGGGCGGCAGCGGCGTGAGCGTGTCGTCCAGGACGTAGAGCTGGGTGTGCGGGTTGGGCCGGCCGATGGAGGTGGCGATGCGTTCGGCGGCGTCGCGGTAGATGACGTGGGAGACGCCGATCGTCGCCTCGGCGGGGCCGTAGCCGTGGTACAGGGTGGTGCCGAGCTGGTTGCGGAACCGGTCGAACAGCTCCGGGGTGAGCACCTCCCCGCCGCACCAGACGTGTTTGAGGCCCGACAGCCGGCCGTGCCCCCGGTCCATCTCCAGCAGCACGTCCAGCATGGAGGAGACGAGGTACACGAACGTGACCTTCTCCGCCGCGATGAGGTCGAGCAGGTACTGCGGGTCGCGTTCGCCGCCGGGCTCGGCGACGACGACGGTGCCGCCGGACACCAGCGGCAGCAGGATCTCGTTGACGGAGATGTCGAAGGCGAGCGGCGCCTTGAACAGGCTCGCGTCGCCGGGCCCGAACAGCAGGATCTCCTCGATCTGCCAGCGCAGCCGCTCGCAGATCGCCTCGTGCCGGATCATCGCGCCCTTCGGCCGGCCCGTCGAGCCGGAGGTGAAGATGACGTACGCGAGGCGGGCCGGCGCCAGGTCCAGGTCCAGGGGCTCCGGCGACTCGTCCGCGAGCGCCGGGTCCTCGAACGCTGCCGGGTCCAGGACGACGCGGACGCCCGCGTCGGCGAGCACCTGCCGGCGCCGTTCCGCCGGCCAGGACGGGTCGACGGGCACGAACGCCCCGCCGGCGACCATCGCGGCGAGGACCCCGACGACCATCTCCGCGGAGCGTGGCACGGCGATGCCGACGACCTCCTCGTCGGCGAGCCCCCGCCGGCGCAGCGCCCGGGCCAGCTGGAAGACCCGGGCGCCGAGCTCCGCGTAGCTGAGCCGGGTGCCGCCCGCGACGAGGGCGAGCGCCTCCGGGGTCCGCCGGACCTGGGCGGTGAACGCCGCGGCGACGGTGCTGCGGTGGCCGGGCTCCGTCGGGTCGTTCCAGTCGTCCAGCTGCCGCAGCACGTCCACTGTGGACACGGTTGTTCCTGCCTCTATGTGATTTCGTACGGTTACGGGAAGGTGGGCGTGCGGGACTCCCACGCCGCCCACAGCTGCGCGTACCGGCCGCCGGCCAGGAGCAGCTCGTCGTGGCCGCCCTCCTCGGCGACCCGGCCGTCCTCGAGGACGACGACCCGGTCGGCGGACCTGGCCTGGGTGAGCCGGTGCGCGACCACGAGGGTGGTGCGGCCGGCGGTCGCGGCGAGCGCGGAGTCCTCCAGGTCGCGGGCGCCGTAGCTGCCGGCCTCCGCGGTGGCCTCGTCGAGGATCGCGACGGCCGGGTCGGCCAGGACCAGCCGGGCGAGCGCGATCTGCTGCGCGCGGGCGGCGGTCAGCTCGTGGCCGCCCTCGCCGACGACGGTCCGCACCCCTTCGGGCAGCGCGCGGACCCAGTCGGCGGCGCCGACCGTCGCGAGGGCCGCGTCGACCTCGGCGTCGGTCGCGCCGGGCCGGGCGAGGCGCAGGTCCTCGACCAGCTCGCCGGCGAAGACGTGCGTCTCCTGGGTGATGATGGCGACCTGGGAGCGCAGCAGCTCCGGGCCCATGTGCGCGACCGGCATCCCGCCGACGCCCGCCGACCCGGCGGCCGGCTGGAGGATGCCGGCGGCGACGGCGGCGAGGGTCGACTTGCCGGCGCCGGTGGAGCCGACCAGCGCGACCCGCTGCCCGGCCTCGATGCGCAGGCTGACGCCGTGCAGGACCTCGGGGCCGCCGGGGTAGCCGAACCGGACGCCGGCCAGCTCCAGCGAACTGTCCGATGGGGACTGTCCCGCGACGGTCGCCGGGCGCTCGTCGGGGATGGTGACGACCCCGACGAGCCGGGCCAGGCCGGCGCCGCCCGCCTGCAGCTCGTCGAACGTGTACAGCAGCATCGACACCGGGTTGAACAGCCGGTGGAACAGCACGGCCGCGGCCGCGGTCCCGCCGACGGTGACCGAGCCGTCCCGCACCAGCAGGAAGCCGGTGACGACGATGACGGTCAGCCCCACGAACTCGGCCCGGTTGATCCGGCCGACGAAGCGGGTGAAGAGGCCGAACACGTTCACCGACACGTCGCGGGCGCGGGCGGAGGCGGCGTCGATCCCCCGCAGGTGCGGGGTTTCCAGGCGGTACGCGTGCACGGTCCGCAGCCCCTGCACGCTCTCCAGCAGCAGCTGGGACCGTTCGCCGACGGCGGCGCGTTCGACGGCGTAGCCGGGGCCGGAGCGCGGCAGGTACCAGCGCAGCGCCAGGACGTACAGGGGCGCGGTGACGAGCCCGGCGAGGCCGAGCCGCCAGTCGATGCCGGCCATCGCGGCGACGCTGAGCGCCGCGAGGAGCACCGAGGACGTCATCGTCGGCAGCACGTCCGTGACGGCCTTGTTGACGGCGGCGACGTCCGGGCCGACCCGCGACATGAGCTCGCCCTTGCCGATCCGTTCGAGGCGGGTCGCGGGCAGCGTGACGGCGCGGGCCACGACGTCCTCCCGCAGCGCGGCGAGGATCCGGCCGCCGAGCCGCGCGATGAGGTAGGTCGACAGCGCGGTGGTGACGCCGGCGACGATCGCGGCGGCGACGATGACGACCGTGATGCCGACGATGTCGGAGGCGGGCGCGCCGGCGCGGACCCGGTCGACGAGCACGCCGAGGGCGTAGACGGGGGTGACGCCGGCCGCGGCGGCGAGCAGGCCGACGGCGAACGCGCCGGCCGCCTCCCCCCACCGGGCCCGCAGCTCGCCGCGCAGCCAGCGCAGCGTCTCGCGCCGGTCGGCGATCGGAAGTTGTTCAGTGCTCACGCCGCCACCTCCGCTGCGCTCCGGCGCCGGCCCGAGCAACCCTGCAATCCTGGTGATCGGCCCGAGCCGCTCCGCTGGCCGCTCACCGCAATACCACCTTCCGGTAGTCGTCGTGGGTCGCGCCGAGCTCGGCGTGGGCGCCCTCGACCGACACCCTGCCGTCGTCGACGACGACGACCCGGTCGGTGACGGCGAGCATGGCGGGGCTGCTGGTGATGACGACGGTGGTGCTGCCCTGCCGGAGCGCGCGGACGGACCGCGCGATCGAGTGCTCGGTGACGGTGTCGACGGCGGTGGTCGGGTCGTGCAGCACGAGGATCGGCGGGCGGGCGAGGAGCGCGCGGGCGAGGGCGAGCCGCTGCCGCTGCCCGCCGGACAGGGTGGCGCCGCGCTCCGCGACGTGCCGCTCCATCCCGTCGGGGTGGCCGTCGACGACCTCGGCGGCGGCCGACGCCTCGAGCGCGGCCGCCAGCGCTGCCTGGTCCGCCGCCTGGTCCCCTGTCTGGTCCACTGCCGGGTCCGCTGCCCCGCCGGCCTCCACCAGGGCGAGGTTGGCCGCCACGGTACCGGTGAACAGGTCCGTGTGGTGCGGTTCGACGAGCATGAGCGCCCGTGCGCCGGCCGGCTCCAGGTCGTGGAGGGCCACCCCGCCGAGCGTGACCGTCCCTTCGAACTCGTCCGGGGGGACACCGCCGGCGAGCAGTCGCACGAGGGCCTCGCCGTCGGCGGAGCGGGGGGTCACCACGCCGACGAACTCGCCGGGGCGCACCGTCAGGTCGAGGCCTTCGAGAGTGCCGTGGCGCACCGCAGCCAGTACAAGATGCGGCTCTGTGACGGTCTTCTGCTCTGCCCCCGCCGGCAGGAGCAGGTCAGCACCCAGGACCAGGGCGCACCGGTCCGCGGAGGCGCGCGCCTCGGCGACCCAGCTCGGCACGATCGCGAGGAGCCCGATCGGCTCCAGCAGGAACTGGGCCAGGCCGATCACCATGATGAACTCGCCGACGCTGATCCGGCCGTCCAGGGCGAACCAGCCGGCGAGCACGGCGACCCCGCAGGCCAGCAGCGCGCTGCCGGCGGTGGAGAACGCCAGGTAGCGGCTCTGGGTGCCGGCGGCCCGCAGCGCGGCGCGCAGCGAGGCCTGGCTGACGTCGCGGTAGCGGCGGGCGGCGGCCCGCTCGGCGCCGAGGCCGCGCAGCGGACGGACCCCGCCGACCAGGTCGGTGGCGAGCGCGGTGGCCTTGCCGGCGAGCTCCTGCTGCTCGGTGACCCGCCGGGTGATGAGCGGGCCGGCGAACTGCATGCCGACGAGCACGACCGGCGTGCCGACGAGCACGACGAGGCCGAGCCGCCAGTCGACGGCGAGCAGCACGGCGGCGCTGGCGACGGTCGCGGTGATCGCGCCGGCGATGCGCGGCACGTAGTCCAGCAGGTAGGAGACGTTGTCGGCGTCGGTGCTGGACACCGTGAGCAGCTCGCCGGCGCGCAGGTCGGTGCGCAGCCGGCGCGGATGCACGATCTTCGCGGCCAGCTCGCCACGCAGCAGGTACGCCTCGTTGGCGATGGCGAGCATCAGCTGGCGGGCACCGAAGCGGTAGCACAGGTGCAGGCCGACGAAGAGCGCGGCGAGCGCCGCCACCCACAGCAGCAGCGCCGAGCCGTCGCCAGGTGCGACGGCACGGTCGATGCCGACGCCGATGAGGACCGGCACGGTCGCCTCGGCGAGCTGGTGCAGGCTGATGAGGCCGGTGCCGGCGGTGAGGCGGGCCCGGTTGCGGGTGAGGGAGCGCCGCAGGATGCGGGGTCCGGTCATCGACGGCATCGTCAGACGGCCGCTGCGACGTCCTGCGCCATACTGTCCCGCAGGCTCTTCGGCCGCAGGTCGGTCCAGTGGCGGTCGACGTAGTCCACGCATTCCTGGCGGGAGGTCTGGCCGCTCTCGCCGAACACGATCCGCCAGCCGGCCGGCACCGCGGCGAACGTCGGCCACAGCGAGTGCTGTTCCTCGTCGTTGACGAGCACGAAGAACGTGCCGTTCTCGTCGTCGAACGGGTTGCTGGACATGGTTGATGGTTCCCTTCTCACAAGGTCGGTTCAGAGCGTTGCGGTGGCCGCGTGCAGCGCGCCGGCGCGCGGGATGACCAGCGGCGTGCCGGTCTCCGGGTCGGGAATGATGCGGCACGGCAGGCCGAAGACGTCCTCGACGAGGTCGCCGGTCACGACCTCCCGCGGGTCGCCCTCGGCGACGACGACGCCCGCCTTCATCACCACGATGTGATCGGCGTAGCGGCAGGCGTGGTTGAGGTCGTGCAGGACGGCGACCATCGTGGTGCCCTGCTCGCGGTTGAGGCGCAGGCACAGCTCGAGCAGCTCGACCTGGTGCGCGATGTCCAGGAACGTCGTCGGCTCGTCGAGCAGCACGATCGGGGTCTGCTGGGCGAGGACCATCGCGACCCACACCCGCTGCCGCTGGCCGCCCGACAGCGTGTCGACGAGCTCCCCGGACAGTTCGGCGACGCCGGTCGCGGCCATCGCCGCGGCGACCGCGGCCTCGTCGTCGACCGACCACTGGCGCAGCAGCCGCTGGTGCGGGAACCGGCCGCGGGCGACGAGCTCGGCGACGGTGATGCCGTCGGGCGCCACGGACGACTGCGGCAGCAGCCCGAGCCGGCGGGCGACCTCCTTCGCCGGGTACGCGTGGATCGCCCGGCCGTCCAGCAGGACCTGCCCCTTGGCCGGGGTGAGCAGCCGCGACAGCGCGCGCAGCAGCGTGGACTTGCCGCAGGCGTTGGGGCCGACGATCACGGTGAACCGGCCGTCGGGGACGGCGAGGTCCAGGTCCGTGCTGATCGTCCTGCGGTCGTAGCCGACGGTGATGCGGTCGGCGCGCAACCGGGTCATGCCGCCACCTCCGCTGCGCCCCGGCGCCGGCCTGACCCAGACCTGCAATTCAGTGAGCGACCCGAGCCGCTCCGCTGGCCGCTCACGCCGCCACCTGATTCGCGGCCCGAGCCGCTTCGCTGTCCGCTCATCCTCATCTCCTCGCCTGGCGGGCCAGCAGCCACACGAAATACAGGCCGCCGATGGACACGGTGACCACGCCGACCGGCAGCTGGGTCGGCGCGAACACCCGCTGCGCCGCGAAGTCGCTCGCCATGAGCAGCAGCGCGCCCATGGCGGCGGACGGCACGAGGGCGATCCCGGCGGTGCGGGCGAGCCGGTGCGCCAGCTGCGGCGCGGCGAGCGCCACGAACGAGATCGGCCCGGCGACGGCGGTCGCGGCGGCGATGAGCGCGACGCCGAGCGCCAGGTAGGCGAGGCGGGTCCGCTCGACCCCGACGCCGACCGCGGCGGCCGCGTCGTCGCCGAGCTCCATCACCTGCAGCCGCCGGCCGAGCGCCGCCACCCCGAGGCACAGCGCGCCGATCGCGGCGGCGGCCGGCGTGACCTGGTCCCAGCCGAGGCCGTTGAGGGTGCCCTTGCCCCAGATCGTGGCGGCGACGGCGGTCTGCAGGTCCATCTTGATGATGAACCACTGGTTGACGGAGCTCAGCACGGCGCTGACCGCGATGCCGACGATGATGAGCCGGAAGCCCTGGACCCCGCGCCGCAGCGACAGCACGTAGACCAGCGCGGCGGTCGCGATGCCGCCGGCCAGCGCGGCGGTGGCGGTCGCGGGGTAGCTCTTGCCGATGAAGACGACGCAGACCAGGACGCCGGTGTACGCGCCGGTGCTGAACCCGAGGATGTCGGGGCTGCCGAGCGGGTTGCGGGTCAGCGCCTGGAAGATGGCGCCGGAGATGCCCATCGCGGCGCCGACGAGCAGCGCGAGCAGCACCCGGGGCAGCCGCCACTCGACGACGACGAGCCGCACCGCGCGGGACCCGTCGCCGGACAGGGCCTGCAGCACCTCGGCGGGCGTCGCGGTGAACTCTCCGGTGCCGAGCGCGAGGACGGCGACCGCCGCGGCGGCGAGCAGCAGCACGGCGCAGGTGGCGGCGACCCGCACCCCGGCGCGCACCGAGACGCGCCGCCCGGCCCGCAGCGTGAGCACCGTCCGTCCGAAGTCGACGGTCCGCCGCGCCGCCGGATCCACTGTGGACTTCGCCGGCACGGGCGGCGACACGAGCGGCTTCACAGGGCGCTCGCCGAGCGGCGGCGGACGAGCCAGATGAGCACGGGCGCGCCGATGAACGCGGTCACGATGCCCGCCTGCAGCTCGCCGGGGCGCAGCACCACGCGGCCGACGATGTCGGCGGACAGCAGCAGGACCGGCCCGCCGACGAGCGTGAACGCGAAGATCCAGCGCTGGTCGGGGCCGGTGATCCAGCGGGCCACGTGCGGGACCATGAGGCCGACGAAGCCGATCGGCCCGACCGCCGCGGTCGCCGCGCCCGCGAGGAGCGTCACCGACAGCACGGCGCCGGCGCGGGTCCGGCCGAGGCTGGCACCCAGGGAGCGGGCGAGGTCGTCGCCGAGCGCGACGGTGTTGAGGGACCGGGCGACGAGCAGCGCGAGGACGAGCCCCGCGACCACGAACGGCGTGACCGCGCCGATGACGTCCCAGCCGCGGCCGGTCAGCGCGCCGACGTCCCAGAACCGCAGGTAGTAGAAGGCGCGCGGGCGCACGAGCCGGATGCCCGAGGCGATGCCGTCGAGCACGGCGCCGAGCGCGACGCCGGCGAGCAGCAGCCGCACCGGGGTGGCCGGTCCCCGGCCGACGGCGGCGAGGGCGTAGACGAGCAGCATCGCGACGACGACGCCCGCGAACGCGAACCAGACGTACGCGGTGATGCTCGACAGGCCGAGCAGCCCGATCGCGACGACGACGAACAGCCCGGCGCCCGCGTTGATCCCGAGGACCTGCGTGTCGGCGAGGGGGTTGCGGGTGACGGCCTGGATGACGGCGCCGGAGATGCCGAGCGAGGCGCCGGCGAGGATCGCCAGCACGGTCCGGGGCACCCGCAGGTCCCGCACGATCGACTGGTCGCCGGTGCCGGTGTAGTGCGCGAACGCGCCCCAGATCGTCGCCGGGGACAGGTTCTTGGTGCCGACGGCGATGCTCAGCAGGCAGACCACGGCGAGCACGCCGACGGACCCGGCGAGCCACCCCGCCCGGCGGGCGTTCGTCGCGGCCAGCCCGGCCGGCCGGCTCTTCCCGGCGGCGGCCGGCTGGAGGTCCGGCACCACGGCACGCCCGAGTGCCAGCAGCGGGCGTGCCGTGGTGGGCCCTGAGGTGAGCTCTGAAGTGAGCTCTGAGGTGAGGACCGCCGCGCCGGGCGGCTCCGGTGTGGTCGACCGGCTCACGCGTAGGAGCCCGACCCGGACAGTGCGGGCACGGAGGCGCGGCGCCGGTCGCAGACCGACTCCAGGATCTCCGCGGAGCGGATCGCGGTGTTGGACAGCAGCGACGAGCTGATGCCGTGCGTGTGCTCGGTGCCGCCCTGCAGGTAGATGCCGGCCAGCACGCTCGCGTCGGTGCGGATGCGGTAGTCGCGCTCGACGACCGCGCGCCCCTCCTCGTCGTAGTGGCACCGGCCGGCCAGCTCGCCGAGCAGCGGGAACGGGTCGGCGGGCGTGTAGCCGGTGGCGCAGACGAGGACGTCGGCGTCCAGCACGGTCCGGGCGCCGGTGAGCATCGACTCGACGGTGACCGCGACCCGGTCGCCGAGCTCCTCGGCGGCGGTGAGGCGGGAGACGTTGAGCAGGCGCAGCCGCTGCGAGCCGAGGACCTTCTCCCGGTACACCCGGCGGTAGAGCGCCTCGATGAGGTCGGTGTCCACGACGGAGTAGTTGGTGTTGGCGTGGTACCCGAGCAGCATCGACTTCACCTGGGCGGAGGCGTCGAAGTAGTCGTCGACGGCCAGGGGGTCAAAGATGCGGTTGGCGAAGGGGCTGTCGTCGGCGGGGCTGTAGCCGTAGCGGGACAGCACGCCGCAGACCTCGGCCGACGGGAAGCGCTCGTGCAGGAACGCGGTGACCTCGGCGGCGCTCTGCCCGGCGCCGACGACCACGAACCGGGACGGGTCGGTGCCGGCCAGATCGTCCACATTGGTCAGCAGGTCGCGGCTGTGCCAGACGCGCTTCGACGCCTCGATGCCCGGCGGCAGGGCGGGGCGCAGCCCGCTGGCGAGCACGACGTTGCGGGCGCGGACGGTCCTGCGGGCACCCGTCCGGTCGCGGGTCTCGACGTCGTACGCGCTGATGGTGTCGTCGTCGAAGACGGGGCGGACCGCCGTGACGTCCTGGCCGTAGCGGACCATGTCGTCCACGCGGGCGGCGGCCCACTCGAGGTAGTCGTGGAACTCGACCCGCAGCGGGAACAGGCTCTTGTGGTTGACGAAGTCGATGAGCCGGCCGCGCTCCTGCAGGTAGCACAGGAAGCTGAAGGAGCTGGTCGGGTTGCGCATCGTGACGAGGTCCTTGAGGAAGGAGACCTGCATCGTCGCGTCCTCGATGAGCATGCCCCGGTGCCAGCCGAACGAGGCCTGCCGCTCCAGGAACACGGCACTCACGGGCGGGCCGCCGGCGGCGGCGCGCTCCTGCACGGCGATCGCGAGCGCCAGGTTCGATGGCCCGAAGCCCACCCCGACCAGATCGAAGACCGGTCCTTGATCCCCGCGCGGCTCTGGCATCGCAGTCCCATCGTCCATGTCGAGCCCGGCTCGACCGCTCCGCCTCCACCACCGACCGGCGAGGAGTTAGGGAAGCCTAACCTTAGTTTTCGCGCTTGTCACGACCGCCCTGCGGCTACCACGTGAATGAAGGGTAGACTAACCTAACTCCCGATCGAAGGCTATGGCATCGAATGCCGTCACTCATCTGGGAGGCCCCATGCGCGTCGTCATGTTCGGATATCAGACCTGGGGGCACCGCACGCTCCAGGCGCTGCTGGCCTCCGAGCACGAGGTCGCGCTGGTCGTGACCCACCCGGTGAGCGACCACCCGTACGAGCGGATCTGGAACGACTCCGTCGCCGACCTCGCGACCGGACACGGCGTCGAGGTGATCGTCCGGGACCGGCCCGACGACGCCGAACTGCTCGGCCGGCTCAAGCAGGCGGACCCGGACGTGATCGTCGCCACCAACTGGCGCACCTGGATCCCGCCGGAGATCTTCGAGCTGCCCCGCCTCGGCACCCTCAACGTGCACGACTCGCTGCTGCCGGCCTACGGCGGCTTCTCCCCGCTGATCTGGGCCCTCATCAACGGCGAGCGCGAGGTCGGCGTCACCGCGCACATGATGGACGCGGAGCTCGACGCGGGCGACATCGTCCTGCAGCGGGCGGTCCCCGTCGGCGACCGCGACACCACGACCGACCTGTTCCACAAGACCCTCGCCCTGTTCGGCCCGATCACCGTCGACGGCCTGGACCTGATCGCGTCCGGGCGCACCGACTGGACCCCGCAGGACCGCGCCAAGGCCAGCTTCTTCCACAAGCGCGCCGAGGAGGACAGCCGCATCGACTGGACCTGGCCGGCGGAGGACCTCGACCGGCTCGTGCGCGCCCAGTCCGACCCGTACCCGAACGCCTTCACGTACCACCGCGGCCACCGCATCCGGATCGTCGCCGCGTCGGTGTCCCAGGGCATCTACGGCGGCACCCCGGGCCGCATCTTCATCCGCGAGGGCGACGCCGTCGTCATCGTCGCCGGCGCCGAGGCCCGCCGCGGCCGCAGCCACGGCCTGGCCGTCGAGCGGATCCGCACGGAGGACGGCACCGAGCTCGCCGCCAAGGACTACTTCACGACCATGGGCGGATACCTCACCGCCCGGCGGTGACCCCTCAGCCGCAGCGGGTCGGCGGCTGCGCCTCAGGGGCCTCAGGGGTCGCCGGCACGCCGGCGGTCTCTTCCGGGGCGGACGCGGCGACGGCCTCCGGCGACACCGGCGCGGGCGACGCCGCGGACCTGCTGACCGGAGGGGTCTTCGACGGCGCCGGCGCGGCCGCGGTGGCGCCCGGGCGCTGCACCGTGCCGACGCTCAGCGTCACCCCGCTCAGCGTCGTGCGCCGGCCGGCGGTGTCGGTCACGCGGACCGTGAACGGCCCGTTCCCGGCGCCGTTCTGCGCGATCCAGTAGTTGTAGTCGGTGTGGCTCAGCGCCTTCCAGCCGCCGCCGGACTGCAGCTCCACCGCCGACAGCGGGTTGCCGGTGTTGTCCAGGCGCAGCGCCAGCCAGTACCGCGACGAGCCCTCCTTGACCCGGACGGTCATCGGACCGGGCACCGGCGGGCTGGTCACCCGGCTGTAGGTCACCTTGATGACCCCCGCGACCGGGTCGCCGATCTTCGCGAACGCCTGCCGGCTCAGGTCCAGGTGCCCGGCGGCGCACTCCGGGCAGCGGTCGGTGACCTTGACCCGGACCGTGCCCTTGGGCCCCTTCACGTCCAGGTAGCCGCCGCACGCCGCGCCGGCCGCGTACTCGGCGTTGCCGAGCGCCACCACCAGGGGGTTCGGCACCGGGTCGAACGAGCAGTTGCCGCCGCCGTCGGCCGCGTAGAAGGTCGCCTGCCCCGAGGACGCCGCGGGCGCGGCACACGCCGCGCCGGACGCCTGGGCGACGAGCGCGACGGTCGCGGTGCCGGCGACGACGGCACCGGCGGCCGCGACCACCCACGCGCTGCGGCGCGTCCACCACGGCTGCTGCGGTTCGGGGTTGTCCAGCACGATCGGCATCGTAGCCGGGTCCCGGGCCGCCGGGCCGCCGCCAAAGGAACGCTTAAGGCGCCGCACAACCTCAGCGGAGGCCGGCGAACAGGTCGTCCTCCGGCAGCGGCGCGCCGGTCGTGTCACGCACCCGCAGGAACGTCTCCACGCCCATCAGCGCGGTGAAGCGCTCCCGGCCCATCTTCAGGAAGAAGATGTTCTCGCCCTGGCTGGCGTGGGCGGCGAGCGCGTCGTACTTCTGCGACCCGTACGCCCTGGTGTCGACCCACGTCGTGATCTCCTCGTCCGGCAGGCCGATCGGCGGCCCCTGCGGTGCGGTGTCCGACGCGGGGTCGGGCTCCGGGTCCGGCACGTCGAACTCGACGCCGAGCTCGCGCAGCGTCCGGCCGAACTCCTCCATGCCGGAGCGGGGCACGGTCGTCCAGTACACCTTGGCGGGGCTGCCGGTCAGCTCGACCGCGGCCATCGTGATCCGGTGCGCCTGGATGTGGTCGGGGTGGCCGTAGAACCCGTTCTCGTCGTAGGTGACGATCACGTCCGGCTGGTACTGCCGGATCAGCCCGGCGAGCCGCTCGGCGGCCTCCGGCACGGGCGTGGTCCAGAACGAGCCGGCCACGTCGTTGGTCGACCAGCCCATCATCCCCGAGTCGGGGTAGCCGAGCAGCTCCAGGTGCGACACCTTCAACGCCGCGCAGGCGGCCTCGAGCTCCTCGGCGCGCATCGCCGCCACCGCGTCGGGGTCGTGCCCGGGCTCCCCCGGCTTCACCCCGCCGGGCCCGTCGCCGCAGCGCCCGTCCGTGCAGGTCACGAGCACGGTCGTGATGCCCTCCGCGGCGTACTTCGCCAGCACGCCACCGGTGCCGGTCGCCTCGTCGTCGGGGTGTGCGTGCACTGCCATCAGCGTCAAGGGTCGCTCTGCCATGCGACCCACCCTATCCACTCGCGCGCGCGGCTCAGGTCCACGCCGGGCCCGCCGATAATGTGGCGTGCGGGGGCGTGGGTCACGACCGGCGGGTGCGGCAGCCGCGGGCCGCGCCGGCGATCCGGCGCGCCTGGAGACGCTGCACGCCACCGGTCTCCTGCACGCCGGCGGGGTGCCGTCGCTGGACCGGCTGACCCGGCTCGCGCGGCGCGCGGTCGGGGCGCCGGTCGCGCTGGTGTCGCTGGTCGATGCCGACCGCCAGGTGTTCGTGAGCGCCGCCGGCCCCACCGGCGCGCGGGACTCCGCGCTCGCCCAGGCCTCCTGCCGGACCGTGGTCGACGACGGCGCGCCGCTGGTGATCCGGGCCGCCGAGCGGCCGGACCTGGTCGCCGCCTTCGTGGGGTACCCGCTGCGCACCCCGGACGGGCAGGTGCTCGGCTGCTTCTGCGTGGCCGACCACGCGCCGCGGCAGTGGAGCGCCGAGGACCTCGACACGGTCGCCGACCTCGCCGGCGCCGCCGAGGTCGAGCTGGCGCTGCGGCTGGCCAACAGCGAGCTGCTGCTCGCCTCGACCCGGACGCAGGCGGTGCTGGACAGCGCCGCCGACGCGTTCGTGTCGCTCGACGCCGCCGGCACGGTCCTCGCGTGGAACCTCGCCGCGGAGCGCATGTTCGGCCGGTCGGCGGCGGAGACCCTGGGCCGGCCGGCCGGTGTGGTCGTCGCCGGCCCGTCGCGGGACGCGTTCGCCGCGTGGCTGACGGAGACCGCCGAGGCCGCCGGGAGCGGATCGGCCGGCACCCTCGAGGTGACCGCGGTCGACCGGGCCGGTCGCAGGTTCCCGATCGAGGTCATCGGGCAGCCGTACGTGGAGCGCGACCGACCCGTCATCCACGCGTTCGTGCACGATCTGAGCCCGCGGCAGGCCGCGCGGCGGCAGCTGGACGCCGAGCGCACCTTCCAGCGGGCGCTGCTGGACAGCCTCGACACCGCCGTCGTCGCCTGCGACGGCGAGGGCCGGATCGCCACCGTCAACCGGGCCTTCCGCGACGCGCACCCGGGCGTGGCGGTCGAGCCGACGAGCGCGCCGAACTGGGCCGGCACCTACCAGCTCTACGCCGCCGACGGCCGGCGCCGGCTGCGCCCCGACCAGGTGCCGCTCGCCCGCGCGTTCGCCGGCGAGCACGTGCACGGCGAGGAGATGGTCGTCGGCGACCCCGGCGGCCCGCAGCGCCGGTTCCTGTGCAACGGCCAGCCGATCGACGCCCCGGACGGCGGCCGGCTCGGCGCGGTCGTCGCGATGCACGACATCACCGACGCGCACGGGGCCGAGCGGCTGCGCGGCGCGCAGCTCGCGGTCGCGGAGGCGCTGACGACCGCGGCCGGGGCGGCGCAGGCGGCGGGCGCCGTCGTCGAGGCGGTCACCGTCGCGCTCGACTGGGCGCTCGGCGAGTACTGGCACGTCGACCCGGACGCCGGCGTCGCCGACCGGCTCGGGGTGTGGGTCTCCCCCGGCCGGGCCCGGCCCGCGTTCGTCGACGACGCGCCGCCCGCCGGCCCCGGCGACGGCATGATCGGCCGCGTCTGGAGCACGGGCCGGCCGCAGTGGCTCGGGGACATCGGGCAGCTGCCGTACCCGTCACCGCGCCGGGACGACGCCCTGGCGGCGGGCCTGCACGCCGCGATCGGGCTGCCCGTCCTCAGCGGCGGCACCGTCCTCGGCGTGCTGGTCTTCGCCACCGAACGGCTCGTCCCGCCCGACCCGGACGTCCTGGCGATGCTCGACGGCGTCTGCGCCCACATCGCCCGGCACATCGAGCGGCTGCGCGCCGACGACCTCAGCACCGCCCTCGCCGCCGCGCGCCGCGACTTCGACCGGGTCGTCGCGAACGTGAACGACTTCGTGTGGACGGTCGAGGTGCTCCCCGACCGGTCCGTCCGCTCCGTCTACGCGAGCCCTGACGGCGGTGGCGTCTTCGGCTCGCCGGTGCCCGCCGGCACCGACCTCGCGACGGTGCTCGCCGACCGGGTCCACCCGGAGGACCACGTCCTGTACGGCGGGTTCCACGCCTCGCTCGCCGCCGACGAGCCGGCGGAGATGGAGGTGCGGGTCACCGGCTTCGACGGCGTCACCCGCTGGGTCTGGACCCGCGCGGTCCCACGGCGGGAGGGCGGGCGGCTGTTCCTGGACGGGATGAGCACCAACGTCACCGAGCGCCGGATCCTCGCCGAGCACCGGGAGGAGCTGCTCGCCGAGCAGCGGCAGCAGGTGCGGCGGCTGCGCGAGGTCGACCGGATGAAGGACGACCTCGTCGCGCTCGTGTCCCATGAGCTGCGCAACCCGATCGGCACGATCCTCGGGTACGCGGAGATCATCGGCGACGAGCCCGGCGTCAGCGACGACGTGCGCCACTACGGCGAGGTCATCCGCCGGCACAGCAGCCACATGCAGCAGCTCGTCGACGACCTGCTGGACCTGGCCCGGCTCGGCAGCGCGAGCCTCGCCGTCGACCCGCGGCCGGTGCCGCTGACCCGCTTCCTGCGCGAGGCGGTCGAGGACCACCGGCCGGCCGCGGACGCGAAGGGCGTCGCGCTGCGCCTGGAGGCCGCCGCGAACCTCACCGTGCGGGCCGACCCGGCGCGGCTGCGGCAGGTGCTGGACAACCTGCTGTCCAACGCCGTCAAGTACACTCCGGGCGGCGGCACCGTCACCGTCACCGTCGCCGCCACCGCCGCCGGCGCTGAGGGCCCCGCGTCGGTCAGCGTCACCGACACCGGCATCGGGATCCCCGCCGAGCAGTACCAGCAGCTCTTCACCCGCTTCTTCCGCGCCTCGACGGCCCTCGCCCATGGCATCAAGGGCACCGGCCTGGGCCTCGCCGTCACCAAGGCGATCATCGACGCCCACCACGGCACGATCGCCGCCGGCCCGGCCGACCCCACCGGCACGACCTTCACGTTCACCCTGCCCTGAGCCCCACCCCGAGCCCTGCCCTGAGCCCCGCCGGAATCTTTTCCGTCCGGCGCGACAACCCGGCGGCGCCGCACCGAGTACTACAGGTGTCGGCGGCGAAGGGAGTCACGGGTGGGACGCGCGAGCTGGGAGGCGGAGTACTCGGAGTACTTCGCCCTGCGGGCGGTGCCCCTGCGCCGGCTGGCCTACGCCCTGTGCAGCGACTGGCACCTGTCCGAGGACCTCGTTCAGGGCACGTTCCTGAAGCTGTACCAGCACTGGCCGCGCATCCGGGCCGACACCGTCGACGCCTACGCCCGGCGCGTCCTCGTCAACAGCTACCTGTCCCGCGGCCGCGGCCTGCGCGGCGAGCGGATCGTCGCCGAGGTGCCGGACCGGCCCGCCGCCGAGGTCCCGGTGACCGACGCGGTCGACCTGGCCCGGGCGATGGCCACGCTCACCCCGAAGCAGCGGACCCTGATCGCGCTGCGGTTCGTCGAGGACGTGTCCGTCGCCGAGACCGCGAGCCTCCTCGGCATCTCCGAAGGCACGGTGAAGAGCCAGACCTTCCGGGCCACCCGCACGTTACGCGCGTACCTCGGCGCATCCACCCACTCCAGGGAGTGAGCCGCAATGACCAGCACCGACACCGACGACGGCGCGCTGCGGGCGGCGCTGCACGACTACGTCACGGGCGGCGAGCCGCCGCTCGGCCTCACCTCGGCCGGCGCCGTCACCGCCGGCCGCCGCGCCGCCCGGCGCCGCCGCACGCTGCAGGTCCTCGCAGCGGCCACGTACAAGAAGGCCCACACGACGGCCCACACGGCCACCACGATGAGCACCTGCTTGACCCGGGGCCGAAGCTTGGGCCGGAC
>NZ_JBFANF010000054.1:0-87050 GCF_040674675.1 Dactylosporangium sp. NPDC049742 | reverse complement strand
CGCGGGCGAAGAGCCCGGCGGACGCGGCGGCGGTCAGCGGCGGGCGGTTGCCGCCGCCCTCGACCTCGAGGGTCGCGCCGTCGAGCACCGGGCGCAGCCCGGCGAGGGCGGCGGCGACCCGGTGCTGCTCGGCCTCGTCGCGGACGCGGACGTCCACGGCGAGCTCGGCGGCGGCCGGCACGGTGTTGGTGGTGGTGCCGGCGGACACCGCGGTCGGGGTGACGGTGGTGCCGAGGGCGGGGTCGCCGAGCCGGTGCACGGCGAGGACCTGGTGGGCCAGCTCGACGCCGGCGTTGACGCCGCGCTCCGGCTCGAGCCCGGCGTGGGCGGCCCGGCCGGCGATCCGGATCCGGTAGAACCCGGCGCCCTTGCGGGCGGTCTTGAGCGCGCCGCCGTCCGCGGACGGTTCGAGGACGAGGGCGGCGCGGGCGCCGGCCGCCTCCTGCTCGACGAGCGCCTGGGAGCTCGGCGAGCCGATCTCCTCGTCGCCGGTGATGAGCACGGTCACGGCGGCGCCCCGCCCGGCCGCGGCGGCGGCCGCGTGCAGCGCCATCACGACCCCGGCCTTCATGTCGAAGCAGCCGGGGCCGCGCAGCCGCCCGCCGGTCGTGGCGAACGGGTGCGTGGCGAGGGTGCCGACCGGCCACACCGTGTCGTGGTGGCCGAGCAGCAGGACCCGGTCCGGTCCGGTGCCGAGCCGCCAGCGCAGGTGGGTGCGGCCGTCGACGACGATCCGGTCCGGGGCGGCGCCGAGGCGCCGGGCGCCGACGCCGGCGAGCACGTCGGCGCTGCGGGCGACGGCGGCGAGGTCGGCGGACGGCGACTCGGCCCGCACGAGCGTCTCGATCTCCGCGAGCAGCGCCGGCAACGCCGCCCGCGTCGCCCGCAGCAGCGGCTCAGTGTCCATCGGTGACCTTCGGCGTCGCCCGCACCCCGAAGTGCAGGTACGGCTCGCCGGTCGGCAGCGCGTAGAACGTGACCGGCGCCCAGTTCTGCGCCGACGGCTCCTTGACCAGGAACAGGTGCTCCTCGACCGGGACCATCGCGTACTCGCTCACCGGGTCCGGGATCAGCTCGGCGATCGGGCCGGTGACGGTGCTGCGCATGACCGGCCCGCCGTCGCGCTCGAGGACCTCGATGCGGACGCTGGCCCGCTCGTACGTGCCGAGGTACCGCTGGAAGTCGACCTGGACCGGCTCGGCGGGCGGCGCGATCGGGCGCGGCATCGCGACGCCGGCCGCCTCGGCGAAGATCTCCCGGTAGAGCTCGTCGTAGAGGTCCCGGCCGTTGCCGCCGTTGGTGAGCAGCGTGACGGCGAGGCCCTGCTCGGGCAGCAGGCGCAGGAATGCGGACTGGCCGATGGTGTTGCCGTCGTGCCCGATGAGCCGGTGGCCGTCCCAGCCGAACCGGATCCAGCCGAGCCCCCACGAGTCGCCGAGGGAGTACTTGTCGGGCAGGTCGGCGTGCTCGGCGGCCATCGCGGCGGCGCTCGCCTCGCTCAGCACCCGGGTGCCGTCGGGGGCGAGCCCGCCGGTGAGGTGCAGCCGGGCGAACGCGAGCACGTCGGCGGCGGAGGCGTTGATCAGGCCGGCCGGCCCGAGCGAGCGGGGCAGCGCCCACGCCGGCGCGACCTTCAGGTCGTCGGGGTCCTCACCGACGTGGCCGATCGCGGTCCGGTGGGCGAGGGCCTCCTCCGGCAGCGTGCCGGTGCGGCGCAGCCCGAGCGGGCCGAAGAGCCTGGCCCGCAGCGCGGCGTCCCAGGTGCCGCCGGTCAGCTTCTCGATGACCCGGCCGGCGAGGGAGAAGCCGGCGTTGCAGTACGACCAGGTGACGCCGAGCGGGTGGTTCTGGGTCTGCTCGGCGAGCAGCGCCACGTACCGCTCGAGGCAGTCGTCGCCGCGCCCGGTGTCGGTGAACACGTCGCCGTCGATGCCGCTGGTGTGGGTGAGCAGGTGCCGCATGGTGACCTGCTTGGTGACCTCCGGGTCGGCGAGGCGGAACTCGGGCAGCACGTCGGCGACCGGCGCGTCCAGGTCGAGCAGGCCCTCGTCGACGAGTTGCAGGACCACGGTCGCGGTCCACACCTTCGAGATCGACCCGATCTGGAACACCGAGTCGGTCGTGGTGGCGACGCCGGTGTCCTTGTTGACGACGCCGTACGCCGCCTCCACCAACTCGTCGCCACCGCTGTCGACTCCAGGGCGCAGGCGCAGGATGCCGAGCGTCGCGCCGGGCACCTTGTGCCGCTGGGCGAGGGCGGTCAGCCGGCGCTGCCAGTGCGCCGCGTCCAGGGCGGGCCGGCGGGGTTCGCGGTCGGCGGCGAACCGCTCGACCCAGTCGACGATCCGGCGGTTGAAGTCGATCCGGTGCGACGGCCGGCCCTGGAGGATGAACAGGTGCGAGGCGTCCGGGTAGAGGACGAGGCGGGTCGGCACGTCCCGCTCGCGCAGCGCGGTGTGCCACTGCTGCGCCTGCCCGGCGGGGCACCGCACGTCGGCGGCGCCGTGCAGGATCAGGGTCGGGGTGCGGACCTGGTCCACCCGGGTGATGGGTGACATGTCGGCGACCGAACCACCGGCGAGCTCGAAGGCGTTGAGGAAGTGGCCCGCGTCGGCGGTGCCGGACTCGCTGGTCAGGTCGCTGACGACGCCGCCGGCGACGGCCGCGGCGAACCGGTCGGTGACCCCGGTCAGGAAGCAGGTCATGTAGCCGCCGTAGCTGTAGCCGGCGACGGCGAGCCGGGCCGGGTCGGCGACCCCTTCCGCGACGAGGGTGTCGACGGGCTCCAGGAAGTCCTTGGCGTCGGCGACGCCCCAGGCGCCGACCGCGGCGGTGTAGAAGGCCTCGCCGTAGCCGTCGCTGCCGCGCGGGTTGAGCAGCAGCACGGTCCAGCCCCGCGCGGCGAGCTCCTGGTGGTACAGGTGGACGTCGTCGGCGGCGGCGCTCCACGCGTTGTGCGGGCCGCCGTGCACGTCCAGCAGCAGCGGGCCGGGCCCGGCCGTCGCCGGGTCGCGGACCAGCCAGCCGTGCACCACGGTGCCGTCGGAGATGGTGAACTCCCGCTCCAGCCGCGGGTACAGGTCGGCCTCGGCGTCCCGCTCGACCAGCACCGTCTCGCCGCCGGTGCTCAGGTCGAGGGCGACGAGCGAGCCGAGGGAGGTCGGGGTGAGCAGCAGGACCACCGCGGTGTCGCCGGCGACGGACAGGCCGGCGACGGAGCGTCCGGCGCCGGCGAGGACCGGTCGCGGGTCGCCGCCGCCGACCGGGACGGCGTAGAGGTGGGTGTCGCCGCGGTCGCGGGCGCAGAACAGCACCGACCGTCCACTGTCGACGGTCACCGGGAGCGCGCCCGGGTAGCCCGGCCCGCCCGGCATGACGTTGCGGTCCAGCGGGGCGGACAGGCTGGTGACGGGCCCGCCGTCCAGCGGCACGCGCAGCAGGTGCGCGTGGCCGGTGAGCCGGCCGGGGAACCCGGTGACCAGCAGCGCCTCGCCGTCCGCGGCCCAGGTGACCGGGCCGCCGGTGCCGTCGGCGAGCCCGGCGAGCCGTGGCGGCGCCGCCGGGTCGGTGGCGGAGCGCACGTACACCGGGCAGTGCATCGTCCGGTCCGCGTCGGGCGCGGTGGCCGCCGCGTAGGCGAGCCGCGTGCCGTCCGGCGACCAGGCGGGGTCGCCCGCGTGCCAGTCGCCGTCGGTGAACCGGCGGCACGCCCTGGTGGCCACGTCCACGACGTGCACGTGGCTGCGCATGGTGCGCAGGTAGCCGGCGCCGTCGGCGAGGTAGTCGAGCCGGTCCGCGACGATCGGCGCGGCGCCGCGCCGCTGCCGGGCCGCGTCGTCCTCGCCGTCGGCGGCGTGCAGGTCGACCGGCGCGGCGAACGCGATCGCCGTGCCGTCGGGGCTCCACACCGGCCGGCCGGCGCCCAGCGGCAGCGTCGTCAGCTGCTCGGGCTCGCCGCCGCCGGCGGGCAGCACCCACACCTGCGCCGCTCCGCCGGTGGCCCGCAGGAACGCGATCCGGGTGCCGTCCGGCGACCACGCCGGCGCCGTGTCGGCGCCGCCCCGGGTGAGCTGCTCCGGCTCGCCCGAGCGGGTGCCGGCCCACCAGAGGTTGTGCAGGGTGCGGTCCGCCCCGGCGTCCACGGTGCGGAGCACATAGACGACCCGTGAGCCGTCCGGCGCGATCGCCGGCTGCTCCGGCGCGGCGAGGGTGGGCAGGTCGTCGATGCGCTGGCGTCGGGTCACGACAGACTCCTCGTGGGAAGCGGGGCTTGCTTTTCAAGGCCGGGTCGCGGCGCGGCGAAGTGGCAGGCGGCCAGGTGCCGGTGGGCGGCGCCGTCCGGTTCGGTGTCGCGGCAGACGTCGCGCTGGAGCACGAGCGGGCCGACCGGGCAGCGGGGGTGGAACCGGCAGCCGGCCGGCGGGTGGTGCGGGTCGGTGGGCTCCGCGGCGTCCAGGACGGCCTTGGTGCCGGTCAGCGCGCCGAGCAGCGCCGGCCGGGGGCCGCCGGGCTGCGGCGCCGAGGCGAGCAGCTGCCGGGTGTACGGGTGCTGCGGGTCGCCGAGCACGTCGTCCACCGGCCCGCACTCGACGATCCGGCCGAGGTACATGACGGCGAGGACGTCGCTGACGTAGCGGACGACCGCCAGGTTGTGCGAGATGAACAGCATCGACAGGCCCAGCCGGCGCTGCAGGTCGCGCACCAGGTTCAGCACGGTGCCCTGGATGGACACGTCCAGCGCGGAGGTGATCTCGTCGGCGACGATCACGTCGGGGCGGGCGGCGAGGGCGCGGGCGAGGGCGACCCGCTGCCGCTGCCCGCCGGACAGCTGCGCCGGGTGCTGCCGGGCCCGCTCCGGCGCCAGCTCGACCAGGTCGAGGAGCCGGGCGACCTCGGCGCGGCGGTCCGCGGCGGTCGTGCCCCGCGGCACCGCCTCGGCGATGGAGGCGCCGATCGTCATCCGCGGGTCGAGCGACGAGTACGGGTCCTGGAACACCATCTGCACGCGGCGCCCGGCGCCCGTGCCGGGGGTGCGCGGCAACCGCCGCCCGTCCAGCAGGATCTCCCCGCCGGACAGCGGGGCGAGACCGACCGCCGCGCGGGCCAGGGTCGACTTGCCGGAGCCGGACTCGCCGACGAGCCCCACGACGCTGCCGGCGGGGACGGTGAGGTCGACACGGTCGACGGCGGTGACGCCGCGCCGCCGCCCGCCGAAGCGGACCGAGACGTCCCGGAAGCTCAGCTCATGCACCGTGCCCACCCTTGACCAGCCCGGCGTGCCAGCACGCCACCCGTCCGCCGTCCGTGTCCGCCTGGAGGGGCGGGTCCTGCTGCCGGCACTGGTCGTCGGCGTACGCGCAGCGGGGCGCGAACGCGCAGCCGGCGGGCACCTCGCCGGGCTCGACCGGCCGGCCCGGGATGACGGTCAGCGGCAGGTCCCGGTCGGTGCCGAGGTGCGGCACCGCCGCGAGCAGCGCCCGGGTGTACGGGTGCCGCGCCCCGCCGGGCAGCGCCGCGGCGGCCACGTCCTCCACGACGCGCCCCGCGTACATCACCAGCACCCGCTGGCAGACCTGGCCGACGACGGTGATGTCGTGGCTGATCAGCAGCAGCGCGACCGAGTCGGCGGCCCGGATGTCCTCCAGCAGCGCCAGCACCTGCCGCTGCACGGTCACGTCCAGCGCGGTGGTCGGCTCGTCGGCGACGATGAGGGCCGGGGTGCCCATCAGGCCCATCCCGATCATCGCCCGCTGCCGCATGCCGCCGGAGAACTCGTGCGGGAACTGGTGCGCGCGCCGCTCGGGCGCCGGCAGCCGGACGGCGCGCAGCCGGTCCACGGCCCGCGCGAACGCCTCCCGGCGGCTGAGGCCCTGGTGCTGGACGGCGGGCTCGGCGAGCTGCCGCCCGATGCGCTGGGTCGGGTTGAACGACGACATCGGGTCCTGGAACACCATCGCGAACGAGGTGCCGAGCAGGCGACGCTGGGCCCGGCTCGGCCCGTGCCGCAGGTCCTCCCCGGCGAACTCCAGCCGGTCGGCGCGCACCTCGCCGGGCGCCTCGATCAGCTGGGCGACCGCCAGGGCGGTGAGGCTCTTGCCGGAGCCGGACTCGCCGACCACGCCGACCGCCTCGCCGCGGCGGATCGTGAAGCTCAGCCCGCGGACCGGCGTCAGCTCGCCGAACGAGACGCGGAGGTTCTCCACGGCGAGCACGGTGTCGCCGTCCTTGTCCACTGTGGACGGCGCGGCCGGCTCCCGCCGGGGCGCGCGGCGGACGGCGGTGAACAGCGGTGTGCTCTGGCCGATCTGCCGGGCGACCGCCTCGCCGGTGAGGTTGAAGGCCAGCCCGGCGAGCACCACCGCGGCGCCCGGGACCAGGGCCGCGAGCGGGTGGACGTACAGGCTGTTGAGGCCCTCGCCGAGCAGCCGTCCCCAGTCGTACGACGGTGCCTGCACGCCGAGGCCGAGGTAGGACAGGCCGGCGAAGGCGAGCAGCGAGCCGCCGGCCGCGACGGTCGCGTTGACGACGAGCGGCTCGCCGATGTTGGGCAGCACGTGCCGGACCAGGACGCGGAGCCGGCCCACCCCCGCGATCCGGGCGGCGGCGACGAAGTCCCGCTCGGCGACCGAGGCGACCAGGGTGCCGGTCAGCCGCGCGAAGGCGGGCGCGACCGCGAAGCCGATCGCGAGGACGGAGCCCTTGGTGCCCACCCCGAAGATGACCGCGAAGCTGAGGGCGAGCAGCAGCCCGGGGAACGCGACCGCGACGTTCACGCCGGCGGTCACGAGGCGGCCGAGGCGCGCGCCGATCAGCTGCGGCGCGGCGCCGAGCAGCAGCCCGATGACGACGCCCAGGCCGGTCGACAGCAGCGCCAGCACCACCGAGAGCCGGGTGGCGACCAGGACCCGGAAGAAGATGTCCCGGCCGAGCCCGTCGGTGCCGGCCCAGTGCGCCGCCGACGGGCCCTGCAGGATGTTCGCGGTGTCCACGGCGTCGGCCCGCCCGCGCAGGAGCACGGGCGCCAGGACCGCCAGGGCCAGCACCGCCGTGAGCAGGACCGCCGCGGTCACGCCGAGCGGGGTACGCAGTCGCTGCGGCACGGTTCAGCTCTCCCGGATCGTCGAGCGCGGGTCGAGCAGCGCGAGGCCGACGTCGACCACCAGGTTGACCAGGAGCACGCCCAGGCCGTAGATCAGCACGATGCCCTGCACCACCGGGTAGTCCTTGGCCAGGATCGACTGGACGATGGTGCTGCCCAGGCCCGGCCACGCGAACACGTTCTCCACCAGGACGGTCGCCGCGACCAGCCCGCCCAGCAGCAGCCCGGCGATGGTGACCGTGGCCGTCACCGAGTTGGGCAGCGCGTGCCGCAGGTACAGCCGCCGGTCCGGCAGCCGCTTCGCGCGGGCGGTGCGGATGTAGTCGGCGTCCAGCACCGCCAGGGTCTCCACCCGCATGATCCGGGCGAGCACCGCGGCCGGGCCGAGGGCCAGGGCGAGGACCGGCAGCACGTAGGAGTCCGGCCCGGCCCGCCCGGCGATCGGCACCAGCCCGAGCTGGACCCCGAACAGGTACACCAGCCCGGCGCCGACCAGGAACTCCGGCACCGCGCCGAAGAACACGCTGGTCGAGGTGAAGCCGAGCTCCAGCCGCCGGCGCCGGCCGCCCCGGGTCAGCACCGCCATGGTCAGCCCGAGCGGGACCGAGAGCGCGACGGCGACCAGGAACGCGTACACGGCGAGCTCCAGCGTCGCCGGGTAGCGCTCCGCGATGACCTGGGAGACCGGCAGGCCGGAGACCGTCGAGGTGCCGAACCGCCCGGCGGACAGGTCGCCCAGGTAGTCGAGGTACTGCCGCCACAGCGGGTCGTCCAGGCCCAGCTGCTCCCGGCGGGCGGCGACCAGCTCGGGCGGTGCGGCGACGCCGAGCGCCGCCCGCACCGGGTCACCCGGGATCAGGTGGATCATGCCGAACGCCGCGGTCAGCAGTACCCAGACCGACAGCAGCAGCCGGCGCGACCGGCGTGCGGCGAACCGCACCCACGCGTTGTCCGTGAGTCTCTCCGTCAGTTTTTCCGTCACGGCTCGCACGCCGGTCACCTCCTTACACCAGCATCCGGATGGACTGCGGGATCATCGAGCCGTCGCCGATCTCGAACCGCGCGCCCTGACCGAAGATCGGCACCGTCGAGTTGACGAACGGCACCACGTCGACGTGCTTGAAGACGGCCTTCTCGGCGGCGGCCCACTGCTCGCAGCCCGCCGTGCCGGCGACCGCCGACGCCTCCGTGACCGCCTTGGTGTACTCGGCGTTGTCGATGCCGGAGAAGTTGACGCCGTTCGGCGCGGACGGCCCGGACACGTAGGGCACGACCTGGCTGGGCAGTGGCGTGTTGAGCGGCAGGAACGCCGCCTCCCAGGCGAGCTGCCCGCCGAGGAGGGCGGTGCCGATCTCGGCGTCGGTCACCGGCTTCACGGTGACCTCCGCGCCGACGCTCGTCCAGACCTTCTGCGTGAGCTCGGCGCCGGCCTGCGAGCCGGTGCCCAGGCTGGCCGGGTACGCGATCGCGATGGTGAGCTTCTGCCCGCCCTTCGCGCGTACGCCGCCCGCGCCGGCCGTCCAGCCGGCGGCGTCCAGCGCGGCCTTCGCCGCGTCCAGGTCGTGCCCGGGCAGGTTCCCCTCGACGGTGTTCTGCTTGCACGGCGCGCCGCCGGACGAGACGAGGCCGGTCGGCGGCTTGCCGTTGCCGCTGCTGACGACCTTGCCCAGCTCGGTGAGGTCCAGCGCCTGGACCAGCGCCTTGCGCACCTGCTCGTCGGCGCCGGGCAGCCCGCTCTTGTGGTTGAACCACAGCTCGCCGAGCGTCGCCTCGATCTGCCGCTGGTGCAGGTTCGCCGCCTGCACCCGCTGCCGGTCCGGACCGACCAGCTGCGCCGCGTTCGCCTGCTTGGACATCAGCAGGTTGGCCGCGGTCGACTCGTTGGTGACGACCTTGAGGACCGCCGTGTCGGGCAGGCCGCGCTGGTCGGCCTTCCAGTCACCGGGGCCCCACCCGTAGTCCTTGCGCCGGGTGAACGTGTAGTGGTCGTTCGCCACCGCCTCGGTCAGCGTGAACATGCCGGTGCCGTCGCCGCCCTGCTTGAGCAGGTTGCGGTCCTTCATGCCCTTGTCGCACACGATCGGCAGGCCGCCGACCATCCGGGCGAGGAACGAGGCCGGCGCGGGCGACGTGACCGTCACGGTGCCGGCCGCGTCGTCAGCCTTCGCGGTGGCGCCCGCCGGGACGAACGCCCCGATCCGCGACGACGCGTTCTTCGGGTCGCCGACGAAGTTGATGTTGTCGGCGACGATGGTCGCGGTGAGCGGGCCGCCGTTGGCGCACTTGACGTCCTTGCGCAGCGTGTACGTGGCGGACGTGGTCGTGCCCTGCCAGGTCTGCGCCAGCCCGGCGACCTCGTTGCCGTCCGGGTCGATGTTGACGAGCGAGTCGTACATGAACCGGTCGACCAGCATCGCGACGGACAGCGACGTGAGGTGGGGGTCGAGCGTGCCGGGGTCGGCGCCGAGCACCATGGTGAACGTCTTGCCGTCGGCGAACGTCTGGTCGCCGGTCGCGGCGTTGCCGCCGCAGGCCCCGAGCAGGAGCGCGAGACCACCGAGGGCGGCGATGGTCCGGACAGATCTCATGGATGCCTCCGGTGGTCAGTTGGCGACGCGGCGGATCGCACGGCCGCTGTGGATGTACAGGGCGTGCCCGGTCCCGTCGTCGCCGACGAAGACGTGCGGCAGGTGGACGCCGAGCGTCGCCTTGAGCGGGACGAACCGGTCGGTGGAGAGGTGGACCAGCTCGGTCCGCTCGACCTGGCCGCCGAGCTGGGCCATCAGCCCCTGGGGCCGCTGCTCCAGCCAGAGCCGGCCGTCGCCGTCGCGCTCCACCACCAGCTCGGCGACGTCGCAGCGGTACGTGCCGAGGTAGCGCTCGACGTCGACCGTCTCGGGGACCTCCGGCGGCGCAGGCAGCGGCGGCAGCTCGACGCCGGCCAGGTCCCGCAGGATCCGCGTGAAGATCGCGGTGTACAGCGCGAACGGGTTGCCCCCGTTGGAGAGCAGCGCGACCGCGACGTCGCGGCCCGGGACCAGGCGCAGCATCGCGGCCTGGCCGATCGTGTTGCCGTCGTGCCCGATGACCGTGCCGCCGGGCCAGTCGAACACCTCCCAGCCGAGCCCCCAGGCGTCGCCCATCAGGCCGAGCGCGGGCAGCGTGACCTGCGGCTGCCGCATCCGCGCGACGGCGTCGGCGCTGAGCACCTGGGTGCCGTCGGCCGCCTTCCCGCCGTCGAGGTGCATCCGGCCGAACGCGATGAGGTCCCGGACCCGCATGGTGAGCATCGAGCCGGCCGGCGCGTTGGAGCGGGCCAGGGCCCAGATGGGCGCCGCCACCGGGTCGGCGTCCGGCGCCGGCTGGATGTGGCCGACCGCGGCCCGGAACAGGATCGCCTCGTCGGCACCGTTGGCGGCGTGGGTCAGCCCGAGCGGCCCGAACAGGTGCTCCCGGACGCAGGCGTCGAACGGCTTGCCGCGCAGCACCTCGACGACCCGGCCGAGCACGCAGTACCCGGCGTTGTTGTACGAGAACATCGTGCCGGGCGCGAACAGCTGCGGCGTGCCGCCGAGCGTCGCGACGTACTTCTCGACGCAGTCGTCGCCCTTGCCGGTGTCGGTGAACACGTCACCCTCGAACCCGGCCGTGTGGCTCAGGAGCTGCCGCACCGTGATCGCGGCGGCCGCGTCCTCGTCGGCGATGACGAACTCCGGCACGTACCGCCGGACGGGCGCGTCGAGGTCGAGCTTCCCCTCGTCGGCCAGCTGCATCACCAGCGTGGCCGTCCACACCTTGGTGATCGAGCCGATCTGGAACACCGAGTCGGTGGTGGCCTCCACCCCTGTCGCCCGGCTCAGGACGCCGGCGGCGACGTCGATGACGTCACCGCCGACCGAGACCGCCACTGCGGCGGCCGGCACCTTGTGTTCGACGAGCAGCGCGGGCAGACGCTCGCGCAGCCAGTGATGGATGTCACCCAGTTCCGACATGCGGCAACCCTAGGGCGGTCCTACCGGCCAGTGTTCGTATGGAACGACAACTCCACCCCCAGGAGTTCGTACTTCCAGACGAACCCGTGCCGCGGTCCCGGCTGGTCGCCGTGACCGCGGCACCGGCTCGTCACAGGTACGGGCGGGTGATCAGCTCGATCGCGTGACCGGCGGGGTCCTTGAAGTAGACCCCGCGGCCGCCGTGCTCGTGGTTGATCTCGCCGGGCCGCCGCATCTGCGGGTCGGCCCAGTGCTCGATGCCCCGCTCGGTGAGCCGCGCGTACGCCCGGTCGAAGCGCTCGTCGTCGAGCAGGAACGCGTAGTGCTGCATCTGGATCTCGACCGGCGGCTCGGCGAACTGCAGCAGGACGCCGCCGTCGAGCTGGACGTTGGTGAACGGGCCCCACGAGGGCGCGTGGCGGCCGTGCGAATCCCGGGCGCGGCGTGGAGACTGCATCGATGGATCGAACTGTGGTGATCACGGGCGCGAGCTCCGGTGTCGGGTTGGCGGCGGCGGAGCAGTTCGCCGCCCGGGGCGACCGGGTGGTCGTCGTCGGCCGCGACGAGGGGCGCCTCGAGGCGGCGGTCGCGCGGGTGCGGGCCGCCGGCGGCGGCCGCGAGCCGGGGCGCTTCCGGGCCGACTTCGAGCGGCTCGCGGAGGTGCGGGACCTCGCCGCGTACCTGCTCGACACGTGCCCGTCGATCGACGTCCTCGCCAACAACGCGGGCGGGATGGTCGGCGGCTACCGGCGGACGGCGGACGGCTACGAGGCGACGATCCAGGGCAACCACCTGGCCCCGTTCCTGCTGACGAGCCTGCTGCGGGAGCGGCTCACCGGGGCGCGGCTGGTGGCGACCGCGTCGCGGGTGCACACGCAGGGCCGCCCGGACCCGGACGACTTCACCGGCGACGCCGGCACGTACCGCTGGGGCCGCGCGTACGGTGCCGCGAAGTCCGCGAACATCCTCTTCGCCGCCGAGGCCGCGCGCCGCTGGCCGGACGTCACCAGCGTGTCCTTCCACCCGGGGGTCGTGCGCTCCAACTTCGGCGAGGGACCGGTCCGGCTCGTGTACCGGTTCACGCCGTTCCTGACCACCCCGGAGAAGGCCGGCGCGCTGCTGGTGTGGCTGGCCACCACGCCCGCGGCCGAGCTGACGGACGGCGGCTACTACGTCGGGCACAAGCTCACCAGGCCGGCGGCGCACGCGAGCGACCCGGCGGCGGCCGCGAAACTCTGGGACGCGAGCGCCGCCGCGGTAGCGTTGTAGAACGCCCCGGAGCCCAGCGTGCCAGGGCTCCGGGGCGCTCCTTCGGAGGGGTCCGTTACGGGACCTGGGTGATGCGGTCGCAGCCGAAGAACGCCGTGCCGGCGCCCGCGCCGAACCGGCCGCGGACGCAGATCTCGACCGTGCCCGGCTGGATGCCGAGCTGGTCCCGGCGGGCGTGGATCACGCCGTCCCTGTCACCGTCGCGGGTGTGCTCGTCGAGCTCGTACGAGTCCTCCAGGTGGACCTTGCCGTGGTCCTCCGGCGCGCCGGCGCCGGTGGCGATCAGCGGGCCGCGCACGCCCATGCGCACCGTGGCCGGCTGGATCGTCGCGGCGTCGAACGCCAGGGGGTTGCCGTACTGGCCGGCGGTCGTGGTGAGCACCGCGGCCGGGAGCACCCCGGGGTTGACGTTGACCGGGTTGGTGAGGCTGCCCGGCATGATGTTCAGCGTCACCGGCACGGCACAGTCGACGGCGAAGGTCGCCGCGCGGCTGTTGTTGCCGGCGACGGCGTCGACGACCTTCGCCTTCGCGGGCGCGACCGTCGTGGTGACCGTGACCGTCTGGGCGCCCGGCGCGGTACAGGTGACGTCGTAGGCGCCGTCCAGGGTGGCCGGGGCGCCGACCGCGAGCCCGCCGGCGGCGGACGTGCGGCTCGCCGGGGTGACCGTGACGCCCGGCGACCCGGTCGCGGTCTGGGTCACGACGGCGTCGACGGGCCCGTCCGGGCCGAGGTTCGCCACGACCGTCCGCACCTGGACGGTGCTCGGCAGCCCGATGACGGCGAGCGGGTCGCCGGTCACGGTCGCCGCGGTGACGGCCAGGTCGGCCTCGACGCAGTCGGGGTCGCCCGGGTGCGCCACGCAGAACTCGTGCACCGCGGGCCGCAGGTCCACGGTCACCAGGTCCGTCCCGGCGTTCACGTCGCGCACCACCATCGTCGCGGTGTCGGCGTCGAACGGCACCGTCAGCGTCCCCGGGCCGTCGCGCACGACGAGCCGCTCGCCGCCGTCGGCGGTCTGGTCGAAGTACCAGCGGGGATCCCAGGCGTTGAACGCGCCGGCCGGCGCCCCGTCCTCGTCCGTCAGCGTGAGCCGCAGCAGCGGCGGGTCGCCGAGGTGGGAGACGGAGCGCTGCTCGCCGACGGTGGCGCCGGCGAGCGTCGCGGACGGGCCGGCGAAGTTCAGGTCGACCAGGAACGACTTGGCCGTGTCCGCGTAGTCGTACTGCGGCTGCGGCGCGGTCCCCGGGTCGACCGGGTCGCCGGGCGCGGCGGCGGACCCGGCCACCGTGACGGCGACCGTGACCGCGACCGCGACGAGGGCGGTCGCCGATGCGGTGACCAGCGCGAGCGCGCGTCGGTTGAGTCTCATGGCGTCCTCCTCAGCACTTTCCGGCGGCGCAGTTGTCGAAGTACCAGTTCATGCGTCTGATGTCGGCGGCCTGCGGCGGTCGCCGGTCGGCGTTCATGAGGTCGTTCGGCGTCGGCTCGGACAGGAACCAGCTCTTCGCCGGGGTCGGCCGGACGTCGGTGACGGTCCGGCAGTCGCTCGCGGGCCGGCCCAGCGTCGGCGCGTCCGCCTGGCACTTGGCGAGGGTGTCGAACATGTTCGGGTTCGGCAGCGCCTCGAAGTAGCCGCCGTCGCAGCAGTACTCGTCGGCGAGGCCGAACGGCGCGTGCCCGGTCTCGTGCAGCACCGTGCCCAGCGACGTCGGCTCGGTGGAGAAGACACCCCCGTTGGCGCAGTCCCGGAAGTCGTCGCGGTGCAGGATGACGCCGGTGTCGGCCCAGCTGTAGTCCTTCGACCAGTTCGGCGGCCGGGTCAGCACGCAGTTGGTGTTGGCCGGGTTCGCCGGCGTCGGTGCGGCGACCCGGTCGGCGTCGCCGCGCTGGTCCGCCAGCCAGAAGTTGAACCGCTGCTGGTTGGCCAGGAAGAAGTCCTGGCCGTAGTAGGCGCCCTTGATGACGTCGGTCGCGTCGGCGAGGAACGCCGGGTCGGTCGCCGCGGTGTAGCTGTCGCTGTCGGCGATGAAGACGACGTCGACCCGGTTGGTGCGGGCGCCGGTGAAGCTGACCGGGATCGCGGTGCCCTCGGCGGGCGCGCCGACCCTGGTCCGCCGCCAGCCGGTGAAGACCCGGTCGGCGCCGGCGTGGGCGGTGCAGCCGTACACGAGGTCACCGGCGGGCACGTTGGTGATGACGTAGCTGTCGGTGGTCTTGCCGGTGACGTGCAGGTCGGGTCCGGTCGGTTCGTTGACCCACACCTCCAGGTCGTCGGCGATCTTCTTGTGGTCGACCAGCGCGGGCCCCGGCGCGCCGGAGGACAGGTCGGCCATCGTGTCGCCCACCTGGACCGTGCCGTCGAGCGACTCGACGGTGATGGTCACGGTGTCGCCGGGCTGCGGCCACAGCGGGGTGTGGGTGCACCGCACGGCCAGCCCCGGCGTCGCCGCGGGCAGGTCGACCTCGATCCGGAACCGGATGTCGGCGTCGCCGTTGCCGGCGGAGGTGATCGGCCCGGCGCACACGCCGCTGACGTCGCCGGTGACGGCGCACGGCACCAGGTTGACCGTGAGGTCGAGCTCCGGGCCGTTGGGCGAGATGTCGCAGACATCGTCCTCGAAATTGAGGAAACCGTCCGATTCCGCCAGCGTGATCACCACCGGAACGGTGGCCGCCGAGTCGACGTCGACCGCTTTCTCCGCGGTCCAGTCCGGCGATATCTCGTCCTCACCGTCGATCGGGCCGAAATTGAAGTCCTGCCCGCCGATCGTGATCTTCGAATAGAAGTCCGAACCGGACAGGTTGTCGGTGCACCCCTGTTCCAGGACGTGTTCGATGACCACCCGCACCGTGACGGTGCTGGCCGCGCTCGCCGGTCTGGCCAGCACGAACTGTGTGCCGAGCACCATCGCCACACACGAGACGGCGGCGATGAATATCCGTCGTGGCGATCTGACATTGCCCATTCGTAGCCCCTTTCCTGCAACGACTCCGGCATGTGCGCGAAGCGTAACCAGGGCATTACGTGGACGATGTCCAGGAAATGACGGTATCTGGGCGTGGCCGCCGGTGTCCGCGCGCGTCACACGAACGTGTCGCGCGGAAAGAAAAAGCGTCCGAATTCAGCGGCCGCGCACTGTGCCGGCCGGTGTCAGGCCGTCTTGCTGGTCCAGACGGCCTTCTTGGCCGCGGTGTAGAGCACGGCCGAGCCGTCGTCCTGGACCAGCAGGTACGTGGCGGCCTTGCCGTAGGTCTTGGTGCTCCACAGCGCCTTGCCCGCGGTGTCGTAGACGACGAGGTTGCCGTCGGGCTGCATCCGCGTCGACGCGCCGGGGTGGCCGCTGGTGCCGCTGCGCCACACCACGGTCTTGGCCGAGTTGCGCAGCACGAGGTTGCCGTCGGGCTGCTGCAGCAGCTCGTAGCCGCCCTTCGCGGCCGAGCGGGACTGCCCGGCGAGGAGGCGCTGGCCGGTGGTCAGCTTGCTGATGCCGTCGGTCGTCGTGGCCCAGAGGACCTTGCCGCCCGAGGTGAGGGCGAGGTTGCCGTCGGCGTTGAGCGTGGCCGTCACCGCGGTGGCGCCGTACGTGCCCGACGACCAGAGCGGCTGCTTGTCGGCGCCGTACACGACGAGGTTGCCGTCGTTCTGCAGCTGCGTCGACCCGCCCGAGCGGCCGCCCGTCTGCGCGCTCCAGATGACCTTCTTGTCGGCGCCCGCGACCACGAGGTTGCCGTCGGGCTGCTGGGTGAGCGTGAACCGGCCGTCGGGGGAGCGGCGCTGCTGCCCGGAGATCAGCGCCTGGCCCGGGTACAGCCGCCCCCGCTCGCCCTGGCTGGACCACAGCTCCTGCTTCCCGGCCTGCGACACCACGGCGTTGCCGTCGTCGCGCACCTCGAGCAGGGCGCCCTTCCCGCCGGTGGCGGTGTGCCACAGGACGCCGCCGCTCTTGCCGTAGACGACGAGGTCGCCGTCGCGGTTGAAGCTGGCGTACGCGCCCGGGTTCGACGGCGTCTGCGACGACCACTGCACCCGCTTCGCCTCGTCGGCGAGGACGAGGTTGCCGTCCGGCTGCTGCATGAGCGTGAATTTGCCGTTCGGTGAGCGCAGCCCCTGCCCCGCGTTCAGCCTGAAGCCGGGCTTCAGCTGCGCGGGCGGCACCGAGGCGCTCGGCGCCAGCGGCACCCGCTCGCCGTCGGGCGTCCCCGACGCCGTGACGGCCTCGCTGCCCGCCCTGGACGGGTCCCCTTCCTGCGCCGCCGCCACCGGCGCGCCGCCGCCGTCCCCACCGGACCGCGACACCTTGACCGCGACGACGGTGCCGACCGCGACGAGCAGCGTCAGCCCGGCGGCGGCGAGGACCAGCCCCGTCCGCCTCCCTCCGCGCGGCGCGGCGTCCCCGGTGAAGGCTTCCGGCGGCCCCTGTACCGGCGGCGCCCCGAGCCCCACGACCTGCGGAACCCCCTGCGGCACGGACGGCGTCACGGCGACCGGCATGTCCTGCGGCGCTGCCTGGTGCGCCGGTGGGGTCGCGCCCACCGGCGCGGGCGGCGCCGCCCACTGCAGTGCGGACGGCGCCACTGCGACCGGCATGTCCTGCGGCGTCGCCTGGTGCACCGGTGGGGTCGCACCCGCCGGCGCGGGCGGCGCCGCCCATTGCAGTGCGGACGGCGCCACGGCGACCGGCATGTCCTGCGGCGCTGCCTGGTGCACCGGTGGGGTCGCGGGCGCCGGCGCGGGCGCCGGCGCGGCCTGCTGCACCGGCGGGGGAGCGGTGAACGGCACCTGTGGCGGTGGCGGTGCCGGGACCGGCGGCGCGACCAGCGGCAGCTCCGTCGTCACGTCCTGCGGCGGCGCGGCCTGCGCCACCGGCATCGGCGGCGGCCCGGACGGCGCCACGATCGGACGTTCGGCGGTGCCCTCGTCGGGATCCGTCAGGCTCCACACATCGCCCGGCACCGGATCGCTCCCCGCCATGCCACCGTCCTCCCGATCCAGCACGGGCCGGGGCCGCACCCGGTGAGCCGCCCCCGCAACACGCCACCGATCGAGAACCGTAACCCTTCGCCACCGCCCGCTCCACCCCGGACCCACCCCGTCGCCACCGCAGACCCGGCAGAACCCGCGCCGATGAACGGCGTCCGGCGGCGGTCACGGCGATTCTTGGGCCGCGGTTCGGCGGGATGTGGCTACGATGTCACATCGGCGTCAGGTGATCCCTCACAATAGTTGAGTGTCGATATTTAGAGCTTCAGTGCGCAGAGTTGTCCTCGTGGTGCTGGCCGTGCTGGCGGTGCTGATCGGGCCGGTTCCGGAGGCGCGGGCGGCGGCCGACGGGTCCCTCGCCGTCAGCTCCGCGACGGTGGCGGTCGGGTCCGACGTGCGGTTCCAGTACGCGACGCCGAGGCCCCAGGCGAAGAACTGGGTCGGGCTGTACGCGGACCCCGGCAACGGGCCGGTGGGCGAGGCGTACGTCGGGCCGTCGCTGAAGTGGGTGTACACGCCGGACGGCACCGGTTCGGGGGTCCTTCCGACCGGCGGGCTCACGCCGGGCAACTACGTCCTGTACTACCTCTACAACGACGGGTACACGTGGCTCGCGCAGCCGGTCAAGCTCAAGCTGACCGCCGCGCTCCCGGGGACGCTCACCGTCGCCAACCCCACCGTCGCCGCGGGGTCGCCGGTGCAGGTGTCGTACACGACGACCAGCGCCAACGCCAAGAACTGGGTCGGGCTGTACCGCAACCCCGGTGACGGCCCGGTGGACCAGGTCTACGTGGGGCCGTCGCTGGCGTGGGCCTACACCCCGAGCGCGAGCGGGTCCGTGACGCTGCCGACGACCGGGCTGACGCCGGGCGACTACATCATCTACTACCTGTACAACGACGGGTACACGTGGCTGGCGCAGCCGTTCCCGGTCCGCGTGACCGGCACCGGCGCGCCGCGGTTCCCGTCGAGCGCGTTCGCGCTGCGCAACGCGAAGGTCGGCGTCGCCTACACGGCGGCGGTCGGCGGTCTCGTCCAGGGCGGCACCGCCGGCCTGACCCTGACCAAGACCAGCGGCCCCGCGTGGGCGAGCGTCTCCGCGTCCGGTGTCGTCAGCGGTACGCCGACCGCCGCCGGCACGGTCACGATCGGCGTCCGGGCGACGTCGTCGACCGGCACCGCGGACGCCACGGTGACGGTCCGGGTGCAGTCCGGCGTGCTGGTGCCGCAGCTGCGCGCGCTGAGCTGGAACCTGTGGCACGGCGGCAGCTCGGTCACCGGCGGGTTCGAGAAGGAGCTCAAGTTCCTGCTCGACAGCGACGCCGACGTGGTCGGCCTCCAGGAGAACGACGGGGCCGCGCAGCGGCTCGCCGGCGCGCTGGGCTGGTCGTTCCACCAGGACGGCTCCGTCGCGGTGGTCAGCCGCTACCCGATCACCGCCACGGGCACGGCCATCGCGGGCAGGGCGGTCGCGGCGCGGATCGACCTCGGCGCGCGGTCGGTGCGGCTGTGGAGCGCGCACCTCGGGTACACGCCGTACGGCCCGTACGACGCCTGCTTCGGCCGGATGGGCGTGCAGCAGCTGCTGAACCAGGAGGCGGCGTCCGGGCGGACGGGCCAGATCAACACGATCGTCTCGGCGATGGGCCCCGACCTGGCGGCCGCGTCGAGCACGCCGGTGCTGCTGGTCGGCGACTTCAACGCCCCGTCGCACCTGGACTGGACGGCGTCGAACTCGCGCTGCGGCTACGGCGCGGTGCCCTGGCCGACGTCGACCGCCCCCGCGAACGCGGGCCTGACCGACTCCTACCGGCAGGCGCACCCGAACCCGGCGGCGTTCCCGGGCGCGACCTGGTCACCGGTGTTCAAGACGTTCACCGGCGGCTACGGGTACGACTCCCACGCCGGCGAGGCGGAGCCGCAGGACCGTATCGACTTCATTCACTACAAAGGCCCGCTGACCGTCGTCTCCTCCGACGCGCTCTGGGTCGGCGCCCCGTCGCAGTCCAATCCGTCTGCGAACGCCTGGCCGTCGGATCACGCCGCGGTCCTGACGGTCTTCCAGGTCGGTTGAGCGAATTTCCGGCACCGATGGTGCACATTTCCGTGCGCCGATACATCTGACGTTTCAGCAGTTCATTACCGCATTGTTTCGCATTCGTGGACAACTGGTGCGGAGTGATCAGTTGAACGCCATCAGGATGAATGAGGTTCGTCCGAAAGTATGACGGTGAGGTGAATACAAGCCGATTTCGCGGTATTGACGGCCGCAAGTTTCGACACCATACTTCGGTGCTTCACACCGCGTCATGGACGTGAATGGGGGCATTGATGCGGACAGTTCAATTACCCGTGGATCGACATCATCCGTTCTTTTTTGACCACCCGGTGGATCATCTACCAGGCAATCTGCTCGTCGCCGGCCTGCTCGGGCTGGCCGGCGACGTCACCGGCGGCGGGCTGCGGCGGGCCGGCCGCCGGCTGCGGCTCGAATTCGCGTTCCCGGCGTTCGGCGAGCTCGAAGGGGGCGTCGAGCTGCACTGCGGCGGGGCCGGTGACACGCTCGAGCTCACCGCCACCCAGTCGGTCGGCGGCACCACCCGGGACATCTGCCGCGGCACCGTCACCGTGCTGCCGGAGCCGGCCCTGCCCGACGCCGCGCAGCCTTCACCCCTGCCTGCCGCCGGGCCCGGCCGCGGCGGGACGGCGACACTCATGGCCCCGGCCGAGCGGACGCTCGCCACTCCCGCCGACCCGAGGCTCGTGCACCGGGCCGACCTGAGCACCGTCATGCTGGGCGCGCCCACCGAGACGCCGGACGGCGAGTTCACCTGCGCCGTGCTGCACTGTCCGAGCCTCGCCCCGCCCGGCGTTCTGCGGGACCCGATCGAGGTGATCGAGGCGGCCCGCCAGCTCGTGCTCATGCTCGGCCACGTCGCCAACGGTCACGCGTTCGACACCCACGTCGTCTGGATCGACCTGGCCGCCGACATCCCGGCCGCCCCGCCCGCCGGCCTGCCGCTGCACGTGAGCTGGCGCCGGCCGCCCGGGAGGCCCCGGCCGCGGACCGCGTTCGACATGGGCCTGCACGCCGGGACGGCCGACCTCGGCACCATCCGGCTCGTCACCCACACGATGTCGCCCGCGGCCTACCGGAAGGTGCGGGCCGCGTGAGGTTCGACGAGCTGTGGCTGGCGAGCGTCGGCACCTACCTCCCGCCCGTCCTCACGGTCGCCGAGGCGGCCCGGCAGGGCTGGTGCGGCGCCGAGCAGGACGGCTGGACCGGGGTCGCGGTCGCGGGTGACATCGCCCCCGCCGACCTGGCCGTGCGCGCCGCCCGCACCGCGATGGACCGCTCCGGCATCGACCCGGCCCTGGTGGGGCTGCTGCTGCACGTGACGTCGGCGCCGCAGGGCCCCAACGGCTGGTGCCCGCAGCACTACATCGAGCACCGCGTCGTCGGTCACGGCGCGCCCGCGATCGAGCTGCGGCAGGGCAGCGCCGGCATGCTCAACGCGTTCGACCTCGCCGCCGGGCACCTGGCCCGCCCCGGGCCGGGCGCGGTGCTGGTCACCAACGGCGACAACTTCGGGGTCGAGCCCGCCACCGGGTACGACCCGGCGGTGCGCTGGCGGTACGCGACGAACGCCGGCACCAACCGCGGCTCGATCCTCGGCGACGCCGGCACCGCCGCGGTGCTGAGCAACCGGGGCGGGTTCGCCCGGGTGCGCAGCATCGTCAACCGCTCGCTGTCGGACCTGGAGGAGATGTACCGCGGCGACGAGCGCATCTTCCCGCCGCCGGTCGCCGCCGACGGGCCGGTCCGGCTCGGCAACCGGTTCGCCGCGTACGACGCGAAGAGCCCGGGACGGCTCGCGACCGCGCTGCGCCGGCTCCGCGACGCCCGGACCGGGACCGCGGAGGAGGCCCTCGCGGACGCCGGCGTCACCGCCGCCGACGTGACCCGCGTGCTGCACGTGTTCGCCGGCGACGAGCGGTACGTCAAGCACGTGCTCAAGCCGCTGGGCATCGACCACACCCGCGGCGTGCTGGAGTTCGGCCGCAACCTCGGGCACCTCGGCTCCGGCGACCAGGTCGCCGCCCTGGAGCACCTGGTGCTCACCGGCCAGCTGGAGCCCGGTGACCGGGTTCTGGTCATGGCCAACGGCACCGGCATCGCGGTCGGCGCCGCCGTCCTGGAGATCCTGCACCGACCGGAGTGGACCGCATGAGAGCCGCACCCTGGATCATCTTCGTCACCGCCTTCGGGCTGCTCGCCGGCGGCGCGTACACGCACCGCGACGACCCGGCCGCGCTCGTCGTCGCCGGCCTGTACGCGCTGTGGCTGCTCGTCGAGGCCCCGATCGCGCTGCGGGCCACCAGCGCGCCGCAGGACGCGTGGACGATCGTGCCGTACGGTGCGGCCCGGCTCGCCACCATCGGCTGCTGCCTGCTGGTGCCGGGGGAGCGCCCCGCCTGGTTCTGGGCGTCGGCCGTGCTGTTCGCCGGCGGTGTCGTCCTGCGCGAGACCGCGATCCGCACCCTGGGCCGGTTCTACTCCCACCATGTGGTGCGCCGCAGCGACCAGGTCGCCGTCACCCACGGGCCGTACCGCCTGGTGCGGCACCCCGCGTACGCCGGCATGATCCTGGCCCACCTCGGGCTCGTCGGCTGCTTCCCGGGCCCCGCCGGGGTCGTGGCGCTCTGCGCGCTCGTCGCGTCGATCGTGTGGCGGCTGCGGGTCGAGGAGCAGGTGCTGTGGGACATGCCCGGCTACCGCGACTACGCCGTGGGCCGCAAGCGCCTCGTCCCGGGCGTCTGGTGACGGACCCGGTGATGGACCCTGTGACGGACCCTGTGGTGGACCCTGTGATGGACCCGGCCGGCACCACCGGGATGAGCGCGGCCGAGGTGCTCACCACCACCCGGTCGGTGCGGCACCGGCTCGACCTGACCCGCCCCGTCGACCTCGCCGACGTCCGCGCCTGTCTGGAGGTGGCTCTGCAGGCGCCGACCGGCGCGGGCCGCCAGCACTGGCGGTGGCTGGTCGTCACCGACCCGGTGCTGCGTTCCTCGATCGGCAAGGTGTACCGCGCGGCCTTCGAGCAGCGGTACCCGCCGGACGCCACCGACACGGGCGTCCCGCCCCGGACCCTCGCCAGCGCCCGGCACCTCGCCGAGCACCTCGGGCAGGTCCCCGTCCTGGTCGTGCCGTGCCTGGAGGTGCGCCGCGGGCTCGGCACCGGCAACCAGGCCGGCATCTGGGGGTCGCTGCTGCCGGCCGCGTGGAGCTACATGCTCGCCGCCCGCGCCCGCGGCCTCGCCACCGCCTGGACCACCACCCACCTGGACCGGGAGGAGGAGGTCGCCGCGCTGCTGCGGCTGCCCGGCCACGTCCGGCAGGGCGCGCTGATCCCGACCGCGCACCCGGTCGGCGGCGGCTTCCGCCCGGCCCGGCGCGCCCCGCTGGACAGTGTCATCCACATCGACGGCTGGAACGAGACATGACGATCACCACCGGCGCGGACGTCGCCGACCCGGCGCTCGTCGGGCACAAGTTCGCCCGCCTGCACCTGATGCGGGCCGCCGGGTTCCCGGTGCCGGACCTGGTCACCGTCCCGGCGACCGCGTTCGACGCGGCGTGGCAGGACGTCCAGGACAGCGCCGGCCCCGCGGGAGACGCCGAGGGAGATCCCGAGGACCCGCAGCGGTGGGCGAGGGCGGCGGCCGCCCTGCGCGCCGCCCCGGTCCCGGACGGCATCCTCGCCGAGGTCCGCGACCGGTTCGGCCCGGACGCGCTGTTCGCCGTCCGGGCCTGCGCCGTCGTGTCCACAGTGGACGGTGAGGACGGCGAGGACGGCGCCGACCCGTTCGCGGGGATGAGCGACAGCTTCCTCTACGTGCCCGCCGACCGGGTCGCGGACCGGATCGCGGCCTGCTGGGCGTCGGCGTTCACCGCCCGGGCCGTCGCCTACCGGCGGCACCGCGGCCTCGACCCGGCCCGGACCCGGATCGCGGTCGGCGTGCAGCTGATGGTGCCCGGCACCCGCTCGTTCGTGGCGTTCACCCGCGACCCCCGCGACGGTGCCCGGCGCACCGTCATCGCCGCCGCGCACGGCATCGGCGAGGGCGTCGTGCAGGAGAAGGCCGACGTCGACCACTTCCACGTCACCGGCACCACCGTGACCGCCGACCTGGTCCGCAAGGAGCGCATGGTCGGCCCGCCGGACGGCACCGGCGAGCTCGCGCTGCTGCCCGTGCCGGCCGACCTCGCCGACGCGCCGGTGCTCGACGACCGCACCGCCCGCGCCGTCGCCGCCCTCGCCGCCCGGGCCGAGGCGTTCTTCGGCGGCCCGCAGGACGTCGAGGGCACCATCACCGCCGACGGCACCCTGCACCTGGTGCAGGCCCGGCCGATGGTGATGCCCGCGGGGCCGCCGATGTACTGGGCCAACCACAACATCACCGAGAGCTACCCGGGCGTCTCCGGCGCGCTCACCTTCTCGCAGGCGCAGGAGTTCTACCGGCGCGCGTTCGGCGACCTGTACCACCGCATGGGCGTGCCGGCCAGCACCGTCGAGGCGAACCGGCACCACCTGGAGCAGCTCGTCGCGCACCTGGACGGGCGGGTGTACTACCGGCTCGGCGCCTGGCACGCCCTGCACGGCCAGATGCCGGTGTTCGACCTCGTCCGCGACGTGTGGCAGGACGGCATGGGGGTCACCGGCGAGGCGCGTCCGGCCGTCACCCGCCCGCGCCGGCGGGCGTGGCTCGCGCTGCCCGGCACGCTCCTGCGGGCCACCCGCCACCCCCGCCAGGCCAGGGAGTTCCTGCGCTGGTGGGACGGCGTGATGGCGGACGCCGGCGACCTGTCCGGGCGGACCCCGCACCAGCTCGTCGCCGCCTACCGGGAGCTGTGGGCGGCGATGAGTGTCCGCTGGGGCGTCACGCTCACCAACTCCATCTACGGGCTGCTCGCCGTGAAGGCCCTGATGCGCCTGCTCGACCGGTGGGCCGGCGGCGCGAAGGGCCTGCTCACCGGCCTGCTGACCGGCGGCCCCGCCAACCGGTCGCTGCGGTCGGTCCGCGCCGCCGTCGCCCTCGCCGAGCTCGTCGCCGCCGACCCGGACCTGCGCGCGGCCGTCGAGTCCGGGGAGCGCCCCCGCGAGGTGTGGCGCGCCATCAGCGCCGGCGGGCACGGCGCACCCCTCGCCGAGGCGGCCGCCGACTACCTGCGCCGCTACGGGGACCGCGCGCTGCACGACCTCAAGCTCGAGCAGCCGACCCCGCGCCAGCAGCCGTGGACGCTGCTGGAGGTGCTCCGCCCGTACATCAGCCAGAACCGCACGGTCGAGGGCCTGATCCAGGCGGAGGAGCGGGCCACCCGCCAGGCCGCCGAGGAGCTCGCCGCGCGCTGCCCCGGCCGGCTGCGCCGCACCGTCCTGCGCACCCTGGCGGGCTACGTGCGCTACACCGCCCGGGTCCGCGAGGACACCCGGTTCTGCCGTACGCAGCTGTACGGGCTGTCCCGCGACATCCTGTGGCGGCTCGGTGCCGACCTGCACGCCACCGGCCACCTCGACGACCCGCTCGACATCCGCGACCTCACCGTCGCCGAGGTCCTCGGCGCCTACGACGGCACCCTGCCGTGCGCCGCGCTGCGCGACCTCGCCGCCGCCCGGCGCCGCGCTCGGCTCCTCGCCGAGGCCCGTCCCGGCCGGCCCGGCCTCCTGCGCACCCCGGCCACCGGCCCCCTCGCCGACGTGCTGCCGGGCGCCGTGGAGGTGACCGCCGCGCCGGCCGCCGGCGACACCGGGGTCCTGACCGGGCTCGGCTCCGCGCCCGGCGTCGTGCGCGCCCCGGCCCGCCTCGTCCTCGACCCGTCCGTGCCGCCGGAGACGTGCCGCGACGCGATCCTCGTCGCCCGCGAGACCGACCCCGGCTGGCTGTTCCTGATGATGGCGGCGAAGGGGCTCGTCGTGGAGCGCGGCACGCTGCTGTCGCACACCGCGATCACCGGGCGGCTGCTCGGCGTGCCGACGGTCGTCGCCGTGCCGGGCGCCACCGGCCGCATCCCCGACGGCGCGCTGATCGAGCTCGACGGCACCGCCGGGACCGTCCGGATCATCGCCGAGGCGTCATGACGCAGTTCCCCTTCGAGAGCCGCCCCGGCGTCGCCCTCGACCCCGAGCAGGCGGCGCTGTTCCGCCGCGCCGCCCTCGTGCCGGTCCGCATCCGCGGCAACCATCCGGCGCTGCTCGTCACCGGCCACGCCGACGTGCGCACGGTGCTGTCGGACCCGCGGTTCAGCCGGCAGCAGTGGCACGGCGGCACCATGTTCGCCCGCAGCCCCGACACCCTCGCCCTGGCCACCACCGACGCGCCGCTGCACACCCGCCGCCGCCGGACCGTCCAGGGAGCGTTCACCCACCGGGCCGCCGAGGCCGACCGGCCGTGGATCGAGCGGACCGCCGAGGACCTGCTCGACGAGGCCGCCGCGAAGCCCGGACCGGTCGACCTGGTCGCCGCGTACCTGCGGCCGCTGCCCTACCTGGTGATCGCCCGCATCATGGGCACGCCGGCCGGCGACGTCGACCAGCTGGTCGCGTGGACCGACGTGATGATGTCCGCGGGCCGGTGCGAGCCGGACGAGGTCACCGCCGCGACGGCCGCCATGCACGGCTACTTCCGGGAGCGGCTCGGCACCGGGTTCCTCGGGTCGCTCGCACCGGCGCTGACCGAGCAGGAGATCGTCGTCATGGCGGCCGGGCTCGTCATGGCCGGCGGCGACGCCACCGCGAGCCACCTGAGCAGCTGCGTACACCACCTGCTGCACGACGACGAGCTCCGCGGGACGCTGGTCGAGCGGCCCGAGCTGATCCCCGCGGCGGTGGAGGAGCTGCTGCGCTGGGTGTGGTTCGCCGGCACCGGCGGGCAGCCGCACGTCCTGCTCGCCGACGCGGAGCTCGCGGGGGTGCCGCTGCCCGCCGGGCAGGTCGTCGTCCCGCTCACCGACGCGGCCAACCGCGACCCGGCGGTCTTCCCGGACCCGGACGAGTTCCGCCTCGACCGGCCCGCCAACCCGCACCTGGGCTTCGGGCACGGCCGGCACATGTGCGTCGGCGCCCCGCACGCCAGGGTCCAGCTGCGCACCGCGATCGGCGCGCTGCTGCGCCGCTTCCCGGACCTGCGCCCCGCCTCCGAGGGCGCCGACGAGTGGCGGGACAAGATGTTCCTGCGCGGCCTGTGGCGCCTGCCGGTGCACCTACTGTGAGGGCGTTCGTCCGCGGCAGCTACCCGCCGGTGCCGTCGATCCTGTTCGCGGTCTGCTGGGCCTACGGCGTCACCGGCCTCTTCGCCCTCACCGGCCCGCCCGCCGGCCCCTGGCGGCCGGGGCTCGGCACCGCCGTCGCGGCGCTCACCATCGCCCTCGACATGCTGCTCATGCGCATCGTCGACGACATCCGCGACCTGCCCTACGACCGCGTGCACAACCCGGACCGCCCGCTCGCCGCCGGCGTGGTCACCCGGTCGTCGTTGCTGCGCTGGTACGGCGTGATCGGCGCGCTCCTGGTGCTGCTGAACCTGTTCGACCGCTGGGCCGCGCTCGTCATCGCGGTCCAGCTGGCCTACGCGCTGCTGTTGCTGCTGCCCGGCCCCGACCCGGGGCGGCTGGTGCTGACGCTGCTGCTGAGCAGCCCCGTGCAGCTGCTGCTGCACCTGTACCTGTACACCCTCCACCTCGGCACGACGGGCGGCGGCTTCGGCCCGTCGTTCTGGCCGGCGCTCGCCGTGGTCGTCCTGGCGACGCTGCACCTGGAGGTGGCCAAGAAGATCACCCGGTCGCCGCGCCCCGGCGAACGCACCTACGTGACCACGTTCGGCCTGCCCGCGACGGTCGCGGTCGCCGTGCTGAGCCCGGTCGCCGCCGCCGTGGTCCTGGTGCTGGCGGCGCCGTCCGCGTGGGTGGTCCTGACGCTGCCGCCGCTGGCCCTGCCGGCCCTCGCGTGGTGGCGGTTCCGCCGCGCGGACCGCTGGGACGCCCGCCTCGCCTTCTTCTATCTGCTGGCCTCGTTCGTCTCGTGGGCCGTGACCGCTGCTGCAGGGGGTACATCATGACGACGGACGTCACCGAGATGGTCGGCGCGGTGCACGAGGACCTGGCCGCGCTGCTGGCGCGGCTGCGGGCCGGCGGCGACGTCGCCGACGAGGCCATGGCCGGGTTCCTCGGCGGCTTCCTGGACCGGCTGGCCGCGCGCGGCTCGACCGGCGCGGTCGACGTGATGATCCGGCTGCCGCTGCTCGTGCACGCCGCCGAGACCGGCGACCCGGCGGGTGGCCGGCCGGCGGCGGTCGTCCACGTGCTCTGGTGGGCCGCCGCCCGCTACCTCGACGACCTCGCCGACGGGGGACCCTTCGACCCGGCGCGGTGCAACGCGGACATCCTGGCCGCGCTGGGCGTCGGCAGCCACCTGCCGGCCAGGCTGCTGCGGGAGGCCCGCGTGCCGGACGCCACGAAGGTCGCGGCGCAGGCCGAGCTGTCCCGCGGCTGGCTCGACGGCATCAGCGGCCAGCTGCTGGACCTCGCCGCCCGCCCGGCCACCGCCACGACCGCGTCGGTCCTCGCCAGCTACGAGGGCAAGACCGGCGCGCCCTACGCCATGGCCACCGCGACGGCGGCCTGCCTGGCCGGCGCCGACCCGGGCCGGGTCGACCGCTGGCGGGACGTCGGCCGCCGGTTCGGGGTCCTCCGCCAGCTCACCAACGACCAGCGCGACCTGGTCACCGGCCGGGACGAGGACCTCCGCAACGGCGCCGCCACCTTCCTCGTGATGCTGCTGCTGGACGGCGTACCGGTGGCCCAGCGCCCCGCACTGCTGGCCCTGCACGCGGCGGCGGCGACGTCGGCGGACGCCCGGGCCGAGTTCAAGGCGCTGCTGACCGGCCCGGAGCACCTGCGCGCCTACCACGGCCGGGTCGACGCGATGGTCGCCGAGGTGCACGGGGCGCTGCACGCCCTCGGCGGCACGCCACCGTACACCTCGGCCCTGCACACCCTCGTCGACGACGCGATGCTGGCGTTCCCGCTGCCGGTCCCCGTCGCCTAGCGTCCGCTCACAGCGTGGTCTCGCCGGTGAGGCCGAAGAAGTCGTGCCACTTCACGCCGCCGGCGAACGACGTGCCGGTGGACAGCCCCACGTAGACGTCGTTCGTGCTGCCCTTCGTGAACACGATGATGTCGTCCTTCCCGTCGCCGTCGACGTCGCCCAGGTACGGGAACTCGCCGGGCAGGCAGAAGAAGTCGTTCCACTTGACGGTCGTGCCGGCGAAGCTCGTCCCGGTGGAGACCGCGGCGTAGACGTCGGCGTCGGCATTGCAGGTGAAGGTGACGATGTCGGCCTTGCCGTCGCCGTTGATGTCACCGACCCGGGGCAGCTCGGCGCCGACGGCGAAGAGGTCGTGCCACTTCTGGGACGCGCCGAACGACGTGCCGTTGGACAGCGCCACGATCACGTCCGAGGCGCTCGCCGGCCCCTGCGTGAAGGTGATGATGTCGGCCTTGCCGTCGCCGTCGACGTCACCCACGGCCGGGTGCTCGCCGGGGATCGAGAAGTACTCGTGCCACTTCACGCCTGGCCCGAAGCCGGTGCCGGTCGACAGGGCCACGTACACGTCCCCGGCCGCGTCGTGCGTGAAGGTGACGATGTCGTCCCTGCCGTCGCCGTTGACGTCGCCCACCGCCGGCACCTCGGCGTTCGGCGCGAACCAGTCGTGCCACTTCGCCGCGCCCGCGAAGGCCGTGCCGGTGGACAGCGCCACGTACACGTCGCCGAGCGACCCGCCGGTGAACGTGACGACGTCGTCCTTCCCGTCGCCGTTGAAGTCGCCGGTCAGCAGGGTCTCGCCGGTGAGGCCGAAGAAGTCGTTCCACTTCACCGACGTACCGGTGAAGGACGTGCCGGTCGAGGTCGCGGCGTACACGTCGTTGAGCGTGCCCCGGGTGAACGTGACGATGTCGTCTTTGCCGTCGCCGGTGAAGTCGGTCGGCGACCCGGCCAGGTAGCGGTCGCCCGGGCCCGAGCCCTGCCCGCAGTTGTCGCTGACCAGGAACTTCTGGTTGTACTGCCCCGGGTACGGCGCGAGCGAGGCACCGTTGATCGAGATGACCTGCCCGACGCCGTTGAACAGCTGCTCGTAGTGCAGGTGCGGGCCGGACGAGTTGCCGGTGCTGCCGGTGATGCCGATCTGCTGGCCCTGCTGCACGTACGCGCCGTCGGGCACCGAGTAGGCGCTCAGGTGGAAGTGGTACGTCGTCCAGCCGCCGCCGTGGTCGATGGAGATGTAGTTGCCGGCGCCGCCGGGCTGTGACAGCCGGTGCGCGACCCCGGCCGCCGTCGCCACCTGCGGCGTGCCGTTGGTCGTGCCGTCGGTGCGCACGAAGTCGAGCGCCTGGCGCACCTCGGCGCTGTGATGGTCGTAGGTCCAGCGCTGACCGCAGGGGAACGGCGCCTTGAACAGCGGCGCCGCCGACGCCGGTGAGGCATCGACCAGCACGGCGGTGAGCGTGGACGCGGCGAGCGTGGCGAGGGCGACGAGCAGTCGCTGGACACGGGACATGCGGGGACTCCTGACGGCCGGTCCGGCATCGGTTGATGTCAATAGCTTGCCAGGCGTGGGGAATTCCCGTAAAGAACTTGCAGCAATCGATTTCTCAGGTACGCTCGGCCCGTGACGTCCATCCAGCTCTGCCGATGGATGCTCGCGCTGGCCGTGGCCGGTGCGACCGTTCTGAGCGGCCCGGAGGCCGCCGTCGCGGTCCCCGAGCCTGGCATGAACGTCGTCTGGTCGACCGACTTCAGCAACGGCTGGGCCGGCTGGCTCAGCACGCCGTGGAACGACCAGCCGCAGGGCGCCGTCCAGCGCCCGACGATCCAGAGCTCGCCCGACGGCCAGGGCCGGGCCGCCCGCTTCTACCTCGGCGGCGGCCAGCAGCGCAACGAGTCGCAGCCCGACGCGGCGCAGAACATCACCGAGGGTCAGACGTACATCGTCCGCTTCACCGACTACCTGCCCGCCAGCTTCCCGACCGGCACGAGCGACTGGCGGGTCGTCATGCAGTTCAAGAACGCGTCCACCGGCTCACCGCCGGTCGAGATCAAGATCGGCAAGGGGAAGTACACCCTCGACGGCAACAACGGCGCCTGGCACTACGACATCGGCGACGCCGTCACCGGCCGGCCGATCACGATCACGGTCCGGATCAACGCCGACGTGTACGCGGCCCTGTCCAACGGTTCCGCGTTCGTCGGCGCCGCCACGAAGTGGAACGACTTCTTCTGTCTCGCCGGCGAGTTCCCTACCTGGGTGACGTCGACGGCGACGGGAAGGACGACATCATCGTGTTCACGAAGGGCAGCACGAACGACGTCTACGTGGGGCTGTCCACCGGCACGTCGTTCGCCGGCGGCGTGAAGTGGCACGACTTCTTCGGCCTCGCCGGCGAGACCTCCTTGTGACGCGGCCCGGTCGGCTCGGGTGTGGCGGCGCGCCGGTGGGTGGCGGCGATCAGGACGTCGACCAGCCGCACCAGGTCGGCGGCGCCGGCCGGGTCGTCGGCGCGGCGGGTGATCCGCAGCAGCGGTGCGGCCAGGTCCAGCGTGACCTGTCCGCGGTGCAGGATGTGGTACAGGCAGAGCATGGCCGCCCTGGCGTTGCCGTCCTCGAACGGGTGGAAGAACGCCACGTCGAGGTAGACGCGGGCGGCGCGGGCGGACAGCGGCACCGACGGGTCCGCCGCCTCGGCGAGGCAGGCCCGGAAGCGGGGCTCGGTGTCGGCGTGCAGCCCGTAGCGTTCCCGGCCCCGCTTCGCGTAGGCGGCGCCCGTCCGGAAGCGGGCCGTGCCCGCCCTGCTGCCCGCCCCTGCGCCCGCCCTGCTGCCCGCCCCTGCGCCCGCCCTGCTGCCCGCCCCGCTGCCCGCCTCTGTGCCCGCCCCGCTGCCCGCCCCTGCGCCCGCCCTGCTGCCCGCCTCTGTGCCCGCCCTGCTGCCCGCCCCTGCGCCCGCCGCTGTGTCCGCCCCGCCGAGTACCGTGGTCTGCCAGCCGGCGAGGACCTCGAGGGACAGGTCGGTGGCGGTCCGGGCTTGGTGCAGCGCGTCGAGCAGGCGCCGCGCCCGGTGCGGGTCGCGGTGCGCCACCGTCGTGCGGACGTGGTCGGCGACGCCGTCGCGGGCGCCCCGGACCGGGCCGGGGAACGGCCGTGCCGCCTCGGCCCAGCGCACCTCCTCGCGGACGCGGATCCAGTCCAGCAGGTGGTCACGCATCGTCGCGGCCGACGACCCCGGCGGCGAGCCGCCCGGCGACGTCCGTGACCAGGTCGTCCGCCGGTTCGCACCAGCTCTCGAAGCGGCCGTCGATCGCCTCGCCGACGAGCGTCCCGCGCAGCGCCTCCGGTACGCCGGCGGCCGCCAGGAACCAGTGCAGCACCTGGCCGCAGAGCTCATACCACGCGTCCTCGGCGCCGGTGCTGTCCACCACGACCGTCACCAGCTGCGCCACCGCCCGCTCCCACGCCGCGAGGGCCGCCTCCCGGCCGGCGGGCAGCGGCAGGAACCCGTCGAAGCGTGCGGCGAGGTCCTCCAGCCAGGCCCGCCACTCCACCAGCGCCGCCGCGACCACGGCCAGGGTCGCGTCCGGGGTGCTCATCGAGTCGCGCGGGCAGCACCACGCGTGCACCGGCCCGCCGCCGTAGTCACCCTCGCCGGAGGACCACCGCCAGCCGGACGCCCACGGCCCGTAGCGCTCGACGAGGGCGGCGCTCATCGCGTCGCACCACCGCCGCCCCTCCCCGTGCCCCCAGCCGATGACGGCGGGGTCGGCGGCGTGCCCCGCCCGGCGGGACGGCACCGCGGCGGCCGGTGACAGCCCCCGGATCACCGCGGGCGCCGCCTCCCGGTCGAACGGGTGCCGGGCGGGGTCGACCTCCGGCCACGACAACGTCCACGGATACACGCGTCCAGTATGGTGCCGCCTTCCGCGGCGGCGCGGCCGGCCGTTACGGGAACAGCGGCGCGAGTCCGTCCAGGAGGCGCTGGAGGCCGAACTCGAACAGCTCGGTGTCGCCGGGGTCCTGATCGGCGTCCATCGCGATCCCGCGCACGACGTCGGCGGCGGTCGCGGCGACCCGCGACGCGGTCTCCGCCGGCAGGCCCTGGCCCGTCATCGCGCGCGCCGTCCAGTCGGTGTGCGCGACCACGTGCTCGCTGAGCGGCGACGGCTCGAACGACACGATCCTCGCGAGCCAGGGGTGGCGGCGGTACATCTCCCACTGCGTGCGGCACGCCAGCTCGAGCTGCGCCCGCCAGTCGCCGGTGGGCGGCTGCGGCAGCGGGTGCCCGGCGAAGATCGCGTCGGCCATCATGGTCTCGAGGCGGGCCCGGCTGCCGACGTGCTTGTGCGGCGTCATGGTGGTCACGCCGAGCCGCTCCCCGATGCGCCGCATGGAGGCGGCGGCGAGCCCGTCGGCGTCGGCCAGCTCGATCGCGGTGCGGACCACCCGCGCCCGGGCCTCCGTCCCCGGCGGCGGTGGGGGCTGCCACGCCGCCGCGATGCCCGCGGCGGGCTCGGTCACCAGCAGCCCGTGGATGCCTGGCACCTTCTCGACGAGACGCTCGTCCCGCATCTGCCGCAGCGCCTTGAAGGCGATGTGCATCGAGACGTCCCACTCGCGCATGAGGTCCTTGAACGACACCACCGTGTGCGGCGGCAGCTCGCCCGTGGCGATCCGCTGGCGCAACAGCGCGACGATGTCCGTCGCCATCAGCGCCACTGCCGCCTCCTGCCGTGTGTGTGGCCCAACTCTAGCCGCGCCGCCGTTTCCCGTCGTCGCCTACGGCACCAGCCGCGCGCAGCCGTCGAGCAGCCGCTCCAGGCCGAACTCGAACAGCGCGGTGTCCCGCTCCACGCCCGCTGCGGGCTCCCGGTGCCGCGGCGCTCCTGGCTGCGGCACTTCGTGCTGCGGCTTTCCGCGCTGCGGCTTTCCGCGCTGCGGCTCGTCCTGTGGTTCTTCGTGCTGCGGTTCTTCGTGCTGCTGCTCGTCGTGGCGCTGCTCCTGCGCCAGGCGCATCGCGTGGCCGCGCACGAAGCTCGCGGTGGTCACGGCGACGCGCCGCGCGGTGTCCGGCGCCGCCCCCGCACCGGCCAGCGCGCGCACCGCCCAGTCGGTGTGCTCGGCCACATGCGGGCTGAGCAGCGGCTTCCTGAAGGACACGGCCTCGGCGAGCCACGGGTGCCGGCGGTACATCAGCAGCTGCGCGCGGCACAGCGCCTCCAGCTGCGCCCGCCAGTCCCCGCTGGGCGCCGGCGGCTCGTGCCCGGCGAAGATCGCGTCGGCCATCAGGACCTCCAGCTGGGCCCGGTCGCCCACGTGCTTGCGCACCGTCGCGAAGTCCGTGTCGAGCTCGACGGCGATGCGCCGGACGGACGTGACGGCGAGCCCGTCCGCGTCGGCCGACGCGATCGCCGTGCGCACCGCCAGCTCCAGGAACTCCGGACCCGCGGTCGACGGGCGCCGCCGCCGGGCGGGTGGCCGCCAGCCGGACGCGATCCCGGGAGCCTGTTCGGTGATCACCGGGCCAGTCCCGGCGTCCTCGACGAGACCGTCCTGCCGCATCATCGCCAGCGCGCGGGCGGCGGCACTCACCGGGAGGCCCAGCTCGCGTGCGACGTCCCGGCAGGACGGCGCGGTCTCACCCGGCTGCAGCTCGCCCGCGGCGATGCGCCGGCACAGCTCAGCGACGATGCCTGCCGCCGCCTGCGCCACGCCCACCTCCCCGCCGTTTCCCCGATGCGCCGAGTCTATCCCGGCGCCCGGCACGCCGTCGGCGCCCGCGCCCCGTCGGCGCCCGCGCCCCGTCGGCGCCCGGGCCCCGTCGGTGCCCGCGCCCCGGCCGCCCCGAGACGCCGGGGGCGGCGGTGCGGTCAGCGCGTGCCGGTGGGCAGCTCGGCGAGCAGCTGCTCGACGCGGGCCCTGATGGCGTCGCGGATCGGGCGGACGGCGTCGAGGTCCTGCCCGGCGGGGTCGTCGAGCTGCCAGTCGAGGTAGCGCTTGCCGGGGAACACCGGGCAGACGTCGCCGCAGCCCATGGTGACGAGCACGTCGGAGGACTCGGCGGTGTCCCAGTCGAGCTTGCGTGGCGGGTCGGCGGTGATGTCGATGCCGACCTCGCGCATGGCCTCGACGGCGACGGGGTTGACCCGGTCGGCGGGGTCGCTGCCGGCGGAGCGGACCTCGACGGTGTCGCCGGCGAGGTGGCGCAGCCAGCCGGCGGCCATCTGGGAGCGGCCGGCGTTGTGCACGCACACGAACAGGACGCTGGGCCTGGCGGTCATCTGGTGCTGCCTTCCTGCTGGACGACGTGGGTGACAGCGGCGCCGCCGGTGGTGCCGCCGGCGTACGGGTAGAGCGCGAGGAGCAGCCCAGTGCCGACGACGAGTCCGGCGACCTGGGCCGCGATGAACCCGGGCACGGACGCGGGCGCGATCCCGGCGAAGGTGTCGGTGAACGCCCGGCCGATCGTCACGGCCGGGTTGGCGAACGCCGTGGACGACGTGAACCAGTAGGCGGCGCCGATGTACGCGCCGACCGCGGCCGGGGCGGCGGACGACCGGCCGGAGCGGGCCAGGGCGAAGATCAGCAGCAGCAGGCCGGCGGTCGCGACGACCTCGCCGAGCCACAGGTCGCCGCCGCCGCGTTCCTTGTCCGCGAAGTCGACCGCGGGCAGCCGGAACATGAGGTCCGCCAGCACGGCCCCGGCGATCGCCCCGGCGACCTGGGCGGCGACATAGCCGGCGAGCTCGCGGGCGGAGAGGCCGGTGCCGGTGCGCCGGCCGAGGAACCAGTCGGCGGCGGACACCACGGGGTTGAAGTGGGCGCCGGAGACCGGGCCGAACATGAGGATGAGCGCGCCGAGCGCGAACGCGGTGGCGACGGAGTTCTCGAGCAGCTGCAGGCCGACGTCGTCGCTGAGCCGGGTGGCCATGATGCCGGAGCCGACGACGGCGGTGACGAGCAGCGCGGTGCCGAGGAACTCGGCGAGGAGCCGCCGCGCGGGGGCGCTCACTGTACCGCCGGGGCGAGGCGGTCGACGCGCGTGGCGAGCTCGGCGAAGGCGGCCTCGAACGCGGCGTCCGTGTCGGCGGGCGCCGGGACGGACCAGTGCAGCCGGGCCCGCGCGCCGGGCCGGGTCTCCTGGGTGAGGTCCTCGTGCGCGTTGTCGCACACGGCGACGACGAGGTCGGTGTCGTGGACGACGTCGGCGACGTGCGCGGTGCCGGTCGCGTCGATCACGAGGCCGTGGCGGCGGGCGCAGGCGACCGCGCGGGGGTGCACCCTGTCGGCCGGATCCGTGCCGGCCGACGCGGCGGGGATCGTGGCCCGGCGGGTCCAGAGGGCGGCGGCGAGCTGGGAGCGGGCCGAGTTGTGCGTGCAGACGAACACCACCCGCGGCACGTCGCGCAGCGGCGGCGGCGTGAGCGAGGCGAGGGCGCCGGGCTCGAGGCGCAGGTAGGTGCGGCGCCGGTCGCCCTCGGAGCGGGTCCGCACCACCAGCCCGGCGTCCTGCAGCACCTTGACGTGGTGGGCGACGAGGTTCGTCGGCAGGTCCAGGTCGCGGGCGATCTCGCCGGGCGACGCGTCGCCGACGGTGAGCGTGTCGACGATGGCCAGCCGCGCCGGATCGCCGAGCGCGGCGTGGATCCGGGCCCGCCGCCGTACCGAAGAAAGCTCAGCATTCATTGACTCAATTATTGCTGAAGTACTGGCGCGGGTCAACCGGGTGGCGGGCTGCCGGCGCGGGTGAGGATGCCGGCGGCCGCGACGAGGGCCGCGCCGCCGATGGTGGCCAGGACCGGGGTGTAGCCGCCGGCGGTGGTGTACAGGCCGGCGGCGGCCAGGGGAGCGGCGGCCTTGGCGAGGGTGACCGGGGTGGCGAGGGTGCCGGCGATGCTGGCGTACGCGGTGGTGCCGTACCGGTCGGCCAGGAGGGTCGGGACGGCGAGGCTGGCCAGGCCGAAGCCGAGACCGAAGCCGGTGACGGCGGCGACGGCGCCCGCCCGGGTGTGGCCGGCGAACGGCAGGCTGATCGCGGCGACCGCCTGGACGGTGAAGACGGCGGCGACGACGGCGTGCGGGCGGAACCGGTGGCGGGCGGCGGTGAGCAGCAGCCGGCCGGTGACCGACAGCACGCCGAGCAGCCCGGCGACGGTGGCGGCGAACGTGGCAGGGTGCCCGGCGGCGACGAGGAACCCGACGAGGTGGACGGTCATCGCGCTCATCGCGGCGCCGTGGGCGACGAACGCGACCGCCAGGCACCAGAACCGGGCGTCGCGGACCGCTGCCCGGACCTCGGCCCGCCGTGTCGCAGGCGTCGACCGATCCACGGCCGAACCTTGTGAAGGGCGGCGGACGACGAGCGCGTGCAGCGGCACCGCGACGCCGCCGTAGAGGGCGGCGAGGACGAGGAGGGTGCCGCGCCAGCCGTACCGGTGCTCCAGGAGGCCGGTGAGCGGCATGAAGACGGTGCTGGCGAACCCGGCGACGACGATCATGCCGAGCAGCGCCCTCGCCCGGCGGGCCGGGTCGAACCAGGCGACGATGATCGCGGTCGCCGGTTCGTACAGCGCCGTCGCCATCGCGGCGCCGAGCGCGACGAACACGGCGTACAGCTGCCACAGCGACTGCACCTGGGACCAGGCGGCGAGCAGCAGGGCCCCGGCGGCCGAGCCCGCGGTCATGAGCGCGCGGCCGCCGTGCCGGTCCAGCCACCGCCCGACCGGCACCGCCAGTGCGGCGGAGGCGAGCAGGGCGGTGGTCAGCGCGCCGGTCACCGCGGCCGGCGAGGCGTGCAGGTCGGCGGCGACCGGGTGCAGCAGGACGGCGAAGGCGTAGTAGAGGCAGCCGTAGCCGGCGGTCTGCGTGACGGCGAAGACCGCGACGATCCGCCAGCCCTGGAAGCCACGGAACCCCCGGCGACCGCCGCTCGTGCCGGAGGCGGTCGCCGGGGCGCGGGTGGCGGTCATCCGCCGCAGCAGCCGCTTTGCTGGTCGGACTGCCCGGTGGCCGTGATCATGGTCAGCGGCGTGGACAGCAGTCCGCCCGAGATGCCCGTGGCCAGGCCGCGCCCGGCCGGCACAAGGGCCGGGTTTTCGGCGGGGGCACCGCAGCAGCCCCCGCTGCCCTCGATCGTGGTGGCATCGAGCGGGGCGTTGCTGTTGCAGACGCCGGTCTCCGGGAGGTCCAGTTGTACGTCGCAGGCGGCGGTCCAGTCGCCGGCGAGGGCGGCGACGACGGAGCGGACCTGCTCGTAGCCGGTGGCGAGCAGGAACGTGGGCGCCCGGCCGTACGACTTGACGCCGACGGCGTGGTAGCCGGGCTCGGGGTGGGTGAGCTCGTCGACGCCGTGCGGCGGGACGGTGCCGCAGGAGTGCTCGTTCGGGTCGATGAGCGGTGCGAGGGCGCGGGTGGCGCCGAGCACCGGGTCGAGGTCCAGCCGCAGCTCGGAGACGATGCCGTGGTCGGGCCGGAACCCGGTCGCGGCGACGACCCGGTCGGCGGTGATGTCGCCGGTACCGCCGGACAGCCGCACCCGGTCGCCGTCGACGGTGACCGCCTGGACGGAGAACCCGGTCATCAACTCGACGGTGCCGGTGTCGACGTGCTCGCGCAGCCGGGAGCCGATCGCGCCGCGGGCCGGCAGGGCGTCGGCCGCGCCGCCGCCGTACGTGCGGTCCGGGCTGTCCGTGCGGATCGCCCACACGACGCTGGTCCCCGGTTCCTGCCGCGCGAGCTCGGCGAGGGACAGCAGCGTGTTGGCCGCGGAGTGCCCGGCGCCGACGACGACGGTGCGCCTGCCGGCGAACCGGTCCCGGTCGGCGCCGAGGACGTCGGGCAGGGCGTGCTCGACGAACCCGGCCGCGGCCCGCTCACCGCGGGCGGGGATGCCGGAAGCGCCGAGGACGTTGGGGGTGGCCCAGGTGCCGGAGGCGTCGATGACCGCGCGGGCCAGGACGTCGTCGCCGTCGGTGAGCCGGACCAGGAACGGTGCCTGCTCCCGGCCGGCGGTGCGGACCCGGTCCAGGCCGAGGCGGGTGACGGCCTCGACCCGGGCGCCGTACCGTACGTGCGGCTTGAGCGCGGGCAGGTCCGCGAGGGGCTGGAGGTAGTCGGCGGCGAGCCGGCCGCCGGTGGGCAGGAGCTCAGGGTCGGGTTCGACCCAGCCGGCGTCGAGCAGGAGGCGGCGGGCGGCGGCGTCGATGTTGTACCGCCAGGGCGAGAACAGCCGCACGTGCCCCCACTGCCGCACGGACGCGGCGGGGCCGTCACCGGCCTCCAGGACGAGGAACGGCAGGTCCCGTCCGGCGAGGTGGGCGGCGGCGGCGAGACCGACCGGTCCGGCTCCGATGACGACGACTGGCAACGGGTTCACGGTATGGCTCCTGTCCTGAGCATTGTCGGAAGTAAGTGGCGTGGGCGCGCCGGTCAGTTGACGTGCGGGCTGCGGCGCTCGAGGAAGACCACGTCGCGCCACCGGTTGCCCTGGCCGGCGTGCCGGGCGACGCGCTCCCGGACGCCGACGGTGCGGAACCCGGCGGCGTGGTGCAGCGCGAGGCTGGCGGTGTTCTCCGGGAAGACCCCGGACTGGATGGTCCAGATCCCGGCCGCCTCGGTGGACGCGACCAGCGCGTCCAGCAGCGCCCGGCCGACCCCGCGGCCCCGCGCGGCCGGGTCGACGTACACGGAGTGCTCGACGACGCCGGCGTACACCGCCCGGGCCGAGACCCGCGAGACCGCGACCCAGCCGAGCACGAGCCCGGCGTCGTCGACGGCGACGAGGCGGTGCCCGGGGAGCCGGCCCGCGTCGAACGTGGCCCAGTCGGGGGCGGCGGGCTCGAAGCTGGCGTTGCCGCCGTCGATGCCGGCCTGGTAGATGGCGAGGACCGCGCCGGCGTCCGCCGGCGTCATCGGCCGGATCGTCGGGCCGGTCACGCGCAGCCTCCGACCCGGGAGGGGGCGGGCCGGCCCATGACGACGTCGGCGGCCGACGGGAAGCACCCGACACACGCCTGGTTGATCCGGTAGTGCCGGGCGTTGCCGACCGCCTCCACGAGCACGAACCGGACCTCGGTGAGGATCTTCAGGTGCTGCGACACCGTCGACTGGGCCAGGCCGACCGCCTTGACCAGGTCGCCGACGCTCATCGGCCGCGCCTGCCGGGCCAGGTACTCCACGATCTGCACCCGCGACGGGTCCGCGAGGGCCCTGAACCAGGAGGCGTACTCCTCCGCGGTCGCCCGGTCGAGCAATCCGGTCACGATCCACCACCTTCATCGTTTATCGCCGATGTGCGATGAAACTGTAGTGTCCGTGGCGCCGGCGAGCCAGCCCGTGGCCACGACGAGCCGCGCCACCGCGGTGAGCGTGGCCGTCTCGACGCGGTCGGCGGTGTCGGCCGGGCTGTGGTAGCCGGCCATCCCGGCGCCGACACCGACGGCGGCGAGCCCGGCGGCGGCGTAGCGGCGGTTGTCCGAGGCGACCGGTCCGGCCGCGAGGGGCAGCCCGGTGTGCCGACCGGCCTGGTCGAGCGCCGCCAGGAGCCCGTGCGCGGGCCCGCCGGCCTCGACCGCCGCCGCCCGGTCGAGCCGCCCGGCGCCGTCCACGTTGACGACGAGGGGCGCCGCCCCGGCCCGGCGCAGCCGTGCGGCATGGTGGGCGGAGCCGAGCGCGCCGGCCTCCTCGCCGTCCAGCAGCGCCACCGACAGTCCGGCCCCGTCCGGCAGCGCTCCGGCCCCGGCGAGGACCCGGGCGGCCTCCAGGACGACGGCGACGCCGCTGCCGTTGTCGGCCGCGCCCGGCTGCCGCAGCCCCGGATGGTCGCCGACCCCGTCGTAGTGCGCGGTCAGCAGCAGGCCCGGCCGCCCGGCCGCGGCGGTGCGCCAGCGGGCGTGGACGTTGGCCGCCGCGGCGTCCACGCGGCGGATCGGCGTGTTCGCCGCGAACCAGCCGCCGGGCCGGACCGCCGCGTGCATGGCGGTGTCCAGGGTGAGGACCGGCAGCGGACCCGGGTCCGGCCCGGCGAGCATCGTGTACTGCCAGCCCTCGGCGTCCACGCGCCGGCCGGTCAGCAGCCCGAGCGCGCCGTGGGCGTGACCGTAGGCGTCGGACAGGGGCATCCCCGCCGGGACCAGCAGCCACCGGCCGGTCGGGTCGCCCGCTCCGGCGACGGCCAGCTCGCCGCGCCGGACCAGGGGCTGGTCGGCCGACGCGAGGTGCACCGCGACCTCGCGGCCGAAGCCGAGCCGGTGGTGCGCGGTGCCGTCGTGCCACTCGACGGCCGGCGCGACGTACACCTCGGGGACGCGCGGGGCGGTGAACGGCTCGACCGTCACCGCGGCGCCGAGGTCGCGCAGGTGTCGGGTGAGCCAGGCGCGGGCGGCGGCGCCACCGGCCGTGCCGACCCGCCGGCCGGTGAACGGCTCGCCGGCCAGCGTGGCGACGGTGGTGGCCATCCGCGCGCCGGACACCGCGTCGAGGAGCGCGCCGAGCCCGCGGGCGGGGGCCGGCAGGCCGGTGGTGCTCATCCGCAGCAGCCGGCGCCGGAGGCGACCGACTCGGTCTTCGCCCCGGTGCCGCAGCAGGCGCCGTCGGCCTCCGCCTCGGCGGCCGTGCCGCAGCACGGGCCGCTCGCGGCGCCCGGCTCGGGCAGGTCGGGGGTGGCCTGCGGTGGGTTGCCGCAGCAGCCGCCGGTCCCCACCACCGTGAGTGCCGCGGCCGGGTCGCCGGCGAAACCGCCCTGGGTCATGATTGGACTCCCTCTGACTAGACGTTTGTCGAATCAGAGAGTTGCACGCTGTTTCGAGATCTGTCAACCTAGAGGAATGTCGAAGCAGGCCGGGCCGCTCACCCTGACGGATCTCAACGCCGCCGACGCGCCGTGCTGCCCGCCGATCGCCCAGGACCGGATCCCGGCGGAGACCGCGGCCGTCCTCGCGCCCGCGTTCAAGGCCCTCGGCGACCCGGTCCGGCTGCAGCTGATGTCGATGATCGCCTCCGCCGACGGCGGGGAGATCTGCGTCTGCGACCTCACCCCGGCGTTCGACCTGTCCGGTCCGACGATCTCCCACCACCTGCGCGCCCTGCGCGAGGCCGGCCTCGTCTCCGCCGACCGCCGCGGCACCTGGGTCTACTACCGCGCCCGGCCCGGCATCATGCGCCAGCTCGCCGCGCTGCTGACCGTCACCGACCCGGCCTGACACAGACCCGGCCGGCGGCCCGGCCTGAGACCGGGGCGGGGCGGACCGCGGCCGGCGGTCCCGCCTGAGACCAGAGCGGCCGGCGGCCCGGGACGGGAGCGGACGTGCGGCGGCCCGGGACGGGAGCGGACGTGCGGCGGCCCGGGACGGGAGCGGACGTGCGGCGGCCCGGGACGGCGGCGGATCGCCGCGCGCCCCGGGCCGGTCGCGCCTCAGACGTGCGCGAGGCGGGCGGCGTCGACCGCGTCGTTCAGCCGCTGCTCCGCGTCGCGGCTCAGCGAGCTGCGCAGCATGCGGCCGCCGAGCTGGAGCGGCGCCATCTCCTGGACGACCTTGTCGAGGGTGATCTGGTCGACCAGGAGGAACAGCACCGCCGAGCCGGGCTGCAGCGTGCCGGCGAGGTCCTTCATGAACTTGTCGTCCACGCCGACGTCGGTGCTCTTCCCGGCGAGCGCCCCGGCTCCCGCACCGACCGCCATGCCGAGGAACGGGGCGAAGAACAGCAGCCCGATCAGGCCGCCCCACATCGCGCCGCCGGCCGCGCCGATACCGGTCGCGGACGCCGCCTGGTGCACCTTGACCTTGCCGCCGGCGTTGACCTCCACCACAGCGGCGTCGCGCAGGGTGATGAGCCCTTGCCGCTGCATGCCGACGAGCTTCTCCCGGGCGGTCTTCGCGGTGGGGATGTCGCTGTACTCGATCGCGATGATCTCGCTCATGGTGGCTCCTCTCACCAGATGTCGTGGTGTCACCTGCAACGCTCGCCAGGCCGGTGCCGATCCGCCTCGCCTGCATCGAGTGACCGGACGCGGCGCGGCCCGCCCCCGCACGTCACCCCCGCCTGATGACGGCGCCCGCCCGCGCCGGGGGGAGCGTCAGACGCGAGGCGGGACGGGCTCGGGGGAGGTTGGTCGATGCCGGCGGACGTCAAGGGGAACAGGCCGGGGAGCGACGCCGCCGCGCGGTGGCTGGCCCGCCTGGCGCTGGTGTCGGCCGTCGCCGCGTTCGGGGTGCTCGTCGCCGCCGGTGGGCTCCGCGGCGTCGTGCTGGTGGCGGTCGCGGTCGCCGGTGCCGGGGCCGGGCTCGCCGGCGTGTGGGCGGCCCTCGCGTACCGCGGCGCCCGCCGGGTGCTCGCCGGCCTGGTCGCGGTCGCCGCCCCGGTGACGGTCGTGGTCCTGTACGCCCAGGCCGGGCTGCTGCTGGTGGCGCTGGTCTGCGTCGGCCTCTGGGCGCTGGCGGTCACGGCGGCCGGGGCGGCGCTGCCGCGCCCGGGCACGGCCGAGCACGCCGTCGCCGCGCCGCCCCGCCACCCGTTCCTGATCATGAACCCGCGCTCGGGCGGCGGGAAGGTGGAGCGGCACGACCTCGCCGGCAAGGCCCGCGCGCTCGGGGCCGAGGTGGTGCTGCTGGAGGGGCCGCGGGAGGTCGACGTCGCGGCGCTGGCCCGGCAGGCCGTGCGGTCCGGCGCCGACCTGCTCGGTGTCGCGGGCGGCGACGGCACGCAGGCGGCGGTGGCCCGGGTGGCGGTGGAGCACGACCTGCCGTTCGTCGTGGTCGCCGCCGGCACGCGCAACCACTTCGCGATGGACCTCGGCCTCGACCGCAGGGACCCGGCCCGGTGCCTGGACGCCCTGACCGACGGGGTGGAGCTCCGGGTCGACGTGGGCTGGGCGGGGGACCGGATGTTCGTCAACAACGCGTCCTTCGGCGCCTACGCGGAGGTGGTGCAGAGCCCCGGCTACCGGCAGGACAAGGCGGCGACGGCGCTGGAGATGCTGCCGGACCTGCTCGCCGGCCGCGACGGCGTCGCGCTGCGGCTGCACACCGGCGGGACGAGGGTCGCCGGCGCCCAGGCCGTCCTGGTGAGCAACAACCCGTACGCGAGCAACGACATCGTGGGCCTGGGCCGCCGGGAGCGGCTCGACGGCGGGGCGCTCGGCGTGCTGGCGGTCACCGTCAACAACGCCGCCGACGCGGCCATGCTCGTGCGCGGCACCCGGTCGGAGCGGCTCACCCAGCTCACCGCCGGCGCGGCGGTCATCGAGGCGGACGCGCCGTCGGTCCCGGTCGGCATCGACGGCGAGTCGGTCCTGCTGCCCACGCCGGTGCGGTGCCGCATCCAGCCCGGTGCGCTGCGGGTCCGGGTGCCGCGGTCCAGGCCGGTCCGCCGCCCCCGCCAGCGGGTCGACTGGCGCCGGCTGTGGCGGCTGGCGTTCACCGTCGGCGGGGGCAGGACGGCGTCCACCGCCGGCGAGGACCGGCGGTCGTGAACGGTGGGCCGTGGCGCCCGCCGCTGGTCGTCGCGCACCTGTCGGACCTGCACTTCGGGCGGCACGCGCCGGCGGTCGTGGACCCGCTCGTCGCCGACGTGGCCGCGGTCGCGCCGGACCTGGTGGTCGTCACCGGCGACTGCACGATGCGGGCCCGGGACGCCGAGTTCGTCCAGGCCCGGACCTTCCTCGACCGGCTCCCGGCGCCGCTGCTCGTGGTGGCCGGCAACCACGACGTGCCGCTGCTGCCCCCCAGCCGGCTCGTCGCGCCGTACGACCGGTACCGCGCCCGGCTCGAACCCGAGCTCGACCCGCGGCTGGACCTGCCGGGCATCCGGGCCCTCGGCCTGCAGTCGATGCCCCGCTGGCGGTGGAAGAGCGGCCGGGTGTCGCGCCGGCAGTCGGCGACGGTCGCCACGTTCCTCGGCGCCGCCCCCGCCGGCGCGGTCCGGCTGCTGGCGCTGCATCACCCGCCGTTCACGCGCGGCCCGGCCCGCATCGCCGGGCGGGCGGCGCTGCTGCGCGCCGCCACCGCCGCACGCGTCGATCTCGTGCTCGCCGGGCACACGCATGTGCCCGCCAGCCGCCGCCGTGACCGGCCCGCCGGCCGCGGACCGGTCGAGGTGGTGGCCGGCACGGCGACGAGCCTGCGGCTGCGCGGTGCGCCCCGCTCGTGGACCGTCATCCGGGTCGACGACCGGCGGATCCACGTCGAGCACCGCGTCGAGGTCGCGGGGTCGTGGCGCACCGGCCCCACCACCGGCTACGAGCGTTGATCAACCCGCCGCCGTGTCCGTGGCCGCGGCCGTGGCACCAGTCGTGGCACCGGCCGTCGCCGGGTGCCGGTGCCGCAGCACCAGCTTGCGGATCTCCGTGACCACGATCACCGACAGGGCGGCGACGACGCACACCAGCCACTGGGTCAGGTTGAGGCTGACGGTGTGCAGCATCCGCTGCAGCAGGCCGACCTCGGTGGCGATGATGGTCGCGATGACCGACATGCCGCTGGTGACCAGGAACCGGCGGTCGTCGAAGGTCTCCAGGGTGAACACCGACCGCAGGTCGCTGCGGACGGTGAACGACAGCGCCAGGTTCAGCAGCGAGAACGTCGTCAGGCCCATGGTGCGGGCGACGTCGGTCCCGTGCACGGGACCGGCCCAGGCGATGACGGCCAGGGTGACCACGCCCAGCACCAGCCCGAGGAAGGCGAGCCAGAGCAGGGTGCGGCCGGGCAGCAGCGGTTCGCCGGAGCGGCGGGGCGGCCGGCGCATGAGGTCCGCGTCCTGCTTGCCGTAGCCGAGGCCGATCGCCTGGAACACCTGGGTGGTGAAGTTCACCCACAGCGTCTGCAGCGGCAGGAACGGCACGCCGGCGGCGATGTTGAAGATGCTGGCGCCGAGGAACGTGGCGATGAAGCCGATGAGGGCGCCCATCTGGAACTGGACGTAGCGCTTGAGGTTGTCGTACAGCGCCCGGCCGATCTCCACCGCCTTGACGATGGTCGCGAAGTCGTCGTCGGTGAGGATCATCGCGGCGGCCTCCTTGGAGACCTCGGTGCCGGTGATGCCCATCGCGATGCCGATGTCGGCGCGCTTCAGGGCGGGCGCGTCGTTGACGCCGTCGCCGGTCATCGCGACGATGTGGCCCTTGCGCTGCAGGATCTCCACGAGGCGGACCTTGTGCTCCGGGGTCACCCGGGCGATCACCCCGATGTCGTCGATGTCGCGGCTCAGCTGCTCGTCGCTCATCGCGCCGAACTCGGCGCCGGTGATCGCCCGGCCGTCGATGCCGAGCTGCCCGGCGATGGCGGCGGCGGTGACGGCGTGGTCGCCGGTGATCATACGGACCCGCATGCCGGCGGCCTTCGCCGTGGCGATCGCGGCCTTCGCCTGCGGGCGGGGCGGGTCGACGATGCCGACGAGGGCGAGCAGGGTCAGCTCGTCGAGGGTCTCCAGCAGCGCGGCCTGCGGGTCGAAGCCGGCCGTGGGGAAGTCCTTGCGGGCCGTGGCCATGACCCGCAGGCCCTGCGCGGCGAGCCGCTCGTTCTCGGCCAGGTAGCGCCCGCGCAGCTCGTCGTCCAGCGGGCTGGGCGTCAGGCCGGGCCAGAGCACGGTGGCCGCCCGGGCCAGCAGCTGGTCCGGGGCGCCCTTCACGTAGGCGCGCACCACGTCGGTGCCGGCGTCGTCGGTCATCCGGTGGAACGTCGCCATCAGCTTGTACGCGGCGTCGAACGGCACCTCCGCCAGGCGCGGGTACCGCTGCCGCGTCGACACCACGTCGACGTGGCCCTTCTCGGCGAGCACGACCAGCGCACCCTCGGTGGGATCGCCGATCAGCTCGCCGTCACGCACCACGGCGTCGCCGGCGAGGGCCATCGGCAGCAGGAACGGCTCCAGCGGCACGTCGGGCTGGCCGGCGGTGTGCCGGATGTCGCCCTCGATGCCGTAGCCGCTGCCCGACACGGCGTACCGGCGGCCGGGGATCGCCAGCTCGACGGCGGTCATCTGGTTCAGCGTCAGCGTGCCGGTCTTGTCGGAGTTGACGGCGGAGGTCGACCCGAGGGTCTCGGTGGACCGCAGCCGCTTGACGATCGCGTTGGACCGGGCGAGCAGCTGGGTCCCCATCGACAGGATCGTGGTGACGACCGCGGGGAGGCCGGTCGGGATGGCCGAGACGGCGAAGGCGACCGCGGCGAGGAACACCACGTTGAACGCGTTGCCGCGGGACAGGTTCAGCGCGATCGACAGCGCCAGCGCGACGCCGGCGACGATGAGGATCTGGTTGGTCAGCCGCGACAGCTGGCGGGTCAGCGGGGTCTCGGCGTCCTGGGCCGTCTGCAGCATCCCGGAGATGTGCCCGACCTCGGTCGCCATCCCGGTCGCGGTGACCACGAACTCGGCGGTGCCGCGGGTGACGTTCGTGTTCATGTACACCATGTCGACCCGGTCGCCCAGCGCCGCCTCGGTCCCGGCCACGGACTCGGCGTCCTTGGCGACCGGGACGCTCTCACCGGTCAGCGCGGACTCGTCGATCTCGAGGCCGGTGGACCTGACCAGGCGGCCGTCGGCCGGCACGAGGTCGCCGGCCTCGACCAGCACCACGTCGCCCGGCACCAGGTCCTCCGCGGCGACCTCGGTCAGCTGCGCGTCGCGGCGGACCTTCGCCTTGACGATCATCATCTTCTGCAGCGCGCTGACCGCCGCCGCGGCCTTGCCCTCCTGCCGCATCCCGAGGGCCGCGTTGAACAGGGTGAGCAGCAGCAGGAGCAGCCCCGTGCCGAGCTGCCGCAGCGGGTACAGGCTGCCGATCCCGGCGCACAGCAGGACGATCTGCATCGGGTCGGCGTACTGCCGCCCGAACGCCCGCCACCACGACTCCTTGCGCGACCCGGCCAGCCGGTTCGGACCGTAGGTGGCACGACGCGCCGCCACCTCACTGTCCGACAGGCCGGAGCGCGGTTCGACGTGCTCCACCGCAAGGGTGTCCGTGACTGACAGCGCGTGGAAGGGCGGCGCTTCCGCCTCCTTGGTCGACATCGTGACCATGAACGTGTCGCCTCCTGAGGTCCGCGTAACGATCCGGCGGGGGAGGCGCCCGAATACCCATTCGGCGGCCGTTGATCCCTGAAGGACGAGGACGGTGTGAGCGCCGGTCAGCGCGCGGCTCCGGGGTCCGCCGGCGATCCGGTGCGGTGGTCGTGGGTGTACGCGTCGAGCCGGTCGAGCAGCGCGGGGTCGGCCCGTTCGTCGGGGGTCGCGGACCGGCGGCGCGCGTCGAGCTCGGCGGTGCGCAGGGTGAGGGTGATGGTGAGCCCGCCGCCGGGGGTGTTCTCGGGTTCGAGGCTGCCGCCCATGGCCTCGGCGAGGCCGCGGGACAGGGCGAGGCCGAGGCCGACGCCGGTGGTGTTGTCACGGTCGCCGAGCCGCTGGAACGGCTGGAAGATCCGGTCCCGGTCGGCGGCGGGGACGCCGGGCCCGTGGTCGACGACGCGGACCTCGACCAGGCCGGCGTGTTCGCTGACGGTGATCAGCGGCGGCCGGTCGGCAGGGCTGTGGCGCAGGGCGTTGGCGAGGACGTTGACGAGGATGCGCTCCAGCAGCGCCGGGTCGGCGTGGATCTCGGGCAGCTCGTCGGGGACGATGACCCGGACGCCGGCCGCGGCGTCGCCGAGGTCGTCGACGCTGCGGGGGATCGCCTCACCCACGCTGATCGCCCGCGGGTGCATGCCGAGCGCCCCGGCCTGCAGCCGGCTCATGTCGAGGAGGTTCTCGACCAGGCGGTTGAGCTTGTCCAGGGACTCCTCGGCGGTGGCGAGCAGCTCCTCGCGGTCCTCGGCGGAGAACTCGACGTCGGGGCTGCGGAGGCTGCCGACGGCGGCCTTGGCGGCGGCGAGCGGGGTGCGCAGGTCGTGGCTGACCGCCGACAGCAGGGCGGTGCGCAGCCGGTCGACCTCGGCGAGGTTCCCGGCCGCGGCGGCCTGCTCCGCCAGCCGCTGCTGGCGCAGCGCGATGGCGGCGTGCGCGGCGAACGCCTCGACCAGGCGCCGGTCCGCCGCGGCGAGGATCGGGCCGCGCAGCACCAGCGACAGGTCCTCGTCGATCGGCACCTCGGACTGCCCGTCGGCCGGCGACGTGCACGGCTGCCCGCCGACGGTGGCGGCGATCTGCCACGCGCCGGTGTCGCCGCGCGGCTCGGGCCCGGCGTCCTCGCCGGTACGGCGCTGCAGCAGGGTGACGCTGGTGAGCCCGAACGCCTCACGGACCCGTTCGAGCAGCGCCGGCAGCGGCCGGTCGCCGTGCAGGACGCCGCCGGCGAGCGTGGACAGGGTCTGCGCCTCGGCGCGGGCCCGCGCCGCCTCCCTGGTGCGCCTGGCGGCGAGGTCGACGACGGTCGACACCGCGGTGGCGACGAGGACGAACGCGAGCAGCGCGAACAGGTTCTCGCGCTCGGCGACGGTGAACCGGTGCAGCGGCGGCGTGAAGTAGTAGTTGAGCAGCAGGAAGCTGCCGACGGCGGCGAGCAGCGCCGGCCACAGGCCACCGACGAGGGCGACGGCGACGGTCAGGATGAGGAACGCGAGGATGTCGCTGGGCAGCGAGATGTCCGCCTGGACCGCGGTGAGGCCCACGGTCAGCAGCGGCAGGCCGAGCACGGCGAGCGCGACGCCGGCCAGCCGCCGGCGCAGGGTGAGCCCGCCGGGACCGCCGTGGCGGAGCCGGCCGCGCCGCGCCTGCTCGTGGGTGACCAGGTGGACGTCGATCGAGCCCGACCCGGCGGTGGTGGTCACGCCGACGCCGGGGGAGAGCACCTGGGCGAAGCGGTTGCGCCGGCTGGCGCCGAGGACGAGCTGGGTGGCGTTGACGCCGCGGGCGAAGTCGAGCAGCGCGGCGGGCACGTCGTTGCCGACGACCTGGTGGTAGGTGCCGCCGAGGGTCTCCACCAGGACGCGTTGCCGGGCGAGGTTCGCGGGGTCCGCCCCGGCGAGCCCGTCGCCGCGGATGACGTGGACCGCGAGGAGGTCAGCGGCCTTGGTACGGGCGGCGACCCGGGCCGCGCGCCGGATGAGGGTGTCGCCCTCCGAGCCGCCGGTGAGGGCGACGACGACCCGTTCGCGGGCCTCCCACGTGGCGTCGATGTGGTGCTCGGCCCGGTACCGGTCGAGCTGGTCGTCGACCTTGTCGGCGAGCCACAGCAGGGCCAGCTCGCGCAGGGCGGTGAGGTTGCCGACGCGGAAGTAGTTGCCCAGGGCCGCGTCGACCTTCTCCGGGCGGTAGATGTTGCCGTGCGCCATGCGGCGGCGCAGCGCCTCCGGGGTCATGTCGACGAGCTCGATCTGCTCGGCGCGGCGCACGACGGCGTCGGGGACGGTCTCGCGCTGCGGCACGCCGGTGATCTGCTGGACGACGTCGTTGAGCGACTCGAGGTGCTGGATGTTGACGGTGGTCAGCACGGTGATGCCGGCGTCGAGGAGCGTCTCGATGTCCTGGAAGCGTTTGGCGTGCCCGCCGCCCGGGACGTTGGTGTGGGCGAGCTCGTCGACGACGGCGACCTCCGGGCGGGCGGCGAGGACCGCGTCGAGGTCCATCTCGGTGAACTCGGCGCCGCGGTAGGCCACCGTCCTGCGCGGGATCACCCGCAGGCCGGTGAGCATCGCCTCGGTGAAGGGCCGGCCGTGGGTCTCGACGAACCCGACGACGACCTCGGTGCCGCGCTGCTGCCGGCGGTGGCCCTCTTCGAGCATCTTGTAGGTCTTGCCGACGCCGGGTGCGGCGCCGAGGTACACCCGCAGTTGTCCGCGCGCCATGCTTCGCACCATGCCTTCTGTAGGTGGCCGGCCCGCCGCCGGGGTGGGCGGCGGGCCGGCACGGGTCAGCCGCGGACCGGGTGCGCGGCGTCGAGCGCCAGGTTCAGTTGCAGGACGTCGACGCCGGGCTCGCCGACGAACCCGAGCACCCGCCCGGTGGTGTACCTGTCGACCAGCCGCCGCGTATCCGCCGGCGACATGCCGCGGGCGGCCGCGACCCGGTTCACCTGGAGCCGGGCGTAGGCGACGCTGATGTGCGGGTCGAGTCCACTGCCGCTGGCGGTGACCGCGTCGGCGGGGACGGCCGGACGGTCCGGTGCGCCGCCGCGGACCGGGGTGACGACGCCCTTGCTGTAGTCCTCGCCGGGCACGGCGAGCTCGACCGCGACCCCGTCGTAGGTGGCGACGAACGGCGCGCCGGGGCCCGTCTCGTTGAGACTGACGACGCGGGTCACCGGGCCGGTGGCGCCGTCTCGGTGGAACACGGCGAGGACCGCGCCGACCCCGCCGGGCGTGCAGTAGGGCCGGCCGCCGTCGACGCCTTCGAGCTCGCCGGCGGCCTTGCTGCGGGCGCAGACCTGGGTGAGCAGGCTCGGCTTGCCGCCTTCGCCGAGGGTGTCGACGACGTTCTCCGGGCCGAGGTTGCTCGCCGACGTCGACGTGGGGTCGTAGCCGTTGCCCGCCGCGGACGGCCGGGACTGGAAGTACTGCCGGAGCGGGTGGCCGTCCGCGTCGGTGTACGACTGGCCGATGAGGCGGCTGCCGACCGGCCTGCCGTCCTTGGCGACGAGCGAGCCGTCGGCCCGGCCGGACAGGCCCGGGATCCGGCCGACGCCGACCATGAGCAGCGGGTAGACGAGGCCGAGCAGGACGGTGAGGACGAGCAGCGCGCGCAGGGCGGCGAGGTGCTGGCTGAGCCAGGCTGGGAGGCGCATCAGGAGATCCCCGGAATCCAGGCGATGAGCAGGTCGATGAGTTTGATGCCGATGAACGGGACGATGACGCCGCCGGCGCCGTACACGAGCAGGTTGCGGCGCAGCATCGAAGCGGCGGATCCCGGCCGGTACCGCACCCCGCGCAGGGCGAGCGGGATGAGGGCGACGATGACGACGGCGTTGAAGATGACTGCGGACACGATCGCCGAGGTCGGCGAGTCCAGGCGCATGATGTTGAGCCGGTCCAGGCCGGGGTAGATCGCGGCGAACATGGCCGGGATGATCGCGAAGTACTTGGCGATGTCGTTGGCGATCGAGAACGTGGTGAGGGCGCCGCGGGTGATGAGCAGCTGCTTGCCGATCTCGACGATCTCGATGAGCTTCGTCGGGTCGGAGTCGAGGTCGACCATGTTGCCGGCCTCCTTCGCGGCGCTGGTGCCGGTGTTCATGGCGACGCCGACGTCGGCCTGGGCGAGGGCGGGGGCGTCGTTGGTGCCGTCGCCGGTCATCGCGACGAGCTTGCCGCCCTCCTGCTCGCGTTTGATGAGCGCCATCTTGTCCTCGGGGGTGGCCTCGGCGAGGTAGTCGTCGACGCCGGCCTCCTCGGCGATCGCCTTGGCCGTCAGCGGGTTGTCGCCGGTGATCATGACGGTGCGGATGCCCATGCGGCGCATCGCGTCGAACCGCTCCCGCATGCCCTGCTTGACGACGTCCTTGAGGTGGATGACGCCCAGGGCGCGGGCCGGCCCGTCACCGGCGCGTTCGGCGACGACGAGCGGCGTGCCGCCGGACGCGGAGACCGCGTCGACGATCGCGCCGACGTCGCTGGTCGGGTGCCCGCCGTTGTCCCGGACCCACCGCATGACGGCCGCCGCCGCGCCCTTGCGGATCTGCCGGTCGCCGTCGACGTCGACCCCGGACATCCGGGTCTGCGCCGTGAACGGCACCCAGACGGCGCCGCCGAGCTCCCCGGCGGTGCGTTCCCGGAGACCGTGCGCGGTCTTGGCGTGCACCACGACGCTGCGGCCCTCCGGCGTCTCGTCGGCGAGGCTGGACAGCTGCGCGGCGTCGGCCAGCTCCTGGTCGGTGACGCCGGTCGCGGGGAGGAACGCGGCGGCCTGCCGGTTGCCGAGGGTGATGGTGCCGGTCTTGTCCAGCAGCAGCGTGTTGACGTCGCCGGCGGCCTCGACGGCGCGGCCGGACATGGCCAGGACGTTGCGTTGCACGAGCCGGTCCATGCCGGCGATGCCGATCGCGGACAGCAGCGCCCCGATCGTGGTCGGGATGAGGCAGACGAGCAGCGACACGAGGACGATGCCGGTGACGCCGTCGCCGTTGAGGGCGAGGCTGTCGGGCGCGAACGCCTGCACGCCCTTGGAGTAGATGGCGAGGGGCTGCAGGGTCGCGACGGCGAGCAGGAAGATGATGGTCAGCGAGGCGAGGAGGATGTTGAGGGCGATCTCGTTCGGGGTCTTCTGCCGGTTGGCGCCCTCGACGAGGGCGATCATCCGGTCGATGAAGCTCTCGCCCGGCTTCTGGGTGATCCGCACGACGATCCGGTCGGAGAGCACCCTGGTGCCGCCGGTGACGGCGCTGCGGTCGCCGCCGGACTCGCGGATGACGGGCGCGGACTCGCCGGTGATCGCGGACTCGTCGACGGAGGCGATGCCCTCGATGACGTCGCCGTCGCCGGGGATGATCTGGCCCGCCTCGACGACCACGACGTCACCCTGCCGCAGTTCGCTCGCGCTTCTCGTCGTGCCGTCGCGCAGGTGCGCCACGGTGTCCTGCTTCGCCCGGCGCAGCGTCTCGGCCTGCGCCTTGCCGCGGCCCTCGGCGACGGCCTCGGCGAGGTTCGCGAACACCACCGTCAGCCACAGCCAGGCGGTGATGAGCCAGGCGAAGACGCTCGGGTGCAGCACGGCGAGGACGGTGGTGAAGACCGAGCCGATCTCGACGATGAACATGACCGGGTTGCGCCACAGCGTGGCCGGGTTGAGCTTGCGCAGGGCGTCCGGGGTGGACTTCCACAGTTGCCGGGGGTCGAGCAGCCCGCCGGCGACGGTCTGGGTGGTCATCGGATGCCTTCCGCGAGCGGGCCGAGCGCGAGGGCCGGCAGGTAGGTGAGGAGCACGACGATGACCGTGACCGCGACGACCATGCCGATGAACAGGGGTTGGTACGTCCTGAGCGTCCCGGCCGACTGCGGCACGGGGGTCTGCCGGGCGAGGGAGCCGGCGAGGCCGAGGACGAGGATGATCGGCAGGAACCGGCCGAGGAGCATGCACAGCCCGAGGGCGGTGTTGTAGAACGTGGTGTTGACGGAGATGCCGGCGAACGCGGAGCCGTTGTTGTTCGACGCCGACGTGAACGCGTAGAGCACCTCCGACAGGCCGTGGGCGCCGGGGTTGGCCATCGACGCCCGCGCGGTCGCCGAGCCCATCGCGACGGCGGTGCCGACGAGGACGAGCGCCGGCGTGGTCAGCAGGTAGAGCGACGCGAACTTGATCTCGCGGGCGCCGATCTTCTTGCCCAGGTACTCCGGCGTCCGGCCGACCATCAGCCCGGCGACGAACACGGTGATGACGGCGAGGATCAGCATGCCGTACAGGCCGGAGCCGACGCCGCCCGGCGCCACCTCGCCGAGCATCATGTTGAGCATCGTCACCATGCCGCCGAGCGACGTGTACGAGTCGTGGAACGAGTTGACCGCACCCGTCGACGTGAGCGTGGTGACGGCGGCGAAGGTCGCCGACTGCGACACCCCGAATCGGGTCTCGGTGCCTTCCGTCGCCGCGCCGGCCGCGGTGGGGACCGTCCCGCCGTGCGCGAGCTGCAGGGCGTTGATCGCGATGACGCTGCCGATCGCGAGGATCGCCATGATGCCCGCGATCGCGAGGCCCTGCCGCCGGTCGCCGACCATGCGGCCGAAGGTGCGGGGGAGGCTGAACGGGATGAGCAGGATCAGGAACAGCTCGATCCAGTTCGTCCAGCCGGTCGGGTTCTCGAACGGGTGGGCGCTGTTGGCGTTGTAGAACCCGCCGCCGTTGGTGCCGAGCTCCTTGATGACCTCCTGGCTGGCGACCGGCCCGCCGGTGATGGTCTGGCTGCCGCCGGTCAGCGTGGTGACGTCGGTGCCGCCGCTGAGGTTCTGCACCACGCCGCCGGCGATGAGCGCGACCGCGGCGACGGCGGCGACCGGCAGCAGGATCCGCACGCAGATCCGGACCAGGTCGACCCAGAAGTTGCCGAGCTGCTCGGTCCTGGAGCGGGTGAACCCGCGGACGAGGGCGACCGCGACGGCGACGCCGACGGCGGCGGAGGTGAAGTTCTGCACGGCGAGCCCGGCCATCTGCACCAGGTGACCCATCGTCGACTCGCCCGAGTACGACTGCCAGTTGGTGTTGGTGACGAAGCTGACCGCGGTGTTCCACGCCTGGTCGGGCTTGACCGGGTCGAAGCCGAGCGACAGCCACAGATGGTTCTGGACCCGCTGGAACAGGTACAGGGCCAGGATCGAGACGGCGGAGAACGCCAGGACGCTGCGGGCGTACACGCCCCAGGACTGCTCGCCGTCGGGGTTCACGCCGACGGCCCGGTAGACGAGCCGTTCGGCGCGGGTGTGCCGGGTCGAGGTGACCGACCGGTACATGTGGTCGCCGAACGGCTTGTACACCAGCACCAGGGCGATGATCAGCGAGGCGATGAAGACGGCGCCCGCTCCCGCGGTGCCCATCAGAACCGCTCCGGGAAGAGCAGGGCCGTCACCAGGAACGCGGTCAGGGCGACCGCGAGGACGAGACCGACGAGGTTCTCGGCGTTCACAGCCGCTCCACCGCCCGCACCACCAGGCCGAGGACCGCGAACAACGCGATCGTCAGCAGCACGAACCACAGGTCAGCCACGAGGGATCTCCTCCTTGAATTCCACTTCGCGCGGCCGACGTCCGGCCGCATCCGAAGTGAAGCCCCGGCGGCATGCCCTGCCCAGATGCGTTGATGCGATCCATACGCCGCGACCGCGTCCTTGACGGTTTCTTAACGCCCGCCCGCCCGAAGTCCCGGCCCCGCGGCCGTCCCGGGCGGCGTCACCGCGGGGTGAGCGTCGTGCGCCGCAGCCGCTGTACCCCGAGGTACGTCGCCGTGACGAGCAGCCCGACGTAGACGTCGTTCTCGAACCACCCGAACGTCGTCTGCTGCCGCGGCCCGAACGTCGTCGGGTAGTAGAAGACGGAGATCGCCAGCAGCGCCGTGAGGTAGGCGAGCACCGTCGCCTGCGCCGCGCGCCCGGTCCGCCGGGCCAGCACCGCCGCCCCGAACCCGACGGCGTAGAACGCCCACGCGAGCGGGGTGGTCACGGTGAACGTGGGGTCCTCGATGCCTTCGACGCTCGCGTAGACGGTGTGCCCCGCCGACAGCGTGAAGGCCGCGACGAGCACGTTCGACATGTGGCGGCCGTACGGTGCCGTCCGCCTCCCGCTCGCGGCGCCGGTGGCGATGTCGGTGTTGGTGGCGGGGGCGGTGGCCGGTGTCGTGGTCATGGTCTGTCCTCTCGTGGTGAGGGCGGGGATGCCGTCGGCTCCCAGCCTCGGGCCGCGCCGGGCGCCACCCCACCCACAGCGGACCCACACCGGCACCACAGCCGGTCGCCGTCCGTGTCGCGGCGGCCCGCGGCACCCGCGCGGCTAGCATCTGAGCTGTGGAGGGGGCGGCGGCATCCGGCGAGTTCGCCGCCGTGCTGCGCCGGCTGCGCGAGGCGCGGTCGCTGACCCAGGAGGAGCTCGCCGAGCGGTCGGGCCTCACGGCGAAGGCGATCGGCGCCCTCGAGCGCGGCGAACGGCGCCGGCCCTACCCGCACACGGTGCGCTCGCTCGCCGACGGGCTCGCCCTCGACGACGGCGACCGGGCGGCCCTCGTCGCCGCGGTCCCCAGCCGGGAGGCGGCCCCGGCCGCGGGCGTGTCGCCGGCCGCGGCCGCTGTCCCGTCGCCGGTCCACGTCCCGGTGGGTCCTGGCACGCCGCTCATCGGCCGCGACGGCGAGCTCGCCGACCTGCTGGCCCTCGTCCGCTCGGGCACCCGCCGGCTGGTGACGGTCACCGGCCCCGGCGGGGTGGGCAAGACCCGGCTCGCGATGGAGGCGCTGCGCCTCGCGGCGCCGGCCTTCCCCGGCGGCGCCCGGGCCGTCGACCTGTCCGCGGTCCGGGAGCCGAAGCTCGTCGTGCCGGGGATCGCCGCGGCGCTCGGGCTGCCCGACGAGGTCGGCCTCGACCCGCTCGACGCGCTCGTGCCCCACCTGGCCGGCCTGCGGATGCTGCTGGTGCTCGACAACCTGGAGCAGCTGACCCAGGCGGCGCCGGCGCTCGCCGATCTCGTGGCGCGCTGCCCCGAGCTCGTCGTGGTGGCGACCAGCCGCGCGCCGCTGCGGGTGCGCGCCGAGCACGAGCTCGTGCTGGGGCCGCTCACCACGCCCGCCGGCGACGACGTGGACGCGGTGGCCTCCTCGCCCGCCGTCGCGCTGCTCCTCGACCGGGCCGCGGCCGCCGGGTCCCCCACGGCCGTCACCGCCGCCGACGCTCCCGCCCTGGCCGCGATCGTCCGGCGGCTCGACGGGCTCCCCCTCGCGGTCGAGCTCGCGGCGCCCGGCCTGCGCCTGCTCACCCCGCCGGCCCTCCTCACCCGGCTGGAGCGGCAGGGGCCCGGCGCGGGCCCGCGCGACCTGCCCGAGCGGCACCGCACGATGGCCGCCGTGCTCGAGTGGAGCATGGATCTCCTCGAACCCGAGGAGGTCGCGCTCTTCGAACGCCTCGCGGTCCTCAGCGGCGGGTGCTCCCTCGACGCGATCGAGGCCGTCGCCGGCGAAGGCGCCGACGTGCTGCCCGCCCTCGGCGCGCTCGTCGACCAGTCGCTGGTGCTCCGGGTGCCGTCGCCCGACCCGCAGCCACGCTTCCGGCTGCTGGAGCCGGTGCGGCAGTTCGCGATGCGGCGGCTGCACGCGTCCGGGCTGGCCACCGCGACCGCCGACCGGCACGCCGCGCACTTCCACGCGCGGGCCACGGCCTCGGCGGTACAGCTGGAAGGGCCGGACCTCGCGGCCGAGCTCGACCGGCTCGACGCCGACCACGCCAACCTGCGCTCGGCCTTCCTCCGCCTGCTCGAGCTCGACCGGGACGTGGACGCCGCAGAGCTCGCCGGGAGCGTCTGGCTCTACCTCGCGCTGCGCGGCCACGCCCGCGAGGGGCTCGCGTGGCTGGAGCGGATCGGCCCCGGGGCCTCCGACGTGGCCCGCTGCCGCGCCCTGGCCGGCCGGCTCGGGCTGCAGCTGCTGGCCGGCGACACCGCCTCGATGCTGCGCGACGCCGGCGTCGCGGTGGCGCTGGCCGATCGGGTGGCCGAGCCGGCCGTGACGTGCGAGGTCCTGACCCTGGCCGGCCAGGCGGCGGTCTTCGCAGGCGCCCTCGACGACGCCGACGCGCTGCTGGACCGCGCGCTGGCGCAGGCGGAGGCCGCCGGTCGTCGCTGGGTGGCCGTGCACGCCCGGCTCGCGCGGTGCCAGCTCGCCCTCGTCGCGGGCGACCTCGCGACGGCCGGGCTGACCCTGCCGGAGGCGGTGCGCGCGGCCCGCGCGGGCGGCAACGCCTTCACCCTCGCCACCGCGCTCAACGTGCACGCGACGCTCACCGAGCTGCTCGGCGACGAGCCGGCGACCGCCACGCTGCTCGGCGAGGCGGTGGCCCTGTCGCTCGCCGCCCGGATGAGCTGGACCCTCGGCTACGCGCTGCCCGCCCTGGCGAGCCTCGCTCAGCGGGTCGGCGACCCGGTGTCCGCGGCCTGGCTCTTCGGGGCGGGCGCCTCGATCTCGGCGGCCGACGCCGTCGACCCCACCTTCCCGGTCTCGCGGGCGCTGTCCGACCGCGGGCTCGACGCCACCCGGGCCGCCCTCGGGGACGAGGCGTTCACCCGCGAGTGGGACGCCGGGCGGGCCGCGAGCGGTGCCGAGATCCAGGCCCGTGCCGCGGTGGTCACGACGCGCGCAGGCGGCGGACGTAGCGCCTGAACTGCCAGGCGCCGGCGGTCTTCAGCAGCAGCCGGACCGGCAGCGGGAGGTTGCCGAGCATGCGGGCGCGCTCCTCGCCGTCGGCGTCCTGCAGCACCAGGCCGAACATGACCGGCAGCTGGCTGGGGGTCATCGTGTCCTTGCCGTGCTGCCCCATCTGGTTCCACTCGGCGGCGGTGACGTGGCGCGAGGCCAGCGGCAGCACCTCGCGCTCCTCGAGGTCGAGGTGCTCGAGCAGGGCCGCCGTGAACCGCTCGCAGAGGGCCGCGAGACGCTCGCCGGCGGCCTGGGTCGGGGCGGCCTCCCAGGCGGCGAGCGCGGGGGTGACGGCCTCGACGAGCTCGTCGATGCCGTGATGCTGGGCCTGCATCGTCTCGACGAGCCCGGTCGACGGCGCGGACCGCTCGAGCAGCAGCGGCCAGAGCACGATGTCCTCGCCGGTGTGGTGCATCTCGAGGCCGGCGGCGCACAGGCGCAGGTGCTCCGCGACGATCCTCGCGCGGCGGGTGTCGCCCGCGGGGGTACGGCGGACAAGGCCGGCGGCGGCGGCGAACTCCCGCCGGAAGGCGCGGTGGACGACCACCATCTCGTGGACGTCGGGACGCTGGTCGGTGCGGGTCAGGGCGGTCACGGTGACTCCTCGTGGCTGGACGGATCTGGTGCGTCCAGCCTCCGGCCGGTGCCGTCCCCACCCCACCCACAGCGCCCACACACTCGCCCCACAGACCCGCGATCCCGGGGGTGGAAGGCCGGGTAATGCCCGCCGTCGCGATCACCGTCCTTGCCGGACAAGGCCGACAATTCGGGTAGCGCGATCAGCCGTTCCGGGAGGTAGGCCGCCATGCTCAAGTTCGACGTGCAGCACTCCAGCGCGGTTCGCACCACGGAGGAGCGCGAGGCCGCGGCGGCCGGGCCGCTCCCCCCGACCCTGCTCGACCAGATGCAGCGGTACTGGCAGGCCGCCAACTACCTGACCCTCGCGCAGATCTACCTCCGCGACAACCCCCTGTTGCGCGAGCCGCTGCGGCCGGAGCACATCAAGCCCCGGCTGCTCGGCCACTGGGGCACCTCACCCGGCCTGAACCTGGTCTACGTCCACCTGAGCCGGCTGATCCGGGAGCGCGACGCCGACGTCATCTACCTGGCCGGCCCGGGCCACGGCGGACCGGCGCTGGTCGGCAACGCGTACCTCGAAGGCACCTACTCGGAGGTCTACCCCGAGGTGACGCGGGACGCGGCGGGCCTGCGGCTGCTGTGCCGCCGCTTCTCGACCCCCGGCGGGGTCCCCAGCCACGTCAGCGTGCAGACCCCGGGCTCGATCCACGAGGGCGGCGAGCTGGGCTACGTGCTGGCCCACGCGTTCGGCGCGGCCTTCGACGCGCCGGACCTGATCGTCGCCGCGGTGGTCGGCGACGGCGAGGCGGAGTGCGGGCCGCTGGCCGGAGCCTGGCGCGGCACCGCCTTCCTCAACCCGGCCCGCGACGGCGCGGTGCTGCCGATCCTGCACCTCAACGGGTACAAGATCAGCGGACCCGCCGTGATCGCCCGCGACAGCGACGCCGACATCGCGGCGTTCCTGCAGGGCAACGGCTACGACGCGCAGTTCGTCGAGGGCGACGACCCGCGGCACGTGCACCAGGCGTTCGCGGCGACGCTCGACTGGTGCTACGACCGCATCCGCGACATCCAGCGCGACGCCCGGGCCGGCGGTGTGACCGGGCGGCCCCGCTGGCCGGCCATCGTGCTGCGCACCCCCAAGGGCTGGACGGGCCCGAAGGAGGTGGACGGGCAGCCGGCGGAGGGCACCTTCCGGTCGCACCAGGTGCCGATGGCGGACATCCGCACGAACCCGGCGCATCTGGCGCAGCTGGAGTCCTGGATGCGCTCCTACCGGCCGGATGCGCTGTTCGACCGGGACGGCAGGCTCGTGCCCGACCTCGCCGCCCTCCCGCCGCGGGGCGACCGCCGGATGAGCGCCAACCCGCGGGCGAACGGCGGCACGGTGCTGGTCGACCTGGACCTGCCGGACTTTCGCGACTACGCCGTCGCCGTCGACCGGCCGGCCGTGGTGCGGGGGGAGTCGACCCGGCAGCTGGGCAAGCTGCTGCGCGACGTGTTCGTCCGCAACGCCGGGGCGGCGAACTTCCGGCTGTTCTGCCCGGACGAGACGAAGTCCAACCGCCTCGGCGACGTCTTCGAGGTGGAGAACCGGTGCTTCGTCGGCCCCAGTCTGGACGTCGACGATCACCTGTCGGCGGACGGCCGTGTCATGGAGGTGCTGAGCGAGCACCTGTGCGAGGGCTGGCTGGAGGGTTACACGCTGACCGGCCGGCACGGGCTCTTCGCCACCTACGAGGCGTTCGCGATGGTCTCGGCGTCGATGACGGTGCAGCACACCAAGTGGTTGGAGGAGGCGCGGAACCTGCCGTGGCGGGCGCCGGTCGCCTCGCTGAACATCCTGCTGACCTCGACGTGCTGGCGCAACGACCACAACGGCTTCAGCCACCAGGGCCCCGGCCTGATCGACGTGATGCTGTCCAAGCGGGGCAGCGTGACCCGCATCTACCTGCCCCCGGACGCCAACTGCCTGCTCTCGGTCGCCGACCACTGCCTGCGCAGCCGCGACTACGTGAACCTGATCGTGATCGACAAACAGCCGCAGCTGCAGTTCCTGGACATGGCGGCGGCGATCGAGCACTGCGCGAACGGCGCGTCGATCTGGCAGCGGGCCGGCACCGACGACGGCGGGGAGCCGGACGTGGTGCTCGGCTCGGCCGGTGACATCCCGACGCTGGAGACGCTCGCGGCCGCGTGGCACCTGCGCCGGCTCGTCCCGGACCTGCACGTCCGCGTCGTGAACGTGGTCGACCTGATGCGGCTCTTCCCGGCCCGGCACCACCCGCACGGCATGACCGAGGCGCAGTTCGTCGACCTGTTCACCGCGGACAAGCCGGTCGTGTTCGCGTTCCACGGCTACCAGCGGGCGATTCACGAGATCGTGCACGGGCACCCGGACGTCGACCGCATCCACGTGCGCGGCTTCAACGAGCAGGGGACGACCACCACGCCGTTCCAGATGGTCGTGCTGAACGAGATGAGCCGGTTCCACCTGGCGGCCGAGGCGATCCGGCGGGTACCGCGGCTGCGCGACCGCGCCCCCGGGCTGCTGGCCGAGTGCGACGCGCGGATCGCCGAGGCCAACGCGTACGCCCGCGAGCACTTCGAGGACCAGCCCGAGATCCGCGACTGGGTGTGGAGCGACTGAACCCCGGAGCGGATCCGGGACGCGACGGCGGGAGGGCAACGGTGGGCGACGGTACCGACCAGGCCCAACGACGTGCTGATGTTCGAGCGCAGCGGGGTGAGCATCGCCATGGGCAACGCGAGCGAGGACGTGCGGCGGGGGGCCACCCACGTGACGGCGTCGAACGCGGACGAGGGGTTCGCCCAGGCGATCGAGCGGTTCGTGCTGCCCTGGGCGGTGCCCGCCCCGGTCGCCGGGTGAGCACCGCCGGCCCGCGGACGCGTCACGCCGAGGAGGTCGCCATGCCGTGGCGCAGCACCGGCTCGACGACCCCGCCCGCGCCGTGGTCGAGCTGGTAGTCGAGGTTCATCGCGGCGCTGATGAGGGCGAGGTGGCTGAAGGCCTGCGGGAAGTTCCCGATCTGCTCGCCGGTCGGCGCGATCTCCTCGGCGTACAGCCCGAGATGGTTGCTGTAGGTCAGCATCTTCTCGAAGGCGCGCTGGATGACCTGCCGGTAGACCATGTCGCGCATGTTGGTCCAGCGACCGAGGTCGGCGGGCCGGGCCCGGTGCTGGGCGAGCTGGATCGCCCGGTCGAAGGCGACCCACGACATCACCCGCCCGTAGGTGAAGTCCTGCCGGCCGCCACGGGTCTCCCAGATCCCGTCGTCGGGCTGGTCCCAGTGTTCGCAGAGCCACTCGATCACGTGCGAGACGTGCTGCCACGCACCGTGGGACAGCTGCAGTCCGTGCTCGTCGGCGAGGTGGAGCGAGTCCAGTGCCTCGCCGTAGATGTCGAGCTGGAACTGGGTCGCGGCGGCGTTGCCGATCCGCACCGGGGACGACTGCTGGTACCCCTCCAGGTGATCGAGGATCTCCTCGTCGAGGTTCGGGGAGCCGTCGATCCGGTACATGATCTGCAGGGGCGACGATTGCTCGCTCGCGTGCCGCACGCGGTCGTTGAGCCAGTACAGAAACGCCTGCGCCTCGGCGGTGAAGCCCAGCCCCAGCAACGCGTAGACGGAGAACGAGGCGTCGCGGACCCAGGTGTAGCGGTAGTCCCAGTTCCGCTCGCCGCCGATCTGCTCGGGCAGCCCGGCGGTCGGCGCCGCGACCAGCGCTCCGGTCGGCGCGTAGGTCATGAGCTTGAGCGTCATCGCGGCGCGCTCCACCATCTCCCGCCACCGGCCCTTGTACCGGGACCGGCCGATCCAGCCGCGCCAGAAGTCCCGGGTCTGCTGGAACGTCTCGACGATCTCATGGCGTGATGAGCATCGGCGTGCCGGGCAGGTAGAGCTGTTTGCTGACGTACGGGATGCCGTCCGGGACGACCTGGAAGTAGCCGCCTTTGCGGCGGTCGAGCAGCGCGGCGAAGATGCTCGGCGAATCGAAGCGCGGTGCGCAGAACCAGTCGATGACGCCGTCGTTCGTCACGAGGGCCGCGGTCTGCAGATCGCCGATCAGCCCGTGATTCTCGATGGCCGGATATGCGTTCACGGGGGGCCTCCCGCCTCGGGTTGCTGCGGCGCGTCCCCGCACGCCTGCTGTCGTGCGTGCGGGTGCCCAACTGCAACCGTTGTCACCCCGTCGCCGAGCCGCCTTGCCCGAAAGGAGTGACGATCGCCGCGCCGGCCGTCACTCCGGGACGCTGCGGCCCTGCACGGCCAGCGCCCAGATGATGAACACGTCCAGCGCGATGATGAGCAGCGACCACAGCGGGTAGTAGGGCAGGAACATGAAGTTCGCGATGGCGCTCAGCCCGGCCAGGACGATGCCCACGACCCGGGCCCACAGCCGTCCGGAGAACACCGCGCAGCCCGCCAGGAGCACCACGGCGCCCACGACGAGGTGGATCCATCCCCACCCGGTCACGTCGAACGTGTACAGATAGTCCGCCGTGACGACGAAGAACTTGTTCTCGATGATCGCCGCCAGGCCGGTGGCCAGGTGGAACAGGCCACCGATGATCATCATGATCCCGGCGAAGACGGTGAAGCCGCCGGCCCACCCGCCGGGGGACTCCTCCCGGACGGCCACCGTCTCCTGCTGCGCGCTCTGTTCAGCCATGCTCGGCACTCCCTCCACTCAGCGGGCGCCGGGCAACAGGTCACGCGGGCGCGTCACCTGGTCAGCGTCCACAACGCCGGATGCGGGACAGACGGCATCGGCCCTACCCCCGCGGACCGCGGGCAACCCTGCCGCGAACGCCTTCGTCCCGGCCGCCGCGCAGGGGCGCAACGGGGGCGCACGGGGGCGGACGGCCGGCGTGACGCGGGGGCGGCGGGGTAACTGGTCGCGGTGGTCGCGTGGTTGGATCGTTTCCAGCGTCGGCACGTCTGGCTGGGATTCCCGCTGGCGGTGGTCTACAAGTTCATCGACGACCGTGGCCCGTACCTCGCCGCGATGGTGACCTACTACGGCTTCGTCTCGCTGTTTCCGCTGACGCTGCTGTTCCTCACCGCGCTGGGCTTCTTCCTGGAGGCCAACCCCGAGCTGCACCAGCAGCTGGTGCAGTCGTCGGTGGGGGACCTGCCGGCCATCGGGCCGGAGCTGCAGCGCAACGTCAGCGGGCTGGTCGGCAGCGGCACCCGCCTGGTGCTCAGCATCCTCGGCGCGCTGTACGGCGGGCTGGGCGCGATGCAGGCCGCGCAGGCCGGCATCAACCACATCTACGGCGTCCCGCGCAACGAGCAGCCCAATCCGATGCGGTCCAGGGTGCGCAGCCTCGGGCTGCTGCTGATCCTCGGCGGCGCGGTGCTGCTGTCGGCGGCGGCCGCGACGTTCGTCGCCTTCGCCAACGAGCTCACCGGCCGGTCCGGGCCCAGTCCGCAGATTCTCGGCTACCTGCTGACGTTCGTGATCAACGCCGCCCTGTTCACCGCGGCGATGCAGCTGCTGACCGCCCGGACGCTGCGGGTGCGCCAGGTCATCACCGGCGGGTTGATCGCCGCGACCTCCTGGATGGCGCTGCAGACCGTCGGCGCCCAGTACGTCGCCGCCCGGCTCAGCCGCGCGAGCGAGCTCTACGGCACGTTCGGTCTCGTCCTGGCCGCGCTCGCCTGGATCTACCTGCAGGCGCTCGTGCTGATGCTCTGCGCCGAGATCAACATGATCCTGACCTACCGCCTGTGGCCCCGGGCCCTGCTCACCCAGTTCACCGACGACGTCGAGCTGACCGAGGCCGACCGGCGCATCTACGAGTCGTTCGCGACCGCGCAGCGGTTCAAGGCCTTCGAGACGGTCGAGGTCGACTTCGGCCCGCCGCCGCGAGGGTAGGCGCCACGGCCCGCGCACTTGAACGACGGCGCCGGGGGGACGACCATCATGGGGTGTCGCCGCCGGCGGCGACCGCTCCTCCCCGCGCCGAAGGGACCATCGTGACCAGGGACGCCGAGACGCCCGCGGCCCGCCAGCAGCGGGTGTGGGACCGCAACGCACCCGGCTACGACAAGCAGATCGGCTTCTTCGAACGGGTCTGGTTCACCGGCGGACGGGAGTGGCTCGGCGAACGCGCGCACGGCCGGGTCCTCGAGGTCGCCGTCGGCACCGGCCGCAGCCTGCCCCACTACCGGCCCGGCGTCGTCCTCACCGGCATCGAGCTGAGCCCCGCGATGCTGGCCATCGCCCAGCGGCGCGCCGCCGACCTCGGCCGCCCGGCCGACCTGCGGCAGGGCGACGCCGAGCGGCTGCCCTTCGCGGACGGCACCTTCGACACCGTGGTGTGCGCGCTGTCGCTGTGCACCATCCCGCACCCGGCCGCCGCGATCGCCGAGATGCACCGCGTCCTCGTCCCCGGCGGCACCCTGCTGCTGCTCGACCACATCGGCAGCAGCTGGCCGCCGGTCCGCGCCGCCCAGTGGCTGCTCGAGCAGCTCACCGGCCGCGCGGCGGGGGAGTACTTCACCCGCCGCCAGCTGCCCCTGGTGCGCGCCGCCGGCTTCGCCGTCGAGGAGACGGAGCGGCGCAAGGCGGGCACCATCGAACGCGTCCACGCCCGCAAGCCGGCCGCCTGAGCACTACCGGTAGCCGCGCCGCAGCAGGTACTTGGCGCCGGCCTCGAACCCTTCCGGGCTGAGCACCTCGAAGCCGAACGCCTCCGCCAGCCGGGCGGTCGTGCCGAACGCGGTACACACCGCCAAAGCGTCCTCGGCGAGCACGGCCCGCATGCCGGCGGCGCTGACCGTCCCCTCGGTGACGAGGCCGCCGAGCATCCGCAGCGTGGCCCGCAACGGCTCGGCGACCGGCGCCGACTCGAGGTCGGCCAGCACCGCCGCGACCATGGGCCCGTTCCCGTACGCCTGCCGGGCGGTCGCGGTGTGCGCGCCGACGCAGAACGCCGACCCGACGACGTCCGCCACGTACGCCGCCATCAGCTCGCGGTCGGCCACCGCCCACGCCGGCGGCCCGCGCATCGCCGCGTGGGTGAACGCCTTCGCGTGGTCACCGTTCAGGATCCGGTCCACGAGCGCCAGGTGCGCCGCCCGCTTCTTGTCGTCGGCCGGCACGGTGTGCTCCGCTCGTCGGCTCGGCTGTCCACCTCAACGTAGGCGACGACCACTGGCAGGAGGCCACAACGCGCCACCCACCCCCGAGGCCGGGCCCGCCCGGCGTGTGTGCTGATCAACACGGATGGTCGCGTCTGTGGTTGTAGCGATGCAACGATGAACGGGAGGTAAACACGCGATGTTGCTCGGCCTGGCTTCAGCAGGGCGCGGCCCCGCGCGAGGCGAGTCCGGTCCACAACGGTGTGGGTGTCCCGGCACTCGGCTCGGCGGGTGCTCGGACAGGCCAAACCGGAAGGACGACGGTGTCGGTACAGGACAAACTTGACTCGATCTTCACCGCGGTGGTCCACCGCAACCCTGGTGAGAGCGAGTTCCACCAGGCGGTTCGCGAGGTGCTCGACAGCGTCGCCCCCGCACTGGGCAAGCACCCTGAGTACGCCCAGGCCAAGATCATCGAGCGGATCTGCGAGCCGGAGCGGCAGATCATCTTCCGGGTGCCGTGGGAGGACGACCGGGGCGAGGTGTACATCAACCGCGGCTTCCGGGTCGAGTTCAACTCCGCGCTGGGCCCGTACAAGGGCGGCCTGCGGTTCCACCCGTCGGTCTACCTCGGCATCGTGAAGTTCCTCGGGTTCGAGCAGCTGTTCAAGAACGCGCTGACCGGCATGCCGATCGGCGGCGGCAAGGGCGGGTCGGACTTCGACCCGAAGGGCCGCTCCGACCGTGAGGTGATGCGGTTCTGCCAGTCGTTCATGACCGAGCTGTACCGGCACATCGGCGAGTACACCGACGTGCCCGCCGGCGACATCGGCGTCGGCGGCCGGGAGATCGGCTACCTGTTCGGGCAGTACAAGCGGATCACGAACCGGTACGAGTCCGGCGTGCTCACCGGCAAGGGTCTCGTGTACGGCGGTGCCCAGGTGCGCCGGGAGGCGACCGGCTACGGTGCGGTGTACTTCGCCGAGGAGATGCTGCGGGCCGCCGGTGACGGCATCGAGGGCAAGCGCGTGGTCGTGTCCGGCTCCGGCAACGTGGCCATCTACGCGATCGAGAAGGTGCACCAGCTCGGCGGCCTCGTGGTGGCCTGCTCCGACTCGTCCGGCTACGTGCGCGACGACAAGGGCATCGACGTGGCGGTCCTCAAGGAGGTCAAGGAGGTCCGGCGGGAGCGCATCGAGCAGTACGTCCGCCACCGGCCCGGGGCGACCTTCACGCCCGGCGGCGGGCTGTGGCGGGACGTGCCGTGCGCGGTCGCCATCCCGAGCGCCACGCAGAACGAGATCGACGCGGACGACGCGGCCGCGCTGGTCGCCGGCGGCTGCGTGGCCGTGGTGGAGGGCGCGAACATGCCGACGACGCCGGCGGCGGTCCGCGTGTTCGCCGAGGCCGGCGTGCGCTTCGCGCCGGGCAAGGCGGCCAACGCCGGCGGGGTCGCCGCCAGCGCGCTGGAGATGCAGCAGAACGCCAGCCGCGACTCGTGGACGTTCGACTACTCCGAGCAGCGGCTGCACGGCATCATGCGCGACATCCACGCCCGCTGCTACGCCACCGCGGAGGAGTACGGCATGCCGGGCAACTACGTCGCCGGCGCCAACATCGACGGCTTCCGGATGGTCGCCGAGGCGATGCTCGCCCACGGCCTGATCTGACCCACCGGCGCCACGAGCGCCGCACCCATGTCGCGGGACCGGTCCTCATCGCGGGCCGGTCCCCAGGCCTGCGTCGAGGCGGCTGGTCAGCTCGTCTTCGGGTACGGCTCAGGCGCCTGACTCGTCCAGCCGGCGCAGGCCGCGGGCGACGAGCACCGGGACCGCGGCGCCGACGTTGTCGTAGCCGGCGGTGACGGTCTTCCCGCCGAGGAACCGCGCGTGCACGCCCTCCAGGATCACCGCGAGCTTCATCGCGGCGAGCGCCAGGTGGAACGGCAGCGTCGTCAGGTCGCGACCGGTCCGCAGGGCGTACCGCTCGGCCAGCTCGTAGGTCCGCGGGAAGCCCTCGTGCGCGGTCACGCCGGCGGCCACCGGGATCAGGCCGCGCTCGTCGTCGCCGGGGTCGTGCCAGTAGGACAGCGCCACGCCGAGGTCGGCGAGCGGGTCACCCAGGGTGCACAGCTCCCAGTCCAGCACGGCGGTGATCCGCGCCGGCCCGGCCAGGTCGACGACCGTGTTGTCGAGCCGGTAGTCGCCGTGCACCAGCGCCGACCCGGCCTGCGCCGGCAGCCGCTCGGCGAGCCGGGCCAGCAGGCGGTCCATGTCCGGCAGGTCCCGGGTCCGCGACCGCTCCCACTGCCCGCCCCAGCGCCGCAGCTGGCGGGCCGCGTAGCCGTCCGGCCGCCCGTAGTCGGCCAGCCCGACCGCCGCCGGTTCGATCGCGTGCAGGTCAGCGAGCGTGGTGATCAGCCGGTCGGCCAGCTCGGACCGCAGCGCGGGGGACAGCTCCGCGGTGTCTGCGGCGGTGCGCAGCACCCGCCCCCGCGCCTCGGTCATGACGTAGAACGGGCAGCCGAGGACCTCCTCGTCGGTGCACAGCGCCAGCGTCCGCGGCACCGGCACGGCCGTGCCGCCCAGCGCGGTGAGGACGCGGTGCTCGCGGCGCATGTCGTGCGCGCTCGGCAGCACCTCGCCCAGCGGTGGCCGGCGCAGGATCACCGCCTCACCGCCGGCGGGCACGATCCGGTACGTGATGTTCGACAGCCCGCCGGAGATGAGCTCGGCGTCCCAGCCGCCGGGGAAGCGCTCCGGCAGGTGCTCGCGCAGCCACGGCCCGATCCGGCCGGACGGCAGTCCCGGAAGCTCAGGCATCGGTCGTCCTCCGGCTTTCGGCGCGCCGTACGACCCGGCGGGCGATGGACATCCGGTGCACCTCGGAGGCGCCGTCGTAGATGCGGAACGCGCGGATGTCGGCGTAGATGCGGCCGATGACGAGCTCGTCCGACGTGCCCATCCCACCGGCCAGCTGCACCGCGCGGTCGACCACCCGGCAGGCCGCCTCGCTGATGAAGACCTTGGCCCGCGACGACTCCTCGGTGCCGCGGGCGCCCTCGGCGAGCTGCCAGCACGCGTGCCACAGCAGGGCCCGCGCCGCGGCGAGGTCGATCTCGTTGTCGGCGATCAGCTGCTGCGCCATCCCGTGACTCGCCAGCGGGGCGCCGAAGAGCTCCCGGCCGAGCGCCCGGTCCAGGGCGATCCCGTGCGCCCGGCGGGCGGCGCCGAGCCAGCGCATGCAGTGGGTCAGCCGGGCCGGGGCGAGCCGGACCTGCGCGTACCGGAAACCCTGCCCCGGCTCGCCGAGCACCGCCGCGTCCGGGACGAACGCGCCGTCGAACGTCACCTGGCAGTGGCCGCCGGGCATGGTGGCGTCCAGGGTCCGCGCGTGGGCGCCCACCGTCATGCCCGGGTTGTCCGCGTCGACGAGGAACATGCTCGCGCCGTCGCGATCGTCGTGCCGGGCCATGACGATCGCGAAGGCCGCGCCGTCCGCGCCGGTGATCAGGTGCTTGTGGCCGGTGATGCGCCAGCCGCCGGGCGCGCGGGCGGCGGTGGTGCGCAGCGCGGCCGGGTCCGAGCCCGCGCCCGGCGGCGGCTCGGTCATCGCGAAGCAGGACCGGACGTCGCCGGCGGCCAGCGGCCTGAGGTACGCCTCCCGCTGCTCGCCGGTGGCCACCGCGTCGAGCAGGTGGATGTTGCCCTCGTCGGGTGCGGCGCAGTTCAGCGCCAGCGGGCCGAGCAGGCTGGTGCCGGCCTCCTCGAGCAGCACCGCGGCCTCGTCGAAGCGGAACCCGCCGCCGCCCAGCCCGGCGCTCACCTGCGGCGCCCACACGCCGGCCGCGCGCGCGGCCCGCTGCAGCTCGGCGCGCAGCGCGTCGGTGACCCCGCCGGCGAACGCGTCCTGCTCGCGGGGGATCACCTCGTCGCGGACGAACGCGGCGATCCGGTCCCGCCACTCGGTGGTCCGCTCGCTCAGCGAGAAGTCGAAGCTCATGGCCCCTCCCGTCTCCGGCCCGCCACAACCGCGGCCCCGGCCTGGTCGTCGCTCCGGCCCGCCACGGTCGCGGTCCGGGCGTGGTCGTCGCTCAGGCCCGCCACAGCTGCGGCCGCGGCGGTGCGCAGGGCCGGCAGGAGCCGCTGCACGAGCAGGAAGGCGGAGCGCACGTTGACCGCGAACTGCCGGTCCCAGCGCCGGACGGGAAAGTCCTCCAGGACACCCGCGGACCCGGTCCCCGCGCACAGCGCGAGGACGTCCAGCGCGTCGTGCCGGCGCAGGTGCTCACCGGCGAGGGCCTCGACCTGCGCCTCGTCGCTCACGTCCGCCGGCACCGCGGTCACGTCGGCGCCCAGGGCCCGCAGCTCCTCCGCCGCTTCGTGCAGCGACTCGGGCCGCCGGGCGGCCAGGGTGAGCGCGAAGCCCTCGGCGGCGAGCCGGCGCGCCACCGCGAGCCCGATCCCGCGCGAGGCCCCGGTCACCAGCGCCGTCCGCTTGCTAACCATCATTAGCGCAGTTTAGGTATGCTGCTGCGAGCAAAGTCAAGCCATAGTGACAAGAAGGCTAACGATGATTAGCGAGCCAGGTCTGGAGGCGGCGGAGATCCACCGCGCCGCGCTGCGCCTCTTCGCCGACCGCGGCTACCGCGCCACCACCATGGCCGACGTCGGCGCCGCGGTCGGCGTCCGCGGGCCGAGCCTCTACCGGCACGTCAGGTCCAAACAGGACCTGCTGGTCGCCGTCATGGTCGAGACCATGGAGGCGCTGCTGGACGCGCAGCGCGCCGCCGCCGGCGCCGGGGGCGGACCGGTCCTGCGGCTGCGCCGGATGGTCGAGGCCCACGTCCGGTACCACGCCGGCCACCGCGACCAGGCCTTCGTCGGCAACCGCGAGATCGGCAACCTGGAGCAGCCCGCCCGCGACCGGATCCTGGCCATGCGGGCGACCTACGAGCGCACCCTGCGCGGCGTGATCGAGGAGGGCCGCGACGCGGGCGTCTTCGCCGTCGAGCACCCGCGCCTGGCGTCGTACTCGATCCTCGACATGGGCATCGGCGTGGCGTCCTGGTTCCGCCCCGACGGCCCGCACAGCGTGGAGCAGGTCGCCTACACGTACGCCGACCAGGCCATCCGCATGCTCTCACCGGCCCCGCCGGAGCGATGACCTCCTCAGATGCCCGCGATTCGTGACTTTCCGGCCCGTCGGGCGAGCCGATAGCATCGGGCGTCACCACGCCCGGGTGGTCGGTCTTCGGCGAGCCTTCCGTCCCGGCGGCAGTCGAACGCGCCCCCAGGAGCTGTGATGCCACCCCGTTCGCCGAGTCGTTCCCGTCCGATGCCTGTCCGCGCCCGTACCGGCGGCGGTGGTGGTGGTGGTGGTTTCCGGTGGCGGCCCGTCGTGGTCGCGGCGGCCGTCGCGCTCGTCGTCGGTGGGCTGATCGGGGGCCTCGTCGGCGGTGCCGTCGCCGACCCGCGCAGCGACGTGCAGCGGCGCATCGACGAGCTGCAGGTCGCGGAGGTCAAGCGCGACGCCGACCAGGTCGTGGCGCTCACCGACCAGGCGCGCCGGCTCCTGGAACTGCTCGGGCCGGCCGTCGAGCAGCTGGCCACGGCGCTTCCGCCCAAGGGCACGCCGGGGCCGCTGGTCGAGCAGGGCAAGGTCGACGGGTGGAAGGCGGTCACGCGCAAGGGTGTCGAGGAGTTCAAGGACCCGCCATCGGCCGGGACGGCGGTCAACATCGCCCGCGGGAGCCTCGCCGGTGGCGCCCGGCAGCTCGACCTCGCGGTGGACACGTACGCGGCCGCGATCAAGGCCCCCGAGGCCGACCGGGCGGCGCTGCTGAGCCTCGCCAGCCGCCAGCGTGACCTGGCGGTCGCCGGCTGGTCGGTCGGCGCCACGCAACTCGACCAGCTCAACGTCGACATCGGCCGCGGGCATCAGCACGCCTTCCTGCCGTCCGCCCCCGGTCAGGAGGCGATGACCTCGGACGGCTCGAAGGAAGGCGAGTGACCGGCTAGCGTGCGCAGTCGTACAGGGTGTAGAGCCCGGTGCTGAACCCGTCGACGGGTCGGCAGGCGGTCGGCGCCCAGGCGGCGTAGTCCGGGTAGTCGCGGGTCGGTTTGCCCTTCAGCTGGGGACCGTCGACGAGGGCGTACCGCAGCTCGCCGGCCGCGACCAGCTCGCCGAGCCGTTGCGCGCCGATGTTGGGGATCTGGGCGGTGAAGCCGCCGACGGGGAGCGGGTCGAGACCGCGGGTGATGAACTGGCCGGCCTGCGGTGCCCACTGCACGGCGAGGTCGTAGCGTTCACCGCCGCGGTTGGCGCGGACGTGGGCGGCGATGCGGTCCACGTCCGCGGCCGGCAGCATCCGTAGCAGGCGGCCGCTGAGGATGGTGGCCGTCTCCCGTGACGGCGGTCCGGCGGCGGGGCGGTGCGCGTCTGACACGGTGAGGTTGTCGGTGACCGACAGCGTCCAGGTGACCGGCGCCAGCAGTACCGCGGCGACGGCGACCGCGAGCGCCGTGGACCGGAGCCTGGGCGTCAGCGTCGCGGCGGCGAGCGCGAGGACGGCGACGGCGGCCGTGGCGGCGGCCGCCGCCGGGAGCCAGGTGGCGAAGGCCGGGAACTTCCCGGTGAGGTGCCAGGCCCACCAGCCGCTGGCGGCGACGGCGGCGGGCAGGAGCCAGCGGTGCCAGCCGGAGGTCCGGTAGGCCCGCCACAGGGCGACCAGCCCGGCCGCGGCGAGCGCGGACAGGGCGGGTGCGAGGGCGACGTTGTAGAAGGAGTGGGCCTTGACGCTGCCGGCGAAGGCCAGCAGGTGCACCGCCAGCCAGGCGAGCCACAGCACCGAGGGGGCCGCGTGCCTCCGGTCCCGGACCAGGGTGACGACGGCCACCACCAGGCCTGCCAGGGCGAACACGTACAGCCAGCCGATCTGCGGCGCGACGCCGTTGCGGATCAGGTACTGCCACGCCGGGCCTTCGCTCTTCCCGGGCGGCCCACCGATGCCGAGGACGTCGCGAAGAACCCGGCCGCCGCCACGCCCGCCTCCGGACCGGCCCACTCGCGCACGACCCGGTACATCAGCACGATCGAGGCCAGGCTCGCCAGCAGCGAGGGCAGCAGGACGGCCCAGGGGACGTAGCCGAACGCGCGGGCGGACAGCGCCTGCAGCCAGAACGTGCCGGGCGCCTTGTCGAAGGTCGTGGTCAGCTGCGGGTCGTAGGCGCCGTACAGCCATGCCTGCCAACTGCCGGCCATCGTGCGGACGCCCGGCCCGTAGTACAGGTGCAGCTGCATGCCGCCGATCCGCCAGGCATAGACGACGGCGGCGCACGCGACGATCGCCGCCAGCGCCGGCCGGATCCACGCGGGCCCGCCCGGGGAAGCCCGGGGAGCTCGGCCTCCGGCTGATCAAGCTCATCGACAGGTGACGCTAAATGCTCAGACATGCGCGGATCGTAGAGAGAGCCAGCTGATTGATGAAGCTGAATATGTGAAGAGTTTGCGCCATCCGCGTCGGCGCCCCTTTGGGACGCGCCCGGGGAACCCTCCGCCGGGCCTTCGTCCCGAGGACACGCGGTTGCCGCCGGAAATCGGCCGAGCGAGGATTGAACGTGGACCCCGGATGCCGGCGGGGGTGGTCGCGGTGGAGTTCACCGTCTTCGTGATCGTCATGGTCGTGGTGGCGATCCTGTCGTCCGGCAGTGCATGGATCGCCAGGCGCCGGAGCCGGGAGTCGCTCGGTTTCTCGCCGGCGTCGCCGCGGGCCGAGCGGGCCGAGGCCGTGCTGACCGAGTGGCTGCTCGCCGGCTACCTGTCGGCCGAGCAGTACCGGCGGGACATGGCCACGCTCGCCGCGCGGGAGGCGGACCGCCATCCGCCGCCCACCCCGTTCGGTCCCTGACCGCCCACCCGGAGACGACCGGGCGCCCCTTCCCGCGCACGCTCGCTTGCTGGCGACAATATCCTTATAATCGTTATATCGTGCAGCAGCGTTGGGCGTCGAAGGGGTTACGGGCCGTGAAGTTCGGTTTAGCGATCATGAATGACTTCCCGCAGGGGACCATTGCCGCCGATCGGGTCGGCGAGCTCCGGGAGCAGGTCTCCTTCGCGCGGGAGTGCGGGATCGACAGCATCTGGCTGCTGCACCACTACCTCGGCAGCATGCCCACCCTCCAGCCCGTTCCCACCCTGGCGGCGCTCGCGCAGCAGGCGGAGGGGATGCATATCGGGACCAACATGTTCATCCTGCCGCTGCACCACCCCGTCCAGGTCGCCGAGACGTTCGCGACGCTCGACCACCTGAGCGGCGGGCGGGCGATCGCCGGCTTCGGCATGGGCTACCGGGAGAACGAGTTCGCCGCGTTCGGCATCCCGCTCGACGAGCGCGTCTCGCGCTACACCGAGAGCGTCGAGATCATCCGCGCGCTGTGGTCCGGCGAGCCGGTGACCTACGCGGGCAAGCACTACTCGCTCGACGACGCGCGGATCAGCCTTCCCCCGGTGCAGCAGGGCGGGCCGCCGATCTGGGTCGGCGCCGGAATGCACAAGACGGGCGCCAGGCGGGCCGCTCAGCTCGGCGACGCCTGGATCGTGCCGCCGCACGCGTCGCTGGCGAAGCTCGCCGAGCTCGTCCAGGTGGAGCGGGCGGAGCGCGCGCGGCTCGGCCGGCCGCTCAACGGTGAGGTGGTCGTCCGCCGCGAGCTCGTGCTCGACCGGGACCGGGAGCGGGCCCGCGAGCGGGGCATCCGCGCCCGGCTCGGCGTGACCCAGCAGTACGCGAAGTACAACGCCCCTGATGCGACGGCCCAGTATCGTCACCTGCAGAATGAGGCGGCCGCCGCGGAGGTGGCCGACGAGGCGTACCTCTTCACCGACCCCGCGACGTGCGTCGCCAAGCTGCGCGAGCTCGAGGAGGCCGGCGTGACGACGGTCATCCTCCGTGCGCAGTGGTACGACCTGCCCCACGAGGACATGCTCGCCACCCTCAAACTGTTCGCCGACGAAGTGCTGCCCGCGCTGGGTCAGCGCTGATCGTATTGACGGCGGTCACGCAGCGCGATAGGGATGGTCACATTCCTCGCACATTCTCGACATCGGGGAGAAATGCGGACACCGGGCCGCGTGGGGCGGGTAGCGAACACGCCCTTTTGCTGAATATCATAGGAAGCAATGAGCCTCAGGGGAGGCCGACGCAGAAGGGGGGTGCGGCAGTGAACCGTGACCGTCCGCAGAAGACCGCCATGCTCGTGGCGCAGCGCATCGTCAACGAGATCAGCAGGCAGGGCCGGCAGGTCGGCGACAGGCTCTCGCCCGAGCGGGTCATGCTCGAGGAGTACCAGGTCGGCCGCGGCACCCTCCGGGAGTCGCTGCGGTTCCTCGAGTTGCAGGGCGTCATCTCCCTCAAGCCGGGGCCGGGCGGCGGTCCGATCGTGGAGAAGCCCGACGCCTCGCATCTGGCGACGTCCCTGATTCTGCTGCTGCAGTTCGAGCAGGCGCCATTCCGCTCCATTCTGGAGACCCGTGCCGCCCTCGAGCCGCTCATGGCCCGGCTCGCCTCGCAGCGCATCGATGCCGAGCGGCTGCGCCAGCTCGAAGAATCGGTGCAGAAAATGGGCGAGCACATCGCCGACCAGGGCGTTTTCCTGGAGACGAACAAGAGCTTCCACGACGTCATTGCCTGGGCTTCGGGAAACACCGTGTTCGGCTTCCTGGTCGACGCGCTGCTCGACATCCTCGACGGCACGGTGCTCGGGGTCGACTACCCCGAGCACCGCCGGGGGACGGTGCTCAAGCGGCACCGGTCCATCTACGACGCCATCGCCGCCAGCGACGGTGACGTGGCCGAGGAGTCCATGCGGGAGCACATCGCGGAGATGACGCGCTACCTGGAGAAGAAGTTCGCCTCCACCATGGACGCCTCGATCACCTGGTCAGTCGTGCGTTAGCGGCGCGATCCCGAGGAGGCGGGCCAGGTTGCCACCGAGGATCGCCTCCTCGTCCGCGGTCGGGAGCCCGAGCGCGCGCACCGCCGCGATCTCCGTCGCCGGATCGCTCATCGGCCAGTCACTGCCGTAGATGATCCGGGACGCGCCGTGCCGCGCGATGATCTCGCGCACCCGGTCGGCGTCGAGCCCGCGCAGGGTGGGCGGCCACGAGGTCTCCAGGTGCACGCCGGTGCCGAGCACGGCCTGCTCGGCCTCGTCGAGCCGGTGGTATCCGCCGAAGTGGCACGCGATCAGCCTGAGGCCCGGCACCGTGTCGATGATGGTGCGCAGATGGTGCGGGGCGCCCCGGTCGTTGGCCTGCGCGTCGCCGCCGGCACCCGCGTGGGTGATCACGACGATGCCCTCCGCGGCGAGCCCGTGCAGGATCTCGTGCACCGCGGGGTCGGCGAGCGAGAGCCCCTGGAAGAGCGGGTGCAGCTTCACCCCGCCGATGCCGTTGTCCCGCAGCGACGCGAGGTTCGCGGCGACCGGCAGGTCCGGGTGCACCGTGCCGAACGGGATGAACCGCGACCGGTCGACGCCGCCGATGAACTCGTTCGTCCGCGCGACGTTCTTGGCCACCGTGGCGACCGCGAGCGTCATCGCGAGGTCGATGCCAGCCTCGTCCATGGTGCGCCGCAGGCCGTCCAGCGTGCCGTCGTGGCGCGGGTCCAGCCCCGCCGGACGTTGCGCGAGCACCTGCGGGGCGATGTGGTCGGGCCACACGTGACAGTGCGCGTCGATGATCATTATTTCAGCCCTTTCAGCAGTTGTTTCGCCAGCGAATCGAGGATCACCTCGGTCGACCCCTCGTAGATGCGCATCGGCCGCGCGCCCCGGTAGAGCCGTTCGATGAGGCCGCCGCGCACCAGCCCGAACCGCCCCATGACCTGGACGGCGCGGTCGACGACCCGGCCCGCGGCCTCGGTGGCCCCGACCTTCGCCATCGACGACAGGTTGAGCGCCGCGAGGGGGTCGCGGCTCGCGGCCGCGGCGGCGCGGTAGGCGAGGCTGCGCGCCATCTCGATCTCGACCCACGAGGTCGCGAGCATCGAGGGCACCGGGCCGAGGCGGGCCACCGGCACGCCGAACTGCTCCCGGCCGGCGGTGTGGCGCAGCGCCTCGTCGAGGGCCGCCTGCGCGAGCCCGACGGCCGCGCCCGCGACCGAGACCCGGAAGGTCGCCAGCGTGGCGAGCACCAGCGAGAAGCCCTTGCCCGGCGGGCCGACGACGTGGTCGGCCGGCAGGCGCACGCCGTCGAGGTGCAGGTCGCCGAGGACGTGCGGCGCGATGATCTGGTGCGGGTTGCTGGCCGAGAAGCCCGGCGCCCCGGCGGGGACGAGGACCAGCGTGAACCCGTCGCCCTGGCGGCCGAGGACGAGATAGAAGTCGGCGTCGCCGCCGTTGGTGATGAACGACTTGTGCCCGGTGACGACGACGTGGTCGCCGTCGGTCTCCACGGTCGTCGCCAGGTTCCGCAGGTCGGAGCCGACCTGCGGCTCGGTGAGCGCCAGCCCGGCGATGGCCCCCAGCGTGGCGACCTTCGGCAGCCACTCCGCCTTGACCCGCTCCGCCCCGCCGACGCCCAGGCCGTAGCTGCCGATGCCCTGCATCGCGAAGAGGGAGTCGAGGTGGGCGCTCTCCGCGGCCAGCGCCTCGCGCACGACGGTCACGGCGAGGGCGTCCACCTTCTCGTGCCGCCCGCCGTACGCCGCCGGCACGACCAGATCGGTGAGCCCGCTCGCCGCCAGCTGGGCGCGCATGTCGGGGTCGATGTGGTCGGCCTCGTCGGCCCGGGCGGAGAACGGCCGCACCGCCCTGGCCAGCGCCCGGGCCTGCTCCTGCAGCGCTCTGTACGCCTCCGGCAGCTCAAAAAGTGCCTCGCTCACGGGGTCTCCGTCCTGTAGTCCTGCACCCGTATCTGTGATATTGGTTTATATGGTTAACGTCGGTCAAGCGGCTCGCAGGAGGTTCTCGTGACTGGTGCCGTCATCGTCGACGCGGTGCGCTCTCCCATGGGGAAGGGCAAGGCGTCCGGCTCCCTGGCCGGGCTCCACCCGGTCGATCTGCTCGGGCAGGTGCTCGCCGCGCTCCTCGAGCGCAACGGTGTCGATCCTGCCCTGGTGGAGGACGTCATCGTCGGTTGCGTCGGTCAGGTCGGCGAGCAGTCGGCGACGCCGGGCCGGCAGGCGTGGCTGTCCGCCGGATTCCCGGACCATGTGCCGTCGGTGACGATCGAGCGCAAGTGCGGCTCCGGCCAGCAGGCCGTCGACTTCGCGGTGTGGGGCGTCCGGGCCGGTGCCTACGACGTCGTGATCGCCGGCGGCGTCGAGTCGATGAGCCGGGTGCCGATGGGCTCCGGCCGCCTGGACGCCGACCCGTTCGGCCCCCGGACCCGCGCACGCTATCCCGGCCTCGTGCCGCAGGGCGTGGCCGCCGAACTGGTGGCGGCCAAGTGGGGCCTCACCCGCGAGCAGCTCGACGCGTACGCCGCCGAGTCGCACGCGCGGGCCGCGGCGGCCCGCGCCGGTGGCGCCTTCGACCGCGAGATCGTCCCGATCCGGGTGCCGGACGGCGCGGGGGAGCGGGTCGTCGACGCGGACGAGACGATCCGCCCGGGCAGCTCCGTGCAGACCCTGGCGAACCTGTCGCCGGCCTTCTCCACCGACCCCTACACGAGCCGGTTCCCCGAGGTCGACTGGAAGGTCACCGCGGGCAACTCCTCGCAGATCACCGACGGCGCGAGCGCGCTGCTCGTCATGAGCGAGGAGCGGGCGTCGGCGCTGGGCCTGCGGCCGCGGGCACGGATCGTCGCCTCCGCGGTGGTCGGCGACGACCCCACCCTCATGCTCACCGGCCCGCTCCCGGCGACCCGCAAGGTGCTCGACCGGGCCGGGCTGCGGATCGAGGACATCGACGCGATCGAGGTCAACGAGGCGTTCGCGAGCGTCCCGCTCGCCTGGCGGGCCGAGTTCCCGGTCGACGCCGGGCGCCTGAACCCGCGCGGCGGAGCCATCGCGCTCGGGCACCCGCTCGGCGCGTCCGGAGCCCGGCTCATGACGACCCTCATCAACCACCTCGAACAGACCGGCGGCCGGTACGGGCTGCAGACGATGTGCGAGGCCGGCGGCATGGCCAACGCCACCATCATCGAAATCCTTCAGGAGCAGCCCCGATGAATCTTCAGGGAAACAGTGCCGTCGTCACCGGGGGCGCCTCTGGCCTCGGCCTGGCGACGGTCCGCCGGCTGGTCGACGCGGGGGCGCACACCGTCATCCTCGACCTGCCGACGTCGGCCGGCGCCGAGCGGGCCGCGGAGCTGGGTGACCGGGCGTGCTTCGTGCCCGCCGACGTCACCGAGCCCGACCAGGTCGCGGCCGCCCTCGACGCGGCCGAGCGGGTCGCCCCGCTGCGGGCGCTGGTGCACTGCGCGGGCCGCGGCGGCACCGTGCGCCTCGTCGAGCGCGACGGCTCGCCGGGGTCGCTGGAGCTCTACGAGACGCTGGTCCGCCTCAACCTCGTCGGCACGTTCAACGTGCTGCGCCTCGCCTCGGCCCGGATGGCGGCGAACGAGCCGGTCGACGGCGAGCGCGGGGTGTGCGTGCTCACCGCGTCCGTCGCCGCGTGGGAGGGGCAGGTGGGCCAGATCCCGTACGCCTCGGCCAAGGCGGGCGTGGTCGGCATGACCCTCGTCGCGGCCCGCGACCTGGCGACGAAGCTCATCCGCGTCTGCACGATCGCGCCGGGCATCTTCGACACGCCGATCCTCGACCGCTTCTCCGACGAGATCAAGCAGGGCCTGGCCCGGTCGGTCCCCAACCCGGCCCGGCTCGGGCAGGCCGACGAGTACGCCTCCCTCGCCGTGCACATCATCGGCAACGCGTACCTCAACGGCGAGACGATCCGCCTCGACGGCGCCGTCCGGATGCAGGCCCGCTGAGATGGTCGACCACATCATGGAGCGGGTCGCCGAGCCGGCCGTGGCCGGGGACGACCGGTGCCCGCCGCCGGTGCTCGTCGAGGTGTCCGACGGCGTCCTCGTCGCCACCATCAACCGGCCCCACGTCCGCAACGCCATCGACCTCGCGACCGCGCGCCAGATCGCCGCCGCCATGGAGCGGCTGGACGCCGACCCGGGCATCACCGCCGGGATCATCACCGGCGCCGGCGGGACGTTCTGCGCCGGCATGGACCTGCAGGCGTTCCTGGCGGGGGAGCGGCCGTCGGTCCCGGGCCGGGGCTTCGCCGGCCTCGTCGAGCGCCCGCCCGGCAAGCCGCTCATCGCCGCGGTGGAGGGCTTCGCCGTCGCGGGCGGCTTCGAGATCGTGCTCGCCTGCGACCTGGTGACCGCCGCCGAGGGCGCGCGGTTCGGCCTGCCGGAGGTGAAGCGAGGGCTGCTCGCTGGCGGCGGCGGCCTGCTCCGGCTGCCGTCGCGGGTACCGCTGCAGCTGGCGATGGAGTGGACGCTCACCGGCGACACGTTCACCGCGGAGAGGGCGGCCGAGGTCGGGCTCGTCAACCGGCTCACGCCGCCGGGAGGGGCGCTCGACGCGGCGCTCGACCTGGCGCGTCGCGTCGCCGCCAACGGGCCGCTCGCGGTCCGGGCGACGAAACAGATCATCGCCGAGTCGCGCGACTGGCACTCCTCGGAGGCGTTCGCCCGGCAGGCGGAGATCTACGAGCCGGTGCGGTCGTCGGAGGACGCGAAGGAAGGCGCACGCGCCTTCAAGGAGAAGCGGCCCCCGCGCTGGCACGGCCGGTGAGCGGGCACCGAAGGAGACGACATGGCTGACATCGAGATCGAAGCGCGCGGTCACGCCCTGTGGGTGACCATCAACCGTCCCGATCGCCGCAACGCGTACGACCTGGACATGGCGCGGGCGATGACCGCGGCCGTCGAGGGCGCCGCCCGGTTCGACGCCGTCGTGCTGACCGGGTCCGGCGGCGCGTTCTGCGCCGGCGGCGCGCTGGCCAACCTGGGCGATCCCGACCCGGACGCCCTGCGCGAGCTGTTCACGGCGTCCTTCCGGCTCGTCGACGCGATCCGCAACTGCCCCCGGCCGGTCATCGCGGCCGTCGACGGCGCGGCGGCCGGAGGCGGCAACGAGCTGGTCATCGCCTGCGATCTCGCGATCGCCACGCGGCGCTCGACGTTCGGGCAGACCGGCCCGAAGGTGGGCTCGGCCCCGGTGCTCGGGGCGACGAACGTCCTCGGGGTCCAGATCGGCGAGAAGCGGGCCAAGGAGATGGCGATGCTGTGCCGCCGCTACCCGGCCGAGCAGGCCCTCGCGCTCGGCCTCGTCAACGAGGTCGTGCCCGACGGCGAGCTGGAGCCGGCCGTGGAGGCGATGCTCGCCGAGATCCACCGGCTCAGCCCGCGCTACCTGGAGATCACGAAGATCAGTTCCAACCTCTGGTGGAACGCGTCGAAGGACAACATGGCCGCCGGCGTCGGGATGCTCATCCAGGCCATCGGCAGCCCGGACATGGTGGAGGGCGCCCGGGCCTTCCTGGACAAGCGCCGGCCGAACTTCCGCGGCGACTGACCGGGCCCGGCCGCGGCCGCCGGTACGCCGGAGCTCCCGGCGCGACGCACACCCCTGCGGCGTCGCGGGCGTCTCCCCGAGATGTCCGAACGGTTACCAGGTTGAGCAGTTCGAATCCCTTGTAATGTTGACCACACCCCAATTCATGATTATGGTAACCATAATCCCTTGGTCTTGATGAAAGGAGCGTCGAATGCTCGGCGTTCGCCTCCCCCGGCTCGCCGGCCGCACCGGCGCCGCCGTCGCCACGGCCCTCGCCGTAGCGTTGTCGCTCAGTGCCTGCGGTTCCGACCCCCAGTCCGCGAAGTCGGGCGGCACCGGCGGTCCGACCACGGTCCGCGTGGGAATCACCTCCAGCATCAACAACGCGACGATGAACCTCGCCATCGACGGCAAGCTCGGCGACGCGCACGGCATCTCCCTGCGCCGGCAGAACATCGCCGGCGCCGGCAGCACGAACCAGGTGGCGGCGCTGCTCGCCGGCGACGTCGACGTCGCGGTGGGCGGCACCAACACCGTGATCGACGCGATCGCCAAGGGCGCGGACGTGCAGATCATCGCCGGCATGGCGCCGCTGCTGTTCAGCCTGACGATGCGCAACGAGGCGGCCCAGAAGACCGGCGTCGCCCCCGACGCGCCGATCGAGAACCGGCTCAAGGCGCTCAAGGGCCTGCGGATCGCGGTGAGCCCCAGCGGCTCGACCGGCAACATCGTGCTGCGCACGATCCTCGAGGGTGTCGGCCTCAAGCCCGACACCGACGTCCGCTTCGTGCCGCTCAACGACCTCGGCGCCATCCCCGCCGGTCTCATCCAGGGCACGTTCGACGCCAGCTTCGCCGCGGTCGGGAGCGGCGAGGTGGCCGTGGCCCAGGGCAAGGCCGTCACCTGGGTGTCGCTGCCCAAGGGCGACGTCACGTCGCTGAAGGACTACCAGGGCATCGTGACCTACGCGTCGCGGTCGTACATCGAGAAGAACCCCGACACCGTCAAGGCCGTGCACGACGCCCTCGACGACGGCCAGAAGATGACCGTCGACCAGCCGGACAAGGCCGCGGAGCTGTTGAAGAGCAACGTCTTCAAGGAGATGGACAAGGCGGTCTTCGACAACATGTGGGCGCAGTGCAAGAGCGCCTACCCGGCGGGCAGCAACTTCACCGAGGTCAACTGGAAGACGCTCGTCACGCTCTTCGACGCGACGTCGGAGAACGACTACGCCGCACTCAAGTACGACAAGCTCGTGGCGCCCGTCGCCCGGGGGAACTGATGGCGGCGCAGGGCACGATCTTCGAGGTGCAGGACCTCGCCATCGGGTTCGGTGAGCGCGACGACATCCTCCACGGTGTCGACCTCACCATCGAGCGCGGTGAGTTCCTCACGCTGCTCGGGCCGAGCGGCTGCGGCAAGACGACGATCCTCAACCTCGCGGCCGGGCTGCTCCGGCCGCGGGCCGGCCACGTCCGGTTCGCGGGGGAGCCGATCAACGGGGTGAACCGCAACGTCGGCTACATGACCCAGGACGACACCCTGCTGCCGTGGCAGACGGTGCAGGCGAACATCGGCCTGCCGCTGCGGATGCGCAAGGTGCCCAAGGCCGAGATCGCCCGCCGGGTCGGCCGGTACCTGGAGATCCTCGACCTCGAGCACGCCGCGAACCTCCTGCCCGGACAGCTCAGCGGCGGCATGCGCCGGCGCGCGCTGCTGGCCCGCAGCATGATCTACGAGCCCAAGCTGCTGCTCATGGACGAGCCGTTCGCGGCGCTCGACGCGCAGATGCGTCACCAGATGCACATCGAGCTGCGCGAGACCGTCAAGCGCGCCGGTCAGACGGTCATGTTCGTCACGCACGACATCACCGAGGCGGCGAAGATCTCCGACCGGGTGCTGATCGTCGGCGGCGGCCCTCCAGGCGGGATCGTGGCGGAGTACCGGCTGCCGTTCGGGGTCGAGCGCGACCTCGACGCGCTGCGGTTCACCGACGAGTTCGCCCGGGTCGAGCAGGAGCTCAACCGTGGTCTGCTCGACGCCAGGTCGAAGGCCACCGCTGACGGAGGAGGCAACGGGTCATGACCGACACGCTCGTCGGGAACCGCCCGGCCCAGAAACGCAAGGCGACGCAGCGCCGCTCGGCCCGCCGGCACCGCCTGATGGTGCTCGGCATCCAGGCGCTCGTCATCGCCGTCGTGCTCGTCGCGTGGGAGCTGGCGTCCGGCCGCGTCGTGCAGGAGCTGCTCATCAGCCGGCCCTCCGAGTTCCTGCCGACGCTGTGGGGCTGGGTGACCGACGGCACCCTGCTGACCAACGCGGCGGCGACGTTCCGCAGCGCCGGGCTCGGCCTGCTGTGCGGCGGCCTGCTCGGCATCCTGGTGGGTGTCGTGCTCGGCCAGGCCAAGACGCTCGCCGAGATCTTCGAGCCGATGATCACCGCCCTCTACACGATGCCGAAGCACGCGCTCATCCCGCTGTTCATCATGTGGGTGGGCATCGGCAGCGGGCTCGGCGTCCTCACCGCCGCCGTGATCGTCTTCTTCCTGGTCTTCTTCAACACCTTCTTCGGCATTCGCGAGGTGCGGCCGTCGCTGGTCAACTCCGTGCGCATCATGGGCGGCTCGGAGATCGACGTCATGCTGCGGGTCCGGCTCCCCTCGGCCCTCATCTGGGTCGTCGCGGCGCTCAAGCTCGCCGTGCCGCAGGCCGTCGTGGGTGTCGTGGTGGCCGAGATGCTCGCCGGCGACAGCGGCCTGGGCTACCTCGTCGCGCGCAACGCGGGCATGTTCAACAGCGCCGGCACCTTCGCGGCGCTGACCACACTGCTGATCGCCGGGTTCCTCATCGACCGGCTGATGAGCTGGGTGACGAAGAAGCCGCTGGAGTGGAAGAACAACAACAGCGCCATGTGACACGAGGCGAGCAAATCGGCGAGGCCCCCGAAACGCGAGCGTTTCGGGGGCCTCGCCGTCAGCGGTCCAGGCCGGCGAGCAGCCGGGCGATGACGAGGGCCTGCCGGGTGGCGAAGACGAGCCGGCGCGGCGCGTAGGCGTCGCCGAGCACGTGCACGTCGGCCCGCCCCTGTTCGCGCGCCAGCGCGTGCAGGCCGGCCTCGGAGGTGCCGCCGCACGCGAGCACGACGGTGTCGAACCCGGTCAGCTCGTGGGCGCGGCCCGAGTACGTGTGGCGCACGTGCACCACCCCGTCCCCGATCGCCACGACCTCCTCCATGATCCGCACCTGGACGCCGAGCGAGTCGAGCCGGCCGAGCACCGAGCCGACGATGTACCGGCCGAGGAGCTGGGCGGGCACGTGCGTGGAGTAGAGCAGGGTCACCTCGCAGCCGCGGTGCGCGAGGGCCTCCGCGACGGCGAGCGGCGCCAGATGGTCGTCCTGCACGACGACGGCGACCCGCCGGCCCACCGGCGCGCCGCGCAGGGCCGCCCGGCCCCCGACGACGTGGGGGAGGTGCACGCCCGGCAGGTCGGGCACGCGTTCCCGCGCGCCGGTGGCCAGGACCAGGGCCGCCCCGGGGTCCGCCGCGGCGAGGTCCGCCGCGCCGAAGGCCGTGCCGAGCCGAACCTCGACGCCGAGCGAGCCGAGCCGGCGCTCCTGCCAGTCGAGGTACTCGCCGAGCCGCCCGAACGACGGGGCGAGCGCCGCCGTGCGCAGCTGCCCGCCGAGCGCGTCGGCCCGCTCGACCAGCGTCACCGCGGCGCCGGCCTCGGCGGCGAGGGCGGCCAGCTCCATCCCGGCCGGTCCGCCGCCGACGACGAGCACCGGCCGGTCGACGCGCGCGCCGCCCGGCCACGGACCGTCGACCTCGCGGGCGGCGTGCGGGTTGACGGCGCAGCCGAACGGCAGGCCGTCGACGTAGCGCCGGTTGATGCAGTCGTTGCCGCCGACGCACGGGCGGATCGACCGGTGCTCACCGGCCCGCGCCTTGACCAGCAGCTGCGGGTCGGCGACGTGGGCCCGGGCCATCCCGACGAGGTCGGCGTCGCCCCGCGCGACGATCTCGGCGGCCAGGCGGGGGCTGTTGACCAGCCCCGTGTAGACGACCGGCACCGACAGCGTCTCCCGGTACCGCCGGGCGAGCCCCGACCAGGCGCCGGGCTCGTAGAAGTGGGGCTGGATGTAGCTCGGGTGGCCCCAGGTCGAGCCGTAGACCAGGTGGAAGTAGTCGACGAGGCCGGTCGCCTCGATGCGGCGGGCGATCTCGACGCCCTCGTCCAGCTCGTAGGACCCGGGCACCGCCAGGTTCATCCGCACGCCGAGCGCGCCGTCGCGGCCGAACGCGGCGCGGGCGCGCTCCAGCACCTCGACCGGCAGGCGCATGCGGTTCTCCAGGGAGCCGCCGTAGTGGTCCGTGCGGTCGTTGGTGCTGGGCGAGAGGAACTGCTGGGTCAGGTCCTCGTGGTTCATGTGCAGCTCGAGCACGTCGATGCCGGCCTGCCGGGCGGTCCCGGCCGAGAACTCGTACTCGTCCAGCAGCAGCGCGAGCTCGTCCACCGTGATCGCGTGCGGGGCGAGGAAGTTCACCGGTGTCGCGAACCGGTCCGAAGGGGCGTGCGGGTAGCCGCCGTTCATCGTCAGCTGCGTTGCGGCCAGCGCGCCGGCCTCGTGCATCGCCGCGCTGTACCGGCGCACCCGCTCGACGTAGTTCGCGCCGCGGAACGCACCGTGCACGACGGCGCTGATGCCGGACGGCTCGAACCCGGGCGCGAGGACGTTGCTGATCCGCCCCGGGATCGTCGACCAGGCGATGCCCGCCCGCGCCCGCTCGGCGAGGTACGCGATCGCCTGCCCGGCCTCCGCCTCGGTGCCCCACAGGTTCCCGATCGCCGAGGAGTGCGGCGGCATGACGACCCGGCTCCGCGCGGTGAGCGCGCCGACGCGGATCGGTGTGAACAGGTCCATCAGGCCTCCCGGACGTGCACGGCGGCGTCGACGGCGACGGCGCCGGTGGCGCCGACGATGACGGGGTTGAGGTCGAGGGCGGCGATCCAGTCGCCGCCGGCGAGCAGCTCGGACACGCGGGAGATCAGCTCGGCGAGGGCGGCGACGTCGTGCCGGGCGCCGCGGTAGCCGTCGAGCACCGGCCAGATCCGCAGCCCGCGCAGCATGGCCCGCGCCTCGTCGGCGGTCACCGGGCAGCGGGCCAGCACCCGGTCGCTGAACACCTCGGTGAGCACCCCGCCGGCCCCGACGAGCACCATCGGGCCGAAGTCGGGGTCGCGCACCCCACCGACGATGACCTCGGCCCCGGTCGCCTGCTCCGCGAGCAGGATGCCGTGCGGCTGGAGGCGGTGCGTGGCGACGGCCGCGGCGAAGCCCTCGACGGCCGCCCGCACCTCGTCGTCCGTGCGCAGGCCGACGGCCACGAGCCCGAGGTCGCTCTTGTGCTCGATCCCGACGCAGAGCTGCTTCGCGACGAGCGGCCGGCGCAGCCCGGCGGCCGCGCCGAGCACGTCGCCGCCCGGGGCGACGAGCACCTCACGGGCGACGGCGACGCCGTGCCCGGCGAGGAAGCGCTTGGCGGCGTCCTCCGTCGGCGCGCGCCCCGCCCAGGCCGGCGGCGGTGCGGTG
>NZ_JBFANF010000053.1:0-88080 GCF_040674675.1 Dactylosporangium sp. NPDC049742 | reverse complement strand
CGAGCGCGCCGTCGGCCACACCATCGACCGCATCGAAGTCCCGTCGCTGAGCGCGTTGAAGACCTTCGACCCGCCGGTGACCGCCGCCGCGGGCCGATGCCCTCCTTCCAAGGTCTACGGGGCGAGCCCGGCGAGCAGGAGCTGTTTCCAGGACTGGTCCCCGGCGAACTGGTACTGCCCGCCGGTGGTGCCGAACAGCAGCGGGTGACCGTCGGTGCCCAGCGCCAGGCCGGACGCCGGGTCGTAGCCGCCCGTCTGGGCGCCCGGGTCGCCGGGCGGGGGCGGGTCGCCGCCGCTGGGGCGCGGTACGTTGTTCGTGCCGCGGACACTGGAGCCGCGGGCCTGGTCGGCACCGCTGCACCGGGTGGTCTGCCCGTACTTGCAGGGCGGCGGATCGTCGACGTTGAGCACCAGCCCGAGGTGTGCGGTGCCGTCGCCCGGCGTGACGGTGAAGCCGCCGGCGATGGCCATCGGGTAGACGACCAGGATCTGTTCGATGCCGGCCAGGCGCCGGGTGGCGACGCCGTTGACCGAGATCAGGTTGCCCAGCAGCGTGCCGATCGTCGGGTCGAGCCCGTCCAGCAGCGCGACGAGTTGCTCGGCGGCCGGCGGCCCGTTGGCGATGAGCCGGCGCAGGTCGGCGTCGGACGAGCGCAGCGTCTGGGCGAGCTGCGCCAGCCCGCTCGCCCAGGCCCGGATCGCCGCCGCGGACTCCTCCTGTGTTGTGAGCACGGTGCGGCCGTCGCGCAGCAGGGTGACCGTCTGAGGCAGGTTCGCGGTCGCCTCCTGCAGGAGCAGGTCACCGGCGTCGATGATCGTGCGCAGCGCCTGCTCGTTGCCCTCGAAGGCGGTGCCGAGCTCGTCGATGACGATCGACAGGGCGGCCGGGTCGACGGAGCGCACGAGCGCGTCGAGATTCGCCAGGAGCGTCTCGGGGGCCAGCGGGATGCCGGTGCGGCTGCGCGGGATGACCGAGCCGTCCGTGAGGTACGGGCCGGCGTCGGTCTCCGGGCGCAGGTCGAGGAACTGCTCACCGACCGCGGAGCGCTGGCCGACCACGGCCCTGGTGTCGCGGGAGACCAGCACCCCGTCGTCGATCCGCATCTGCGCCCGGGCCCCGCCGTCGTGGAGCGCGACGGCGTCGACCCGGCCGACCGGCACCCCGCGGTAGGTCACCGGCGCGTTCGGGAAGATGCCGCCGGCCTCGGCGAAGTCGGCGTAGACGACGTACCCGCGGCCGAGGAGCCGGTCGCCGAGCCCCACGTACGTGACACCGACGTAGGCGACGCCGATGAGCCCGACCACGAGGAAGGCCAGGACCTGCAACTTGGCGGCGCGTCGGATCACGGCAGCAACCCTCCGTTGAGCAGGTTCGGCAGCGGGCCCTGCTGCCCGGTGACCGCGCCGGTGACCGGCGGCAGCAGGCAGGCCGGCGGCAGGGCTGTGCCGGGTGGGAGCACGGTGCCGGGCGGGAAGACGGTGCCGGGCGGCACGATCCCGCCGGGCGGCAGCAGGCTGCCGGGTGGTGCGATGGTGCCCGGCGGCAGCAGCTTGCAGCCCTCGGGCAGGTCGCACCCGGACGGCGGCTGCCAGCCGGGCGGCAGGACCCCGCCGAGCGGCAGGCACGGCAACGGCAGCACGCCGGGCAGCGAGGGTACGGTCGACGGCGGTTTGCCCGGCACCTTGCCACCGGTGGACGGGTTGTCGGTGTGCCCCGGCCGACCGCCGGGCGCGGAGCCCGCGGCGGCCGGCGGCGCGGTCGCCACCAGCAGGTTCGACAGGATCGTGGTCGCGTCGAGGTCGGCGGTCGCGCCGAGGTTGACGAAGTCGCCGACGATCGCGCCGGTGACGTTGGGCGGGAACGGGAACGTCAGCATGAAGTCCAGCGACTTCGGCAGGGCGTCGCCCGCCTTCACCAGCTGTTCGAGGATCGGCTGCAGTGAGTGCAGGACCGCCAGCGTGTCGTCGCGGCTGCGGGTGACCACCTGGGTGCCGACCCGGCCCAGCTCACCGAGGGCGGTCAGCGCGAGCGTGAGCTGGTCCCGCTGCTCCTCGAGCACGGTCAGGCCCGGCGCGAGCGAGTCCAGCGCCGTGCCGATGACGTCCCGCTGCCGGGACAGCTGCCCGGTGAGGCGGTCGAGCGAGTCGATCGCGCGGACGATGTCGGCCTTCTGCTGGTCCAGGCCGCCGACGAAGGTGTCCAGCTGGTGCAGGGCGTCCTTCGCCTCGGTCTCCCGTCCCTCCAGGGCCTTGGCCAGCTCCTCGTTGATGGTCTTCAGGTGGCTCAGCCCGCCGCCGTTGAGCAGCAGCCCCAGCGCGGCGAGCACCTCCTCGACCTCGGCCGCCCGCCTGGTGCGGGCCAGCGGCACGACCGCGCCGTCGGTCAGTCGGCCGCGCGGGGACTCGGTGGTGGGCGCCTCCAGCGCGACGTACTTCTCGCCGAGCAGGCTCGTCTGCCGCACGGCGGCGGTGGCGTTCTCCGGCAGCCGCACGTCCCTGCCGATGCGCATCCGGACGCGGGCCGTCCAGCCGTACAGCGAGATCCGCTCGACGCTGCCGACGGTCACGTCGTTGACCTTGACCGCGGCCTGCGGCACAAGATCGAGCACGTCGGCGAACTCGGCCGTCACGGTGTACCCATCGCCGGCCGGCGCGCCGCCCGGCAGCGGCAGCGACGCGACGTCGGGCAGCCCGCACCCGCCCGCGAGCAGCACGACGGTGAGACCGGCGAGGGCGGTGCGCTTCATCGTGTACCCCGCAGGATGCCGCCGACAGTGAGGTCCTGCACGACCTCGGGCAGCTGGGGCACGACCGGCGCGCCGGTCGGTGGTGGGCCGGCGGCGTCGGCCCCACCCGTCGCCGCCGGCAGGCCGAGGAGCTTGCGCAGCTGGTCGGTCATGGGCAGCTTCTTGGCGTTGAGGGTCTGGGCGAGCGCGAAGCACTCCTTGGGGATCTGCGGCGTGGGCACGAGGTCGACCATGAGCGAGCAGATGTAGCTCGCCGGGTCGTACGGGCCGAGCGCGTTGTCCCGCGTGTCGATCGTCCCCGATCGGGCGTTGTACGCGAGGTTGAGGTTGGACACCGCGAGCGGGGTCACGTCGAGGATGTTGATGATCGCCTTCTGCTGGCGGACCAGGATGCCCGTGACGTCCGCGAGGGCGTCCACATTGGACTTCAGCGCGTCACGGTTCTCTTTGATGAACGTGGTGATGTCGGCGAGCGCGGTCGCGAGGCTGCGCAACGCGGCGGCCAGCTCGTCCCCCTCGCCGGCCAGCTGACCGGCCACCGTGGCGAGCTGCTGGTTGAACGCCCGCACCTGCTGGTCGCTGCGGGCCAGCGCGGTGGTGAAGAGCTGCAGGTTGGCGACTGTGCCGAACAGGTCCTGACGGCCGTCGGCCAGCGTGGACAGCGCGCGGGAGAAGTCGCCGAGGGTCGTGTGCAGCGCCTCCCCGTTGCCTTCGAGGTTCGCGCGCCCGGCGGCGACCAGGTCCTTGAGCGCGCCGTCGGCGTTGGCACCCTCGGGACCCAGCGCCTTGTTGAACTCGTCGAGGGCCCGGTAGATGTCGTCGATCTCCATCGGCGCGGCGGTGCGCTGCAGCGGCACGTCGCCGCCGTCGGGCATCGCGGCGCCGCCGTTGTAGGCGGGGGCGAGCTGCACGTACCGGTCGCTGACGACACTCGGCGGGATGATGAGCGCCTGCGCGTCGGCGGGGACGCGCCGGCTCGCGTCGTAGCGCATCTCGACGCGGACCGTGCGGCCCTGCGGGGTCACCGAGACCACCTCGCCGATGCGCACGCCGAGCACCCGGACCGACGAGCCCTCGTGGATGCCGACGACGCGGCTGAAGTGCGCGACGAGCCGCCGCTGCGGTGCGCCGCGCGTGGCGACGACCACCGCCGCGGCGGCGGCCACGGCGAGCACCGCGACGATCGCGATGAGGCGACGTGAACGCATCTCAGCGCCTTCCCGTCGTGGGTTGGTAGGGCTGGAGCAGCCCCGCGACGTAGGAGTCGAACCAGCGGCCGTTGCCGACGACGTTCGCGAACGCGTTGACGAATGGCCCCATGTTCTGGATGGTCTGTTCGAGGTTGTCGCGGTTGCGCTGGAGCGTGGCGGCGACGCCGCGCAGCTGCTGCAGCGCCGGCTGGAGCTGCTCGCGGTTGTCGGCGGCAAGGCCGGACAGCTGGGTCGCCAGCGTGTTGGTGCCGACGAGCAGGTCGTGGATCGCGTCCTTGCGCCGGTTGACCTCCGCCAGCAGCGCGTTGCCGTCGGCGACGAGCTTGCGGAACTCCTCGTCCCGGGCGGCGAGGACGCCGGTGACGTCGTGGGCGCGGGCGAGCAGTTCCCGCAGCTCGGTGTCGCGGTCGGCGACGGTCTTCGACAGCCGTGACAGCCCGTCCAGCGACGACTTCACGCTCGCCGGGGTGTCGGCGAACGTCTGCGCGAGTGTGGTGAACGCCGTCGCGAGCTGCGTGGTGTCGATCTCGTCGAGCGTCTCGGCCAGCCCGGTCACCGCCTGGACCACGTCGAACGGGGCAGCGGTGCGCTCCAGCGGGATCTCGGCGTCCTCAGCGAGCCGGCCCGGCCCGTCGGGGGCGAGTGCCAGGTACTTCTGGCCCAGCACGGTCTTGATGCGGATCGTCGCGCTGGTCGCCTTCCCCAGCCGCACGGCGTGGTCGTCGAGGCGGAACCGCACCCGCACGTACGGGCCGGCGCCGCCGCGCGCCAGGTCGACGGCGGTGACCTCGCCGACGCGGACACCGGCGACGCGGACCTCGTTGCCCGGCGCCAGGCCGCTCGCGTCGCGGAAGGCGGCGCGGTAGGAGCCCTGGGCAGTCAGCGTGTCGAGGGCGTCGAGCTGGAACGCCCCGGCCACCAGGCCCACCAGCGCCGCGAGGCCGACCGCGCCGACCACGAGCGGATTGCGTTCCCGGAACGGTTTCACGCGCGACCTCCCGCAGTCGTGCAGCGCGCCGCCTGCGAACTGAACGTGGCCGGGTTCAGGTCGCCGTGCCCGGCGACGCTGACGTGGCCGTCGAAGTCGCAGAGGAAGAAGTTGAACCACGAGCCGTACGACGCGACCCGGGTCAGCGAGCTGTACCGGTCGGGGAGCCCGGCGAGCGTCTCGTCGATGACGGCGGCGTTGTCGTTGAGGGTCGTCGACAGCGTGCCGAGCGCGTCGACGTCGGCCGCGAGCGACGGCCGCGCGTCGCCGAGCAGCGACGCGGTCGCGCCGGTCAGGTCGCCCAGGTTGACCAGTGCGTCGCCGATCGCGACCCGGTCGGTGGCCAGCCCGGACACGAACTGCTGCAGCTGCCGGATCGCCTCGTCGAGCTCGCCGCTGTGATCGGCCAGTGTGGACAAGACGGCGTTGAGGTTCGTGACGACCCGGCCGATGACGGCGTCGCGGTCGGCGAGTGTGCCGGTGAGCGAGGCGGTGCGCCGCAGCAGGCTCGCGACGGTGCCACCCTCGCCCTGCAGGAGCTGGATGATCTCGTACGCCAGCTGGTTGACGGCCTGCGGGGTCAACGCGGTGAACAGCGGCCGGAACCCGTTGAACAGCACCGTCAGGTCCAGCGCCGGGGTCGTCTGTGACTGCGGGATGAGCCCGTTCGGGCGCAGCGGCCGCGAGTCGCCGGGCCCCTCGCTCAACGCGATGTACCGCTGACCGACCAGGTTCCGGTAGCGGATCGTCGCGTGGACGGTCGTGGTGAGGGGGATGTCGTCGGCGGCCGTGAAGGCGACCTCGGCGACGGTGTTGTCGACGACCGTGATGTCGCGCACCTTGCCCACCCGCACGCCGGAGATGCGCACGTCGTCGCCGGCGAGTAGCCCGGTGACGTCGGTGAACCGGGCCCGGTAGACGGTGCCGCCGGACGAGAAGGCGCCGAGGGTCTGCGCCAGCATCGCGGTGAGCAGGACGGTCACCGCCGCGAACGCGGTCAGCTTCAGCAGTGGAGCGAGCACGGCCCGGTTCATGGTGCGTTCACCACCGCTCCGCGCAGCAGCGGGCCCCACAGCAGTACCGCGATGTCAGGCACCTCGGCCGGGGGCACGCCCAGCTGCGAGCCGAGCAGCGGCTGCAGCAGCCGGCGCTCCTCCGCGGTGGCGGCGTCGGCGGTGGGCAGCGTCGCCGCGGTGGCGGGCAGCAGACCGACCGGCAGCTTCGGCGGCCCGGGGCGGGCCGCGCCGTAGTCGTAGCCGTCATTGATCGGCGTCTGCGGTGCGGGGACGTGCGGGTCGGGCAGGCCGCGGCAGTTAGGGCCGTTGTTCGCGCCGTACACCGGCTCGTCCCGGCCCTGCTCGAACTTGCCGTTGTCGCGGGTGATCTCCAGCGTGATGCGCATCCGGCCGGTGGCGAAGACCTGCTCCACCCGCGGCTGCAGCGCGACGAGACCGTTCATGAGGCAGGGGTACTCCGGTGCGTAGGCGGCCAGCAGTTCCAGCAGCGGACGGCTGACGTCGCCGACCTGGATCAGCTGGTCGCCGTGGCGTTCGAGGAAGAGCCGGGTGGCGTCGGCGGCCTCGGTGGTGTCCGCGAACAGCGCCGCCAGCTGGGTGCGCTGGTTCGTCACGGTCGTCGCGGTCACCGACGCGTCGCGCAGGATCGCGAGCAGGTCCGGCAGCGCACCGTCGTAGACGTCCAGCACGGTGGCGAGCCGGCGTACGTCCTCGGCGATCAGCGGCATCTGCTCGTTGAGCGCGGCCAGGTACTGGTCCAGGGACACCAGCTGTTCGCCGAGCCGCGTGCCCCGGCCCTCCAGCGCGGTGGCCAGCGCGCCGAGCGTCGCGGCGAGCTTGTCCGGCTGGATCGACTGCAGCAGCGGCAGCGCGTTGTCGAGCACCTGCTCCAGCTCGACCCCGCTCTCGCTGCGGTCCTGCGTGATGACGTCGCCGTCGCGGATCGCCCGCCCGGTGGTGCCCGCGGGCGGCAGCAGCGCGACGTACCGCTCGCCGAACAGGGTCTTCGGCAGCAGCCGGGCGTTGACGTCGGCGGGGATCTGCGGCACCAGCGCCGGGTCGAGCGCGATCCGCAGCCGCGCACCGGTGCCGCCGGTGGACACCGTGCGCACCTCCCCCACGACGACCCCGAAGAGCTTGACGTCCGCGCCGGGGCTCAGCTGCATGCCGGTCCGGCCGGTCCGCAGCGTCACCCAGGTCACGTCGTCGAAGGTTTTGCGGTACTGCAGCACGGCGAGGCCGAGCGCCGCACCGAGCAGCACGACGAACGCGATGCCGAGCACCCGGTGTCTGGCGTTCATCCGGCGATCCGCACCGTCGTGGTCGCGCCCCAGATGGCCAGCGACAGGAAGAAGTCGACGACGTTCACCGCGACGATCGCGAGCCGCACGGCGCGGCCGACCGCGACGCCGACGCCGGCCGGGCCACCGCCGGCGGTGTAGCCGTAGTAGCAGTGGACGAGCATGACGATCACGCTGAACACCATGACCTTGCCGAACGACCAGAGTACGTCCTCCGGCGGCAGGAACAGGTGGAAGTAGTAGTCGTAGGTGCCTGCCGACTGTCCGAAGTAGACGATGGCCATGGTGCGGGTGGCCAGGTAGCTCGACAGCAGGCCCAGCACGTACAGCGGGATCACCGCGATGAAACCGGCGATCATCCGCGTGGTGACCAGGAACGGCAGCGACGGCACGGCCATCACCTCGAGGGCGTCGACCTCCTCGGAGATCCGCATCGCGCCCAACTGCGCGGTGAAGCCGCAGCCGACGGTCGCCGACAGCGCGAGCGCGGCGACGAGCGGCGAGATCTCCCGGGTGTTGAAGTAGGCCGAGATGAAGCCGGTGAACGCGCTGCTGCCGAGCTGGTCGAGCGCCTGGTATCCCTGCAGCCCGACCTCGGTGCCGGTGAAGAACGTCATGAAGCAGATGACGCCGACCGTGCCGCCGGCCACGGCGAGCGCCCCGGTGCCGAAGCTGACCTCGGCCAGCAGCCGGACGACTTCCCGCTTGTACCGACGGATCGTGCGCGGCGTCCAGGCGAACGCCCGCAGGTAGAACGCCAGCTGCCCGCCGAGGTTGTCGAGCTGTCGCAGGACCGGCATCTCAGCTCCCCTTCTGCGGTACGACCTGGAAGTACACGGCGGTGATGACGAAGTTCAGCGCGAACAGCAACATGAAGGTGATGACGACGCTGTGGTTGACCGCGTCACCGACGCCCTTCGGCCCGCCGCGTGCGGTGATGCCCTTGTACGACGCGACGAGCGCCGCCACGGCACCGAACACCAGCGCCTTGATCTCCCCGACGACCAGGTCCGGCAGCTGCCCCAGCGCCTGGAAGCTCGCCACGTAGGCACCGGGTGTGCCGCCCTGCATGACAACGTTGAAGCAGTAGCCGCCGCTCACGCCGACGACGCTGACGAGGCCGTTGAGCAGGACCGCGACGAGCATCGTGGCGGCGACCCGCGGGGCGACGAGCCGGTGCAGCGGGTCGATGCCGAGCACCTCCATCGCGTCGAGCTCCTCGCGGATCTTCCGGGCGCCGAGGTCGGCGCAGATCGCCGAGCCGCCCGCACCGGCGATGATGAGGGCGGTGACGATCGGGCCGGCCTCGCGCACCACGGCGAGCACCGATGCCGCCCCGGTGAACGACTGGGCGCCGAGCTGGCGGACCAGCGAGCCGAGTTGCAACGCGATGACGGCGCCGAACGGTACCGAGACCAGCGCGGCGGGCAGGATCGACACCGAGCTGACGAACCACGCCTGCTGCAGGAACTCGCGCACCTGGAACGGCCGGCGGGTCAGTCCGCGCAGCGCGTCGAGGCAGAACGCGAAGAACAGCCCGGACTGACGCAGCGGCGCGGTCATCGGATCGCGCCCAGTTCGCTGCCCTGTTCGGTGCCGAACGATCCGGGCGGTGGTGTCACCCGGTTGTCCCGGCACCACTGGCCGGGCCGACGCTCCGCGCGCCGGGGCAGCCCGTTCGACGGCTGCAGCTGCAGTGGGATCGCCGGCAGCGGCGGCAGCTCGACACCCGCGTCGGCCTCGGCCCGCAGCTCATCGGCGTCCTTCTCCTCGGACATGCCGATCGGGCCGATCCGCTGCGCGTTGAGGAACTGCCGGACGACCGGCTCGGTGCTCGACAGCAGCATCTCCCGCGGCCCGAACATCGCCAGGTGACCGTGGTAGATCAGGCCGATGTTGTCAGGGACCGTACGGGCGGTGTTGATGTCGTGCGTGACGATCACGAACGTCGCGTCGATCTGCTGATTGAGGTCGATGATCAGCTGGTTGAGGTACGCGGTGCGGACCGGGTCGAGGCCGGAGTCGGGCTCGTCGAACAGGACGATCTCGGGGTCGAGCACCAGTGCACGGGCCAGGCCGGCGCGCTTGCGCATGCCGCCGGAGATCTCGCCGGGCAGCTTCTTCTCCGCGCCGAGCAGGCCGACCATCTCGAGCTTCTCGCCGACGATCCCCCGGATCTCCCCTTCCGGCTTGCGAGTGTGCTCGCGCAGCGGGAACGCGACGTTGTCGTAGATGTTCATCGAGCCGAACAGGGCGCCGTCCTGGAACAGCACGCCGAAGAGCTTGCGCACCTCGTACAGCTGCCGTTCCGTGAGGCGGGTGAGGTCGTGATCGCCGATCCATATCGCCCCCCGGTCCGGCCGCAACAGCCCGACCAGCGTCTTGAGGAACACCGACTTGCCCGTGCCGGAGGGTCCGAGCAGGACCGAGATCTCGCCGGCCGGCAGCGTCAGCGACACGTCGGACCACACCGGCTGGCCGCCGAAGGACTTGGTGAGTCCTTCAACCCGCACTTCGACGCCCATCCGGCCTCCCTATCCGAACCCCTTGCTGGAGACATCGCGGGAGGGGCGCCGGACGTAACACCTCGGCGAAAACTTTTTCGCGAGCACCGCCCGGCTGGCGCAAACCGACGTCGGTGGATACGGTGCCGTTACCCCCCGGTAACGAAGGCGGCACACCCCACGCGATGACGGCTGCGATCGAACAAGACCTGGTCAATCGGGCCCTACGGGCCGATCCGGACGCCACGGCGGCCCTACTCGCCCAGCTCCGTCCCGGTATCGTCCGATACTGCCGGGCCCGCCTCGGCCGCGTCGGCGGCGCCTACACGACCGCCGACGACGTCGCGCAGGAGGTGTGCCTCGCGCTGTTACGGGCACTGCCCGGCTACCGCGACCAGGGCCGCCCGTTCACCGCCTTCGTCTACGCCATCGCCGCCCACAAGGTCGCCGACGCCCAGCGCGCCGCCGTTCGCGACGCCGCAACCGCGCCGGTCGACACGCTCGCCAACCGCCCCGACACGGCACCCGGCCCCGAGCAGCAGGCGATGAACACCGACGTGGCGCAGCGACTGTCCGGGCTGCTCGCCCTGTTACCCGAGCAGCAGCGGGAGATCGTCCTGCTGCGGGTGGCGGTCGGGCTGCCGGCCGAAGAGGTCGGCGTGATCGTCGGCATGTCGGCACCCGCCGTCAGGGTCGCCCAGTCCCGGGCCCTGGCCCGGCTGCGTACGCTGGCTGGTGACATGTTGGGCGAGGTGGCGGCGTGAGCATGAGCGAACAGCGCGGCGAGCAGCCCGTCGACCTGGCCGCCGTCCAGGCCGACGACACGCTGCTCGACGCCCTCGGCCGGGGCGAGCCGGCACCGGACGGCGACGACCTCGCCGGTCTGCTCGCCGCATGGCGGGCCGAACTCGACACCGACCTTCCCGCGAACGACATCCTCATCATGCCGACCGAACCGACCGCCGACGGGCAGGATGTGGCCGAACCGGCGCCGCTCCGGCGGCGCGGCACGGGCCTGCGCCGCATGTTCGCCGGCGTGGCGGCGGCCGCGCTACTCCTCGGCGGCCTGGCCCTCGGCGCGCACCGTTCGAGCCCGGACGGTCCGTTGTGGCCGATCGCCCGGGTGCTGTACCCGCAGGTCGTCGACACCCGCGCCGCCGAGCACGCCATAGTGCAGGCCGCCGACGCGGCCGCGGCCAGCCGCTACAACGAGGCCCGCCGCCTGCTCGACACCGCCACCGGCTACGCACAGCAGGTCGGCGACCCAGCGACGCGCCAGCGGTTGCTCGACCGGATCGACGAGATCCGCCGCTCGCTGCCCGCCGCGTCCGCCCCGACGGGGCAGCCATCGTCCACCGGCGGCGGCTCCACACCAGGCACCACCGGGCCGAGCCCCGCGCCGTCGCCCGGCACCACCACGGACGGACCCGGTGGCGGCGGCAATCCCGGCGGCGGCCAGTCGCCGGCCCCGGGCATCCCCGTCCCCAACCTGCCTTCGCTCCTGCCGTCCCTGCCGTTGCCGTCGTCGATACCACTGCCCGGCTTGCCCTAAAGTAGCTTGATCCGGCGCTGTTGCACGCGGCGTCGGTGACCACCTCGCTCGGTGTCACCTTCAACGTGGCTAACGCCCGGCGGAAGAACCGGCGGGCCCCGGCAGCATCGCGGCGGGCTGAGAAGAGCACGTCGATGACCTGGCTGGACCCAGCGGAAGATCGTGACGTGATCGACCTCGACACCACGCTCGAGCAGTAACTCCTCGACGTCCACGCCAAGGAGATCGCGTTCGGTGTACCAGCCTGCACGCACCAGAATCGGTGCAGCAGTACACGCATCGGCTTGCTTCGGCAAGCATTGATAAAGAAAGTTTTCTATTTGATAATTGGGCCCTCAGGCGGGTTTTCCGCCCTCCCATGAGTTGGAGGTGCCCGTGATTCGACGTCTCCTGACCATCGCCGGCGGCGCGATGCTGGCCGGCGCGGCGACCCTCGCGTTCGCCGCGCCCGCCCACGCCGCTGTCGTGGATGTTCCGTTCGGACCGCTGTCCATCGGCGACTACTGCCACTCGCGGTACTCGACCTCCTGGATCGGCTTCTACGAGAGCTCCGGGCTGCGCTGCTACACCGGATCGGGCGCGCCACTGCAGTACGTGGGCAGCGGCGACCCGTACCTCGCGTGCAAATACCTCACCACGGACGTGGTCATGAGCGCCTTCCGCGGCAGCAGCGACGCGCTGGTGTGCCGGGTCATCCGCTGACCGGCATCACGAGCCAGGGCTACATTCGGTCACCGGCATACCCGGCGAAGAATCTACTGTTCGCGCTGCCGCTCTCCGAACGTAAGCAGGTCAGGACAAGACAAACGCCTCACAGGCTGTAGCGATCGACGTCCAGGCGCGGCACGGCTGCGTGGTCCGCTGCCGCTCGCCCGGCCGGCGGAACGCGTTTGCGCGCGGAAGCTGCGGGCACGGAACGGTCACGCCTGCCGTGGATCCAGGGACTTGGCCGTGGGAGTGAGGAGCTCCACGCCGTTCGCCTTCAGGGCGTTCCGCAGGTCGGGCGGCGGCGCGGTGTCGGTGATCAGGTAGTCGGCGACGCCGAGCTCCGATACCTGGGCGAACAGGCGGCGGCCGAACTTGGAGGAGTCGGCGAGGATCGCCACGCGGGCCGCACGGGAGATCATGTCCTGCATCATCGCGGCCTCGGCGAGGTTGCTCGTCGTGTAGCCGGCGACGGCGGAGACCGCGCCGACGCCGATCAGCGCCAGATCGCAGCTGATGTCCAGCTCGACGCCGCCATTGGCGCGGAAGCTGACCGGGCCGATCGTGGCGAGCGTGAGCGCGCGCACCGCGCCGCCGAAGACGTAGATGTCGCGGATGGCTGTGGGCGGGAGCGCGCCCGGCACCAGCAGGTTGTTCGTCGCCACCGTGAGGTCGCGGTGCTGGCCGAGGTTGCGGGCGAGCGCGAGGGTGGTCGTCCCGCCGTTGATCATGATGGTCGAGCCGTCCTGGACCAGGGACGCGGCCAGCGCCGCGATCTTCTCCTTCTCCTGCTCCTGCACCGCGAGCCGCTGGTCGACGGCGCGGTCGGTGGTGCGCGAGACCGTGGACAGACTGACGGCGCCACCGTATGTGCGCACGAGGATGCCCTCGGCGGCCAGTTGATCGAGATCGCGTCGCACGGTGTCGATGGAGACGCCGAAGCGCTCGGCCAGCTCGCCCACCGTGACCTGGCCGGATTCGGCAACGTGCGCGGCCAGCTGCGCCTTGCGCCCGGCAGGTAGATGGCGCTGTCGCTCGTCCCTGCCAACGCTCACTGTTCCCCCCTCGTCAGTGCGGGAGTATGCCACACCTGCCGACCCGCTGAGAGCATCGCTGCGCAGAGCGGCGAAGAGCTGCAAGGATGGGCAAAGCCGATCGAAGCTCGATGTCGGCTGGGCAAACTGCAGCCCGGGGGGTGGCAATGGGGTACCGGGTTCTGCCTCATGACGCCATAGTATGCCGTACTCCGCAGTTTCTTGCTGTTCTTCTCTTGTCTTGATCTGTAACACGCTGCTAACGTGGCGCCAACGCGGCGGAGAACAGAAAGATCTCGATATAGAAGGAGCATGCCATGGCGGTACGTGCATCCCGGCTGAAGCGGGCGTTAGGGGCAGTGACGGCGGCCGCGCTGGTCGCGGTCGTGGCGGCGTGTGGCTCGAGCGACTCGGGCGACACCGCCTCGGGTGGCGGCGTGACGCTGGAGTTCGCCCAGTGGTGGGGGGCGGAGCTTCCGGCCGGGGAGTTCGACAAGATCGTCAACGATTTCACCGCGCAGAACCCGAACATCAAGATCAAGCTGCTGAGCGCGCCGTACGCCTCGACCAAGCAGCAGCTCATCACCGGTGCGGCGTCGAAGACCCTGCCCGACGTGGTGGGCCTCGACGGCGCCTGGGTCAACGACTTCGCCAAGCAGGGTGCGATCACCGACCTGTCCAAGCTGATGACGGACGCGAACTACGACGCCAACCAGCTCGCCAGCCAGGTTCAGGTCAAGGGCAAGACCTACATGATCCCGGTGGTCAACTTCGTCTACCCGCTCTTCGTCAACAAGGACCTGCTCGGCAAGGCCGGCGTCGCCGACGTGCCCACCACGCGCACCCAGTTCCTTGACGCGGCCAAGAAGATCACCGCGACCGGTACTGACGTGAAGGGCTGGGCACTCCCGCTCGACACCGCCGTCCCCAACGGCATCCAGAACGACGTCATGTCCTGGCTCTGGGCGTCCGGCGGCAGCATGCTGAAGGACGGCAAGCCCAACCTGACCAGCCCAGAGGTCAAGAGCACGGTCGAGTACGTCAAGAGCCTGAACGACGCCGGCGTCATCGCCCCCGGTTCGCTCACCATGAAAGAGCAGGACAAGGTCGAGAAGTTCACCAACGGCCAGGTCGGCATGATGATCGACTCGCTCGCGCACATCAACCTGATCAAGAAGAACAAGCCCGACCTGAAGTTCGAGGTGGCGGCCCTGCCCTCCGAGGACGGCTACAGCGGCAAGCGCGGCATCCCGTACGCGTCGTGGGGTATCGGCATCTCCAACTCCACCAAGCACAAGGCCGAGGCGTTCAAGTTCGTCTCCTACCTGATGAGCCAGGAGACCAACGCGAAGCTCAGCACGATCGCGAACGGCTTCCCGGGCAACAAGAACGCCAAGCCCGACTTCGGCAACAGCGACCCGATGTTCAAGACCGCCTTCGACATCTACCAGCAGGGTTACCCCGCCAACGAGTTCGTCGGCCTGCCCAAGTCCGAGGACCTGATGCGCAGCTTCGACGAGCAGCTCCAGCTCGTGCTGACCGGCAAGACGACTGTCGACGACGCCCTCGCCAAGTCGCAGCAGTCCTGGTCCTCGGTGATCGAGTAGCCCGCCCGGGCGCCGTGCCGGTCCGCCGGCACGGCGGCCGATCAAGGAGACAGCAATGACATCCATGACGGCACCGAAAACCGCGGCGCCCAGCCAGGGGCAGGTCACGCCCGGCCGGAAGCGCTCCACTGTGGCCCGGCGCCTGATCCCGTACGGCTATCTGTCCCCCACGGTGCTCCTGATCGTGGTCCTGATGGTGGTCCCCATCGTCATGGTGATCAGCTACTCGTTCCGGGACAACGTGATCGTCCAGGAGAACTCGGTGTTCGCCGGGTTCGCCAACTACACCAAGGTGCTCACCGACCCGGACTTCCTGGCCGCGCTGAAGAACACGGCCGTCTTCATCTCGGTCAGCACCGTGGCCCACCTGGTTCTCGGCCTGGCCTTCGCGATGATGCTCAACACCCAGTTGCTGAGCGGGGTCACCAAGGCCATCTTCCGGATCGTCTACATCCTGCCCTGGCTGTTCACGATCGCGGTGATCGCCGTCATCTGGCGGCTGTTGCTCGACCCGTCCGGGGTCGTCAACTACGTGCTGCGGACACTGGGTCTCATCCAGGAGGGCGTGAACTGGCTCGGTGACCCGAGCCTGGCACTCTGGGCGGTCACGTTCGTCAACATCTGGTCCGGCTACCCGTTCTTCATGATCAGTCTGCTCGCCGCCCTGCAGGGCATCCCCAACGACCTGTACGAAGCGGCCGCCGTGGACGGGACGAACTGGTTCCAGCGGTTCCTGCACGTGACGCTGCCCCAGCTGCGGCCGGTGATCGTCAGCATGGCGGTGCTCGACCTGATCTGGACGTCCCAGCAGTTCGCACTGATCTGGATGACGACCGGCGGCGGGCCGCTGAACGCCACCGAGATGCTCAGCACCTACACCTACAAGCAGGCCTTCAGCGAGTACGAGTTCGCGACCGCGTCCGCTGCCGCCGTGATCGTGCTGCTGCTGACGATGGTCCTGGCCTTCTTCTATGTACGCCAGCAAAGGGAGCGGTGAGACATGGCCGTCACCGTCAAGACCCGTCGCACCCTCGCCAAGGCCGGCGTCATCACCGGGCTCGTCCTCGGCGGGCTGTTCGCCGGCCTGCCGGTCCTGTGGATGCTGTCCACCTCGTTCAAGAGCAACGGTGAGGTCTTCCAGAACCCGCCGAAGCTGCTCACCGAGAGCTTCTCGTTCGACGCCTACCGGGAGATCCTGGGCAACGGTGCTCAGCTGCGGTTCTTCCTCAACAGCTACATCGTCGCCTTCGCGGTGACGATCCTGACGCTGCTGGTGGCCGTGCTGGCCGGGTTCGCGTTCAGCCGTTTCACGTTCCCGTTCTCCAGGACCATCAACGCCGTGATCGTCAGCGTCCAGGCCGTGCCGCCGATCACGCTCGTCATTCCGTACTTCGGGCTCGTCGTCGCGCTCGGCCTGTACAACACCTATCCCGGCCTGATCCTCACGCACATGGTGTTCACCCTCCCGTACGCGATCATCATGATCACCGCGTACTTCAACACCATGCCGCGAGAGCTGGACGAGTCCGTCAAGGTCGACGGTGGTACCGGCTGGACCGCGCTGTGGCGGATCCTGGTGCCGATCTCGGTGCCCGGTCTGATCGCGGTCGGGGTCTACACGTTCATGATCTCGTGGAACGAGTACCTGTTCGCGCTCACGCTGACCCGTACCGACGACATGCGCACCGTGCCGATCGGCATCCAGCTGCTCATGGGCCAGCACTCGTACGAATGGAACCAGATGATGGCGATGAGCATCCTGGGGTCTGTTCCGGTTCTCATCCTCTTCCTCGTATTCCAGCGACGGTTCATCGGCGGGCTCACCGCCGGCGCCGTCAAGGCCTGACACACCGGGCAACACAAAAAGGAGAAACACAGAAATGCTGACGACCGGCAAGGCGATCCTGGACGTCGCCAACGAGCACAGCTTCGCCGTGCCTGCCTTCAACATCAGCGACTGGGCGATGTTCAAGGGAATCGTGGAGATCAGCGAGGAGACGAACGCGCCCCTGATCGTCGGGATCCACCCGGACGAGGTCCGGCACATCGGCCGCGAGATGATCACCGGCATCATCGAGCGGTCGCACAACTCGAGCGTCCCGATCGCGATCCACTGGGACCACGGCGCCACCTACGAGCAGATCCTGCAGGCGATCCAGTACGGCTTCACCTCCGTGATGATCGACGGCTCGCTGAAGCCGTTCGAGGAGAACATCGCGATCACCAAGAAGGTCACCGACTCCGCGCACGTTCTCGGCGTATCGGTGGAGGGCGAGCTCGGCACGATCGGCGGGAACGACAGCTACGCCGAGGCGGGTGCCGCCGAGATCATCTACACCGACCCCGACGACGCGGTCACGTTCGTCGAGCAGACCGGCGTGGACAGCCTCGCCGTGGCGATCGGCACGTTCCACGGCCTGTACCCGGCCCACCTCAAGCCGGAGCTGAAGCTCGACCTGCTCAAGGAGATCAAGAACCGGGTGCAGATCCCGCTGGTGCTGCACGGCGGCTCCGGCAACCCGGACGACGAGATCCGCGAGGCCGCGCGGATCGGCATCAACAAGATCAACATCTCCACCGACATCAAGATCGCGTACCACAACAAGATGCGCGAGGTGCTGGGCAACGACCAGAAGGTGCGCGAGCCGAACGCCATCCAGCCCGCCTGCATCGAGGCCATGAAGGTGGTCGCCGCCCAGAAGATCGAGCTGTTCGGCGCCGCCGGCAAGGCCTCGCTCTACTGACATGGCCGATTCGTCCCGGGTGCTCCTGGGCCTCGGCGGTTGCGTCGACTACGAGTTGAAGCTGACCGCCGAAGTCCTGGAACAGCTTGTCGCCGAGTACGGCATCGTCGCCGCGGAACTGACGTCGCCGGCCACCGTTACCAGTGAGCGGGACCTCGTGGCGTCGATTCTCGGGTACGTGGCCCGGGGCGGAGGTGGCGAGCACTTCGTCGCCTCCGCCCCGGCGCTGTCGACCTTCGCGAACCGGTTCCCGCACCGGGAGACCCTGGGCGGCACCTCGGTGCGGGCCGGGATCCTCATGAGCCGGCTCGGCGTGCCGTCGACGCTGCACCTGGTCAGCGTCAACGACACCTTCCGCCGGCTGCTGCCGGCCGACAGCGACTACATCAACAGCGGTGTCGGGGACACCTTCTATCCACACCTGATCGTTCAGTACGACAAGGGCCTGCGGGTCCGGGCGAGCGACATCGACATGACCGCGCCGTTCCCGAACCGCCTGATCTACGTCAACGACCCGGCGAACAGCGCCATGGTGCTCACCGACGACCTCGGCGACCGGCTGGGCACGGCGGACGTCTTCCTGATCTCCGGATTCAACGCCATGCGCGACGAGGCGGAGCTCGACGAGCGGCTCGCCTCCCTGAAGGAGCACATGCGGCAACTGCCGTCCGGGGCGGTGACCTACTTCGAGGACGCGGCCTACCACGAGCCCGCCTTCAGCCGCCGGGTCCGGGACGCGCTGCTCGACGAGATCGACGTGTACGGGCTGAACGAGGACGAGCTGCAGTCGTACCTCGGCCGCCCGGTCGACCTGCTCTCGGCCGAGGATGTCGCGGCGGCGCTCACCGTGGTGCACGCGTTCATCCCGGTGCCGACGCTGGTGCTGCACACGAAGTACTGGGCCCTGGCGCTCGGCGCAGGCGAGTACGCCGACGCCCTCGACACCGGCACCGTCGTGGCCGCCACCCGCTACTGCCACGGCGACGACTTCACCGACGAGGACGTCGAGCGCCTGCGCCGGCTGCCTCGGCGGCCCGAGTCCGTCGCCTTCGCGTCGGCGCTGCGCTCGCACATGGGCGAGACCGTCGATTGTGTCCCCGGCTTCGAGCTCGACGTCCAGAACCCCACCACCGTCGGGCTCGGCGACACGTTCGTCGGCGGCTTCCTCGCCGAACTGGCTCTGAAGGGACACCGATGACCGTCGAGGCACTACCCGCCAACCAGCCCGAGACGTTCTATCGCGGCGCCGGCCGGATCGCCGAGTTCCGCGACGTGCCGGCGCTGCCCGACCGCCCCGAGGACTGGGTGGGCTCGGTGACCAGCCGGTTCGGGCTCGCGCCGTCCGGGCTGTCCACCCTGGCCGACGGCCGCGTGCTGGCCGAGGCGATCGCCGTGGACCCGCGCTGGTGGCTCGGCCCGGAACGCGCCGACACCGGCGTGCTGGTGAAGCTGCTCGACGCCGGTCAGCGGCTGCCGCTGCACGTGCACCCGGACCGCCGCTTCGCCACCGCGCACCTCGCCTCGCCGTACGGGAAGACCGAGGCCTGGGTGATCGTCTCCGCGCGGCCCGACGCGTACGTCCATCTGGGTTTTGCCCGTGACGTGGAGGCCGCCGAGCTGGCCGGCTGGGTGGACGGGCAGCAGACGGAGGCGATGCTCGCCGCCACCAACAAGATCCCGGTCGTGGCCGGCGACGCGATCCTGTGCCCGGCCGGCCTGCCGCACGCGATCGGCGACGGCATCCTGCTGGTCGAGGTCCAGGAACCGACCGACTTCTCCGTGCTGCTGGAATACGAGGGCTTCGGCCTCGCCGACGGCCACCTTGGCCTCGGCTACGACCTGGCCCTGCAGTGCGTCGACCGCGGCGCCTGGACGCCATCGCGCCTCGACGAGCTCCGCGGCACTCCGGCGCGACTGCTGCCCGAGGCCGCGGACGAGTTCTTCGCCGCCCGCCGCCTGCACGGCGGCGACCGTCTGGAACCTGGCTTCAGCGTGCTGGTCGTGGTGGCCGGAGCGGGCAGGCTGCTCGGCGAGCAGGACGAACTGTCGCTCCGGCGGGGGGACACGCTGCTGGTTCCGTACGCCGCCGGTCCGGTCCTCCTGGACGGCAAGGTCGAGGTGCTCCACCTCTCGGCGTCCACCTGACTTGCGACAGCGCGACCCGTACCACGTTCAGTGAGGGTCCCGATCGTCGGTGCGGACCGGTCGCTGGGTGCAGGTCCCGCGATGAGCGACTGCTGAGATGGGGGCGGGCCGGCTCCGACGAGCCGGCCCGCGTTGTTGCGTTGCTTGACTTACTTGACCGGCTTGCCCGGCGGGATGTGCAGGAGCAGGAGTTGACCGCCCTCGACGAGCTCAGGGTCGGTGCTCGCCTTGTGGTTCTGCACGTCGATGAGGTACTTCCCGTTGCCCAGGAACGGCACCGGGATGACGCCGGACGACTCCTCGTCCTGCGTGATGAAGCCGGGGGCGCCGACCGCGAACCGCGCCGGGTCGTGCTCCGCGATGCGGGCCAGCGCCTTCGTGGTCGGGTCGTACTGGTATGCGCCACCGAGGTAGGCGTTGTTGCCGACGTCCTCGAGAACGATGACCTGGCCGCGCTCGTTCACGGTGAGGTTGTCGAGCATGCGCGGGCCGGCCTGGTCCGCGTTCGACTTCGTAGGGTCGAACGGCGGGCTGGCCACCTCGATCGTGGCGACGCCACCGGCGAGCACGTCCGAGGCGTTGTCGAACTTCAGCTTCCACAGACGCGAAATGCCGGTGAAGGAGCCGGTCGTGTTGAAGTAGAAGTTCTGCGCGTCCGACGGGTCCCAGGAGCCGTCTTCCGGCCGGTTGAGGCCGGACACGCCGTTGTTCTTCGACAGGGTCTCCAACTGGGCGCCGCTGAGCTTGGAGACGTCGCCGAGCGGGACCAGGCTGAAGCGGGCGCTTCCGGCCGGCAGGGTGGTGGCGTCGTTCTCGCTGGCCACACCCTCGATCTTGAGCCCGTACACCGTGCCGCCGGACAGGCCGGCCTTGTCGATGTCGGTGCCCGAGTTCTTCTTGGCGCCGACGTAGAAGTACAGCTGGCCGTTGCCGGAGTCGTCGAGCGTCGCGACCACGGTCGACGCGCCGGCGTTGGGCTTGGCCACCGCGTTCTCGAAGCTCGTTCTGCCCAGCGCGGCCAGCTGGTAGGCGCTGCCCGCGTCGGATCCGGTGACGACGGTACCGAAGGCCCGACCCTCGGTGCCGCTCTCCTCACCATTCATGAAGATCCGCTCCTGGGTGCCGAGACCCGTCGCGGCGTCGTAGAACGCGCCCTCGGACAGGTCCGCGGAGCAGAGCCGGCTGATGCCCAGCTGCGTCGAACCCGCCGGGACCTGCTCCCACCCAGTGCCGTTCCAGCGAACCATCCGCTTGATCAGGTCCTCGCCGTGGAGCACCTTCAGCGTGTCCTTCTCAACGGTCCACTTGGACACGAAGGCGCCCTTGGCGCCGTGCGCCCGCACGGCACCCGAGCCGCTGGGAAGTTCCTGGTTCATCAGGACCGTGAAGGTGCCGTCACCGTTGTCGTACGCGCCGAGCCCGTCCGGGATGCCGGCCATGCGGTACCCGTTCACGGCGTCCCCGGTGGTGAGGATGCTCGTGGTGACGATTCCGGGCGTGGTCCGCACCAGGAACGGCGACTCGGAGCTGGACGGTCCGACGTTGGTGCCAGCGTCGGCCGAGGCCGCCGTCGCCGTCACGACGACGGCGGCGGCTCCGGCACCAACGGCGATCATGAGCTTGATTTTCGCCAAGATTGCTTCCTTTCCCTCTGATCCGGAATCCGGATACGAGGGAAGAAGCGGTTGACACGGGAAGCGTTTGACGATCGCCGGGTAGCGCGGAGGTATCCATCCGCTGACAATTGTCCGCAACCGTCGGGCCGCGGAAAAATGGGACGCGTGGTTTGGGCTGCTTGCAGTATTTTGAGGCGCGGCGCGGTGTGTGTGACACGCCGCGCCGAATTCTGATGCGGTGACTGCACGACTTGCCGTTCGAACCGTATGGGTCGATCAGACCGAGGTCTACCTGGACGGCGCCCGCACGGCCGCCGTTGAGGACGGCGGCCACCGACACGTGCACGGCCGGCCAGGTCCGTGACAAACCTGACCGGCCGGCGGTCCCTACCTCAGCAGCAACGAACGGACGTGGCACTCCTCATGCACTCGAACTCCCGTCTGGTCAACGGGGACTCGGCCGTGTGGTGCGCTCGGTGGTGTGCGATGTAGTGGTCATAGCTGGTCTCGCCGACCACTTCCCGCAGGTACCACCAGAGCCGCGCCAGCAGCTCACGTGCGCTCATCGGTCGCTGTCTCCGCGACTACTTCCGGACCCGTCGCCGGCACCGGACGCGGCGGCGCCGACGAGTTCCCGCCGTTCGTCCGCTGTGGCGAAGAGACCGGCCGGGGCAACGATCACCGATTCCACGAATGGCGACTCCGTGGTCGGCAGTTCGCGACCCTGGATGACCGCTCGAAGGCATACCCGAGCTCCGTCGACGATCACGACGATGATCAGGACCGCGAAGAGCGCCGACAGTACGAGCTGGACGGTCGAGTTGGTGACGACCTGTTGCATCTGGTCGAGGTTCTTGGCGGGTGCGAGCACCTTGCCCTGTTCGAGTGCGTCGGCGAAGCGCTGGCGCTGAGCGAAGAAGCCCATCTTCGGGTCGGTGGAGAAGATCTTCTGGTAGCTGGCGGTCATTGTCACGGCCGTGACCCAGGCCAGCGGGATGGCGGTGACCCAGGCCCATTTGAGCCGGCCGCTCTTGACCAGGATGACCGTGACGACGGTCAGCGCCAGGGCAGCGAGCAGCTGGTTGGCGACGGCGAACAGAGGGTAGAGCTGGTTGATGCCGCCGAGTGGGTTGGTGACGCCGGTGTACAGGAAGTAGCCCCATGCGCCGACGACGGCCGCGCTGGTCAGCCACAGGCCGGGTCGCCAGCTGACCCGGCCGATCGGCTTCCAGATGTTGCCCAGCATGTCCTGCAGCATGAACCGGCCGACCCGGGTCCCCGCGTCGACCGTGGTCAGGATGAACAGCGCCTCGAACATGATCGCGAAGTGGTACCAGAACGCCTTGAGCCCTGCCCCGCCGAGGAAGCCGGAGAAGATCTCGGAGATGCCGACCGCGAGCGTCGGCGCGCCGCCGGTGCGCGACACCAGCGTCGGCTCGCCGACGGCGGCGGACGTGGCCTGCAGGGTCTCCGGCGTGACGATGAAGCCCATGTTGGTCACTGCCGTCGCGGCGCTCTGGAAGGTCGTGCCGACCACGCCGCCCGGGGAGTTCATCGCGTAGTAGAGCCCCGGGTCCAGCAGCGACGCGGCGATGATCGCCATGACCGCGACGAACGACTCCATCAGCATGGCGCCGTAGCCGACGAGCCGGACCTGCGACTCCTTCTGGATCATCTTCGGCGTGGTGCCCGAGGAGATCAGCGCGTGGAAGCCGGACAGCGCCCCGCAGGTGATGGTGATGAAGACGAACGGGAACAGTGCGCCGCCGAAGACCGGGCCGTCGCCGCTCCAGGCGAACTTGGTGACGGCCTCGTTCCGCAGGACCGGGGCGGTGACCAGCACGCCGATCGCGAGCAGCGCGATCGTCCCGATTTTCATGAAGGTGGACAGGTAGTCGCGCGGCGCGAGGAGCATCCACACCGGCAGGACGGACGCGAGGAAACCGTACCCGATCAGGCAGAAGACCAGGGTCTCGGGCTTGAGCGTGAACGCGGCGGCCCAGCTCGAGTCCTGGACCCAGCCGCCCGCCGCGATGGCGAGGACCAGCAGGGTGACGCCGATCACGCTGGTCTCGACCACCCGGCCCGGCCGCAGCACCCGCAGGTAGACGCCCATGAACAGGGCGATCGGGATGGTCATGGCGATGGAGAAGGTGCCCCAGGGCGACTTCGCGAGCGCGTTGACGACGACGAGCGCAAGGACACCGAGCAGGATGATCATGATGGAGAAGACGGCCAGCAGGGCCGCGACGCCGCCGACGCGGCCGATCTCGTCCCGGGCCATCTGGCCGAGGCTCTTCCCGTCGCGGCGCATGGACAGGAACATGACCACCATGTCCTGCACGGCCCCGGCGAAGACGACACCGACGATGATCCAGATGGTGCCGGGCAGGTAGCCCATCTGCGCCGCCAGGACCGGCCCGACCAGCGGCCCGGCGCCCGCGATCGCGGCGAAGTGATGACCCAGTAGCACGCGGCGGTCGGTGACGTGGTAGTCGATGCCGTTGTCCAGCCGCTCGGCGGGCGTGGCGCGCCGGTCGTCGACCTTGAGCACGCGCCGGGCGATGAACCGTGCGTAGAACCGGTAGGCGATCAGGTACGAGCACAGCGCCGCGACCACCAGCCAGATCGCCGAGATGCTCTCGCCGCGGGCCAGGGCGATGATCCCCCAGGCGATCGCGCCCACGATCGACACGGCCGTCCAGGTCACGATGGACCGCAGACCGGGGCGGGCCCGGGTATGCGGGGTGAAGATGCTCATGCAGGCTCTCCAGGGTGTGGGCGTCCGCCCGGATCCGTCCCCGGCGCGTGGACCCCGGGGTCCGCGCGCTTCAGCAGCAGATGGCCGGCCGCCATCAGTGCCACGCTGAGAACGATCCAGACGAACTGGAACCAGTAAAAGAAGGGCAGCCCTACCAGCCGGGGCGTGGTCCGCGCGTACAGCGGGACCCAGAGGATGGCCACGAGCGGTAGCGCCAGGCCGGTATAGGCGGCGACCTTGATTGCCTTTCGCGATCTCGCCATCCCGGCCTCCCGAACAGTCGTCGACGATGCCTGAATGTTGCGCACCCATGTCGCACGGTTTACTGCCCGATTGCCTCTTGTTTCGTGTCAACCATTCCGGAAGCCTGCGCAACACACAGAGGACTGAGAGGTGCACATGGTCGATCCCGCCAGCACCACCGCCTTCACGCTGGTCGTCGCCGGCACGTCGCTGCTCGCGATCGCCGCGCGGCGCTTCCGGGTACGCGACGAACTGCCCACACTCGACGGCTGGGCACTGGCGGGGCGGCAGTTCGGGGCCGTGCTCACCTGGTTTCTGCTCGGCGGCACGATCTACACGGCCTACACGTACGCCGCGGTGCCAGGTCTGGTGTACGGCATCGGGGCGCTGGGGTTCTTCGCGCTCGCATACACGGTGATCGTCTACCCGCTGGCCTTCGTGCTCCTGCCGAAGCTCTGGCAGGCGGCGAAGGACGACGGCCACACAACCGTGGCCGATTACGTGCGGGCCCGGTACGACTCACCGCTGCTCGCGCTCGCGGTAGCGCTCACCGGAATCCTCGCCACCATGCCGTACATCGCCCTGCAACTCCTCGGCATCCGCGCGGTCCTGGCCGCCGGCGGGCTCTACCCCACCGACGGGATCGCGGGCGACCTCACGCTGGTTGCGGTGTTCGCGGTGCTGGCCGGCGCCACGTACCGCAACGGGCTGCGCGCGCCGGCCGTCATTTCCCTGGCCAAAGGGGTTCTGGTCGGCACCACGGTCGTCGGCATCGTCGTACTCGTGCTCGGTCGGCTCGGCGGGCCGCAGGCCGTGTTCCGGGCTGCCGAGGACGCCATCACCGCACGCGGCGCACCGGAGGCCTCCTTGACGCTCACCCCTTCGCTCTACACCACCTATGCCACGCTGGCGCTCGGCTCCGCGCTCGCGCTGCTCATGTATCCGCACGTACTGACCGCGTCCTTCGCCGCGTCCAGCGGCGACCAGCTCCGCAAGGCGATCATCGGGTTGCCGGCATGGACCGCGGTCCTGGGGCTCTTCGGGCTGCTCGGCGTCGCGGCGCTCGCCGCGGGCGTCGAGGCCCGGCCCGGCAACGCCGAGGCGGCTGTGCCGCTGATGGTGCGGGAGCTGACCTCGCCGGTCGCCGCTGGGCTCGTGTTCGGCGCGCTCGCGGTGGCGGTGCTGGTGCCCGCCGCGGTGATGTCGGTCGGCGCGGCGACGCTGTTCGTCCGCAACGTCTACGTCGAGTACTTCCACCCGACCGCGACACCGAAGCACCAGGCCCAGGTCGCCCGCGCGGTGTCGCTGGTGGCGAAGTTCGGGGCGCTGGCGTTCATCTTCGGCCTGCCGGACCAGGACGCGATCAACCTGCAACTGCTCGGCGGGGTGTGGATCCTGCAGACATTCCCCACGGTGGCGCTCGGGCTGTTCACCCGTTGGCCGCACCGCGGCGCGCTGCTCGTCGGCTGGCTCGTCGGCATGGTCGCGGGGACCGTGCTGGTAGCCTCCGGCGGCTTCTCCTCGGTCGTCTCATTCGCCGGCGTGCACGTGTACGTCGCGCTCGCCGCGCTGGTCCTCAACCTCGCGGTCGCTGCGGCGCTGACCCCGGCGCTGGACCGGCTCGGCGTGGCCCGGGAACTCGGCAACGGTACCGCCACCGGGGCGGTGGTCCCATGACGCAGCAGGTCTCGTCACGCCTGCTTGCACCGGCCGCCGAGTCGGCGCCGGCCAGCCCGGGTCCCACCGGGGTGAACCTCGCCGACCTGGAGCGCGAGGCCGCACTGGCCAGGCTCTTCGACGCCAACCACACCCCGCTGCTGCGCTTGGCGGTGCTGCTCGGAGCGGAGGGCGAGGCCGAGGACATCGTCTCGGAGGCGTTCTACGAGTTGTACCGGCGCTGGCACCGGTTACGCAGTCACGACGCCGCGCTGAGCTACGTGCGCGCCGTCGTTTGCAACCTCGTGCGGATGCGGGTGCGCCGGCTGCAGGTGGCACGCAGGCACGCGGAGCAGGTGATCGAGTCGGTCGGGTCGGCCGAGACCGAGGTGCTGCTGCGCGACGACCAGCGTGCCCTGGTGGAGGCGATCAAGCAACTGCCGGCCCGGCAGCGGGAAGCGCTGGTCCTGCGGTACTGGCTGGATCTGCGAGAATCGGAGATAGCCGCGGCGATGGGCATCTCGGCCGGCGCGGTCAAGTCGCACACGTCGCGAGGTATGGCCACGCTCACGCGGTTACTGGAGGAGCGGAGATGAGTGGCGTTCCATCCAGCCAAGGACCAGGCCAGGCACCCGGAACCGGTTCGGCCGCGGGCTCGGGCGTCGCCGAGGAACAGCTCCGTGACGTCTTCGACGCGCTCGCCACCTCGGTCCACGGCGCGTCGAACCGCTACCCGGCCGCCCTGGCCGACTGGAGGCGCCGGGAACGCCGGCGGCGGATCGTGCTGGCGATCCTCGCCGCGGTGATCTTTGCGCTGGCCGACATCATCGGCCTGTGGGCGCTCAGCCGCGCTGACGTCAACATCCACATCATCTTCGATGACCGGCCGGTAAGCAGTACCGAGGCGCCGAGGAACGGCATCGGGCCGCCGCCGTAGCCGCCACGGCCGGCGTTTCCGCCACGGTCAGGCCACGGTCACCGCGCCTGCGGTGAACCCCGCGACGAACCGCTTGAGCAACAGGTTGAAGACCACTCCGACGGGCACCGCGACCAGCACGACGGCACCCTGCAGGGACTGCCAGTAGAACAGGTCGCCGCGGATCAGCTCGGTGGGGATCCCGGTCGAGACGACCTTCCCGGCGGTGGGAGAGACGAACGCGATCGCGTACAGGTACTCGCTCGCGCACAGGACGAAGCTGAGCACCACGACCGCGACCACCCCGGGCACCGCCAGCGGCAGCGCGACCTGGCGAAAGGCGGCGAACCGGGTACAGCCGTCGACCAGTGCCTGCTCCTCGACCTGCAGAGGGATGGCGCTGAAGAAGCCCATCATCAGCCAGACCGACACCGGGACGGTCAGCGTCGGGTAGACCAGCACCAGGGCCCAGTCCGAGTCCTGCAGGCCGGCGGCGGCGACGAGCCGCGACAGCGGCAGGAACAGCACGCTCGGCGGGACGAGGTAGCACAGGAAGATCGCCATACCGAGCCGGCCGGCCCATGGCCGCCGCAGCCGCGCCAGCGCGTAGCCGGCCGGCGTGGCGAGCAGGAGGGTGGCCACGACCACTGCCGCGCCGATCCACAGCGTGTTCCAGGCGAACGTCGGAAAGGCCGTGTGCCGCCACAGGTACGCGAGGTGGTCGGCGGTCGGCGGGGCGTTGAACCACAAGGGACTGTGCGCCGGGTCGTACAGGTCCCGGTTGAGCTTCACTGCGGTGATCATGCTCCACAGGAACGGGCCGGCGCCCAGCAACGCGGCCGCGTAGGCCGCCGCATGCACGGCCACACCACCCAGCCGTTGCCGCCGCCGCGCCCGCTCGGCGCGCCGAGCGGGGATCACCGGGTCACCATCCGGCGCACCAGGCCGAGGATCGTCAGCGTCGCGGCCAGCAGTACGGGCAGCAGGAACAGGGCCACCGCGGCGCCCTGGCCGACGTCTCCGCCGTCGATGCCCCGGCGGAACGCCAGCGTGGCAAGCACCTCCGTGGAGTGGGTCGGGCCGCCGTTGGTCAGCACCCGAACCACCGCCATGTCGCTGAAGGTGAAGACCGCGCAGAACAGGCCCGCGACCGCGACGATCGGGGCGGTCAGCGGTACCGTCATGAACCGGGTCCGCAGCCAGCGGCCGGCGCCGTCGACACGGGCGGCCTCGTAGATGTTGCGGGGGATCGCCACGAGCCCGGCCATGATGATGACGGCGGTGAGCGGGGTGAGCCGCCATGCCTGCACCGCCACGACCGATGCCATGGCCGTCGAGGGCCGGCCGAGCCAGTTGACGCTCTCCCCCACGCCGAGCAGGCCGAGCTGCCGGCCGGCCCAGTCCAGCGGCGAGTAGACCGAATCGAGCATCCACAGCCACGCGACCGATGACACGGTGACCGGGGTGACCCAGGGCAGCAGCACGCACAGCCGCACCAGCCAGCGTCCGTACACCCGGGCCAGCATCAGCCGGGCCACCACGTTCCCGCCGACCACTGCCAGCGACGTGGTCGCCGCGGTGATGATGCAGGTGTTGAGCAACGCCCGCCAGAACACCGGGTCGGCCAGCACGCGTTCGATGCCGGCCAGACCGGCCCAGTCGAAGGTCGGGTCGGCGACGGTCACGTCCGACACGGCGAACGCGACGGCCAGGACCATCGGCCCGAGGATCACGGCGGCGACGTAGGCGACGGTCGGGACGACGAACAGCGATGCCAGCGCGCGGTCGCGGCCGCGGCGCCTGCGCGGCGGGAATGCGTGGTGTCCCATCAGGCCACCAGCCCCCGGGCCTGCCACTTGGCGAAGATGGACCGGACCTGCGCCGCGGCGTCGGCGACCGCGACCGCGGCGCTGACCTCGCCGCGCGCCGCGCGGGCGAACATGTCGGGGATGACGAAGCTGCTGGCGACCTCACCGACGGCGGCATTGGCGGTACCTGGGTGGCCCAGGTCGGCGCTCCACCGGGCGGCGTCGACGAGCAGCTCGAGCTTGCCGGGCGGGTCGGCGCGGAACGGGTCGCGCCGCAGCCAGGTCGCGAGCTCCGGGGTACGGCTGGGCCAGGCGCACAGGTCGTACAGCATCGACGAGTAGGTGGCGGCGGCGAAGTTCGCGGTGTAGTGCAACAGAAACTCCTGTCCGGCGGCGGCCCCGGTGGCGTACTTCGGGATGACCCAGTTGTGCACGAGGTGGTGTGCGGCTGTGGCGCCCGCCGGGCCGGCGAGTGCCGGCACGAAGTCGATGTCGGCCGCGATCGCCGGGGTGGAGCGCTGCGCGGTGCGCCAGGCGGAGATCGAGTTGCTGATGTAGGACAGCCGGCCGGCGACCAGCCCCTGGTTGTTGGAGGTGGGGATCCACGAGAAGACCTCGTCGGTCATGGCCTGGCGGTACAGCCGGGTCATGAACTCCACCGCCGCCACGGCCTCGGGCGTGTCGAGCGTGACCCGCCCCTCGGCGTCCTGAATGGACGATCCGAACGACCACAGCAGGGAGCGGCCGACCATGTTCGAGTCGAGCTCCTGTGACATGCCGAGCCCGAGCTGGACGCCGGTGGCACGGCGGATCTCGGCCCCGCCGCGCAGCAGTTCGTCCCAGCTCGAAGGGCCGTCGGGCAGGCCGATCTTCGACCACATCGAGCGCCGGTAGTTCCCGGGATCCGGCACCCAGCCCGGCGCGTAGGCGAAGTACCGGTTCGTCGCCGGGTTGAAGCTCGACCGCCGGCACAGTTCCAGCTGAGGACCCCACCGCCGGTTGGCCTCCCGGACGAGGTCGGTGAGGTCCAGCACCGCCGGTTCGAACTGCGGCAGCGGCGCCACGTACTGGATGAGGTCGTGCCCCCGACCGGCGTAGATCTCGGCCGCTACCCGGGTCGTGACCTGGCCCAGGTCGATGTGGTCGACGGTGACGTCGACGCCGACCTGGCCGGCCCACCGGCGGACGAAGCCGTCGAACCAGCGATCGTATGTCGGCACAAAGTGGCTCCAGGCGAGGATCCGCAGTGCCCCGGTCAGCTTCACCGTCGGCGACGTGAACTGCTCCGCCGGGCCGCCCGCGAGCACACCAGCACCGAAAGCGTCGTCGTCCTCATGCGCACAGCCGGCGGCCAGCGCCATGCCGGCGACCGCCGCGCCGCCGACGAACCGGCGCCGGCTCAGCCGCGCAGACAACAGGTTGGATAAAAGCACACCCTTCTGTTGCCGCAGCGGCCGAATCGTTTACCAGCCTGGCCATCCAGGTTTTGTCCTCATGCCGGCACCCCGGCGGCACGGCGGGCCCCACGCGAGTCTGTCGATGGCCGGGCTACTCTGCGCCGGTGAGTTCGCCGAACGGTCACAGCTCGATGGGGATCCGCCGCCGGAGGGCGCCGAGTGGATCAAGGCGTACCGGCCTGGGGCGGATGGGGTCTGTTGCGTTGAGCGTTCGCCTGGTGAGGCAGGCTTGAGCGGTGAAGGTCTCGAACCGCCTGCGGGCAGCCTTACCGCAGCGGTCGCCGTTCGCCGGATTCCGGTTCCCGCAGGAGGCGATCGTGGTCGCGGTCCGCTGGTACCCGCGCTACAACCTCTCCTACCGCGACCTTGAGGAACTGCTCCTCGAGCGTGGTGTCGAGGTCGACCACGTCACGATCTTCCGGTGGGTGCAGCGGTTCACGCCGCTGCTGGCGGACGCGGCCAGGTTCTGCCGGCACTCGCCGGGTGACCGGTGGTTCGTCGATGAAACGTACGTGAAGGTCGGTGGCGTCTGGCGGCACGTGTACCGCGCCGTCGACCAGTACGGCCTGGTCATCGACGTACTCGTCGCTGCCCGCCGCGACGCCTCCGCGGCCCGCCGGTTCTTCCGGCGCGTTAGTCTTTTCGGGCAGCGGCGCGAACGGGTTGCCGCGGGTGTTGGGCCAGGCCGGGTCCGCGCCGCGGGTGTTGCCGAACGGGTCGAGTTTGCGCCGGGTCGTGGTGTACCTGCGCCCAGCGGGACGGTGCGGCCGGATGATCCCGACGGGGCGCGGGTTTGGGGCTGCCGTCCCGGGTAGACCTGCGGCTCCATCGGTCGCAAGGGCGTCCGCGGCAGGTCTGTGCTGGAGGCGGTATGCGTTCGACGATGCTTGACACCCGGCCGGTGGTGCCGGGCGAGGACCGCCGCAACGGGGTGACGGTCGCGGCGCAGGCGCAGCCGGACCGGTGGTGGTTCGGGCTGGGGCAGCCGACCCGTCCGATCGAGGCCGGTGAAGGCGCCCCGGAGGGTGCCCGCGCACAGACGGTGCAGGGCTACGTGTGGGCGTTCACCGCGGACGAGGCCCAGCGCAGCGTGTGGTGGGGCACGGTGTCCAACGCGACCGCCGGCGGGATCGCGACCCTGGCCGGGGAGTTCGCCGGCTCGGGCCTGACCCCGCCGGTGCAGCCGTGGGACGACCCGGACACCGTCAGCTGCGAGTTCGCCTCCTCTTACAACGCCGTCCACGACATCCCGCCGGCGCAGAGCGTCGCCGGTGATGCGGTGCCGGTGCAGGTGTGGCAGTACGACATCGCGTCCGGCACGGCCACCAACCGTACCCCCGACGAGGACCAGTGCCCCGACCTCAACCGGGTCGTCGGGCTCCGGGCGGCCGGATCGATCGGTGACGTGGTGCTGCTCGGCGGGATCGAGACCGCGCTCACCGGCGGGGCGCAGGCCAGCGGCGTCGTGATGCTGCTGGCGTACCACGTCGACGGCACGTTCCTGGGCTGGCAGCGGTTCCCGGAGTGGGACAACATCAAGAACTTCGTCGTCGCCGACGGCCGGCTCTACTTCGGGGTCGGTCTGGCCGAGACCGGCGCGCCGGGCAGCGGGTCGGGGCCTACCTGCGCAGCTCGCCCGGCGGGGTGGTGTACCGGATCAAGGACCCCGGTGAGCTGAACCAGCAGGTCGAGCTCCTCTACGGGGAGCGCCGCTACTGGGTCTACGACCCTGGCACCAGCGACTGGCGGCAGCAGGACAACCTGCTGCACCAGGATCCGAAGTTCGGCGGCGGCGGGTTCGGCAACCGGTTCAACGACTACGTCGGCTGGGGTGCGGCCGTCTTCCGCGGCAAGCTGTACCTCGGCACCTTCAACGCCGAACGGGTGTTCCGCGACATCACCCTCAACCCGGCCACCGGGATACTCTCGCAGCTCGTCGGCCGGCCCGTCACCGCGGTGGAGACCACGATGTGGCGGCAGCTGGCGGCCCGGCTGGTGTTGCGGGACAACCGCACCGCCGGGCAGGTCTGGGTGTTCGACGACGCCGACAGCCCCGCCTGGCCGCTCACCACCACCGGGTTCAACAACGCCTGCAACTGGGGCATCCGCGGCGTCCTCCCGGTCGGCGACGAGCACCTGTTCTTCGGCACCAACCAGGGCTGGCAGTACCCCACCGAACCCCGCGACGACCCGCCCCGCCGCGCCGGCTGGCAGCTGCTCAAGTACTCCCCGGCCGCGGCCTCCAACGGCCAGACCGCCGTCGAACTCCTGCAGGCCCTGGTCCCCGGCTGGGCCGACCCGGTCAAGCTGGTGAAACGCGTCGCCGCCACCCTGCCCATCCCGATCGGACCCACCCGCGAGTAGCCGTGCGTGCCCGCTTACGCCGCCCAGCGTTGGACGCGCTCGGCGAGGGTGCCGAGGGGCAGCGGGCCGGAGGTGAGGACGGTGTCGTGGAAGGCGCGGATGTCGAACCGGTCGCCCATCGTGGCACGGGCCTGCTCGCGGAGCCGCTGGATCTCCAGGCGGCCCACCATGTACGCGAGGGCCTGGCCGGGGTCGGCGATGTACCGGTCGGTCTCGGACTGGATCTCGACCTCCGCCATGGCGGTGTTGGCCCGTAGGTAGTCCACGACCTGCTGGCGGCTCCAGCCCTTCGCGTGGATACCGGTGTCCACGACGAGACGGGCGGCGCGCATCGAGTCGGTGGCGAGCATGCCGAGCCGGGTGAGCGGGCTGGAGTAGAGGCCCATCTCGTCGGCGAGGCGCTCCGCGTACAGCCCCCAGCCCTCGCCATAGGCGGTGAACTGCGCGATGCGCCGCAGCAGCGGCAGGCCGGTCAGCTCCTGCGCGAGGCTGATCTGCAGGTGGTGGCCGGGGACGGCCTCGTGGAAGGCGGTCGCCTCGGCGACCGTGCGGTCGCGGTCGCCGGGCTGGAAGGTGTTGGCGAAGTAGATACCTGGGCGGCTGCCGTCGATCGCCGGGGCCAGGTAGTACGCGGCGGGAGCGCCGGGAGCCTCGTCGGCGGGGACCGGCGCGACCGTGCACCGCTGCGCCGGCAGCGTGCCGAACCACTCGGGTGCGGCCTTCTCGGCGCGCTCGATCGCGTCGCGCGCCGCGTCGAGGAGCTCGTCGCCGTCGCGCCAGCGCAGCGCCGGGTCGGTGCGCAGACGGTGCAGCACGTCGGCGGTGTCGGAGGTGCCGAACGCCTCCGCGCCGATCTCCGCGAACTCCCTGGCGAGCCCGGCGATCAGGTCGAGGCCGATGCGGTGCAGCTCGTCGGGTGTGCGGTCGGTGGTGGTGTGCAGGCGCACCTGGCGCAGGTACAGCTCGTCGCCGCCGGGCAGGAAGCACAGGCCGGCCTCCTCCAGGCCGCGGGAGGCGGGGGCGATCTCGGTGGCGAGCGTGTCGCGGTAGGCGGCGACGGCGGGCCGGACGACCTCGTCGATCAGCCGGTCACGTTCGGCGGCGAACCCGTTGTCCTCGGCCGGCGCGGGCTTGCGCAGCGGGTCGCCGTCGGCGTTGGCCAGGTAGCGGTCGAGGTGCGCGACGGCACCTTCGACAAGGCGCCGGACCGGCCGCCGGCCGGCGGCGATGCCGTCTCGGTGGCGCTGGGCGATCTGCGCGAACGCCTCCGGCAGCTTCCCGAGCCGGGCGAGATAGCCGTCGGCGCGTGTGGCGTCGGTCAGCCCGACCATCGGCAGCTGGACCAGCAGCGCCGCGGCCGGCGCGGTCCAGGTGTCGGTGATCGCATACTCGGTGGAGCGCAGGTCCACGGTGTCCACGATGGACTGCGCCTGCTGCAGGACGACGCCGAGGGTGAGCTGGTCGTCGTCGCTGAGACCGGCGGGGTCCAGCGCCCCGGCACGGGCGGCGATCGCGAGCGCGCGGTCCCTGATCGCGGCGTCGCCGGCCTCGCTGTAGTCCCGCATCTGGTCGTCGCGGCCGGGGATGCCGAGCAGGGAGGCGCCGATGGGGAACACGTCGAGCATCACGTCGAGCAGGTCTTCAGCGAGCTGGTTGGCAGTGGACATGTCGTCTCCCTGTCGCCGCGCATCGATCGGTGCGCCGATGCTACTGGTTTCGCGGCCAAGGGTGCACCGTCCGTAGCGCATCGGCTCCGCTGAGCGCGGTGTCCCGGCCGGTGCTCGCCGGCCGGTAGCATGCGCCGCGACGGGTGTAGCGCAGAGGTCGTCGCGGCGGGACTGCAATTCCTGAGGACGCCGGTTCGAATCCGGCCGCCCGTCATCGTCCTGTCGTCGCGTGTCCGGGGGACGCTGATGGCGCTGACCGAGCCGGTGCTGCGCAGGTACGACCTTCCGGCGGCCGCCGTGCGGGCCGCCACCGAACGCCGGCTCGCGGGCGACTGGCAGGGCGCGTGCGCGGCGGCCGGCGTCGAGGTCGACGCGTCGGTGCTCGCGTGGGAGCCCCGGATGCTGGACGACCTGCGGCACCTGGCGCCGGATCTGCTCCGCTGGCATCTGCTCGACGGTGGCCTGAAGTTCGCGCGCGGCGTCCAGTTGCCACTGCTGCTGGCGCAGTACCCCAGAGGACTGGCGCTCGTCGTGCATCCCCACTTCGAGACGTACGGGCCGCACCGGCTGCGGCTGTCGACGGACACCGCCTGGGTGCGCAGCCGGTGGGACAGCAGCCGGCATCTGTGGGACGCGCGCCACGCCACGCGGCTGCTGCACCGGCTGGGCGGCGGCGACCGCACACCCGGCTTCCACCGCGACGGCCGCCGCCTGGACCACGGGGACCTGCCGCAGGCTGCGCCGCCGATTGACGACCGTGCGGCGAGCGCCGAGTGGGAGCAGCGGCTGCTCCTCGACGACCGCGTCGCCGGATGGCGTGCGGCCGGGGTCGAGATCGACCCGACGGTCACGGCGGCGTTCAACGCTCCCGGGGCGATGTACCCGTTCCTCCGGATGAGCCTGGTCGTGCCGGCCGCCTGGGACCTGCTCGGCGCCGGCACGAGGTCGGGCACCGTCCTGGTGACCCGGCTGCCGCAGTTGCCGGAACAGGCTTTGACGCTCACGCTGGGCCCCGGCACGGGCGCGGTGCTGCGGGTGGACAGATGGCGCCGGGCGCAGCGCCTGCCTGCGGTGCTGGAGACCGCCATGAACCTGCCGTGGTTCGTCGAGGCGCTGCGCCGCGGGTGGCTGCCCATCAGCGCCGTGCATCCGCTGGTACGCGCCGCGATGTTCCCGGACGCCCCGGACACTCCGTACGTCCCGGCGGCCGGTGTGCGGGTGCCCGAGCGCATCCACGTCCAGTGCGGCCACCGGCGGCACTACGTGGGGTGGCGCGACGGCAGGTTGGAGGCGTTGAGCCACACCCCGGACGACGTGCGCCGCGAACGCGCCCTGCAAGCGCTGGGCGGCAGGTCAGCAGGCTGCTTCGCCGTGCTGGACAACTGGTCGGCCCGGACCGGACCGTTGCCGCGGCAGATCCGGACGGTCGCCCGCCACATGCTGCTCGCGGCCGGCCACGGCGACGTCGCCGAGGTGCACCGGCTGCTGGACGCCGGGGTCGACCCTCGCGGTGTCCGCGGCGTGCAGCGCCGATCACTGCTGCACATGGCCCACCTCATCGGCGACGTCGCCCTGATCCGGCGGCTGCGGGCGGCCGGCGTCGACCCCACCGTGCCGGATGGCCACGGACACACTGCTCTGCGGGCGGCGCAGGCGACGGGTGCCTCCGTGGCGATCCTCAGCGCGCTGCAGTAGCACCACGGCCGTGGTCCGCAGCCGGGTCTTGTCCGCGGCGCCGTTGCCGAGCGGCAGGTCAGCGGTCCGGGTCCACTCGTCCGGCGGCGGACGCGGCGGAGCGGACCCGCGGGTCCGGATCCGAGGACCGGAGCGCTTCGAGGCGGTCGCGGGCGTCGGGGTCGGCCAGCGCCCGCAGCGCCGCGGCGGCCCTGGCCCGCACCCGCGGCGCCGGATCGTCGAGCAGGGCGCGGACGGCGGGCAGGTGGTCCCGGTCGGCGCGGCGGGCCACCGCGGCGGCCGCGTTCGCCCGCATGCCCGGGTCCTCGTGGGTGAGCGCGCCGGCGAGCTGGTCACGCACCTCCGAGCCCTGCTGGTGACCCAGGATCCAGATGTACGCGCGTTGCCGGAAGATGTCGCTGCCGGACACCCCGTACCAGTGCCTCGCGGCGTCGGGGATGGCGGCGAGCGCGCGGCCGGCGGCGCGCCAGACCGCGGCGTCCGGCGAGGTCAGGAACACGTGCCGCAACGTCGGCACCGCCGCCGGATCGCCGATGCGGCCCAGCGCCGCCGCCGCCCGGCCGGCGTGCGCGGTGTCGCACAGCCTGATCAGCCCGCCGACGTGCCGCCGGTCGCCGGTGCGGGTGAGCAACCGGGCAGCCCGGTCACGGACCGCGGGGTCCGGATCGTCGCAGGTCGCGAGGGCGACGTCGGGCACCCGGGGGTCGTCGATGTGTGCCAGCGCCCGGAGGCTGTGGTCGCGGACGTCGGCGCGCGCGTGCCCGGCCAGGTCGGTCAGCGTCGGCACGGCGTCGGGTGCACCGATCTTCCCGAGCGCCGCGATGAGGGCGATCGGCACCCACCGCGCCTCCCGCGCCATCCGGCACAGGGCGGGCACCGCCTCGACCGCGCGGAGCTCGCCGAGCGCGTGGGGCGCCGACTCCGCCCACGCCGGATCCGTGGTCTTCTCGATGAAGAACGCGACATGTCCGGCCCCGTGCTCGGTGAGCCAGCCCGGATCGTCCCGCCACGGTGGTTCGTGCGGATCGAGGAACCGGCCGTGCAGCGCGGCCTCGGCCGCCGGCCCGCCGACCGCCCGCAGCCGGGCCACCGCCGCACGGCGGACCCACCGGTCCTCCGGCCTGGCGGTCGCAGCGGCCGCGGCAAGCAGGCGGAGCTCCCGGTCGCCGGCCGGCCCGGTCAGCCCCCGGATCGCGGCCACGGCCAGCCATCCCGTCTCCCGCTCGACGACGTCCAGCAGCCGGTCACTGTCCACCGGTTCGCCGCTCGCCACCTGGGTCATCACGGCAACCATGCGCTCCCACAAGTCGGCCGAGTCCCACCACGCGACGGCGAGCCGGCGCGACGCCGTCTCGGGCCGGGTGGCGATGGCGTACACGCCGGAGCGCAACTCGCTGAGGCAGCATGACCGCGCCGGTCCGGCCTTCTCCGCCTCGTACGCCGCGAGCAGCGTCGTCAGTGCCTCGTCGGTGCCGATCGCGGCGAGGCGCCGCGCGTAGCCGCCGAGGTGCCCGTCCCGGCCCGGCGGCTCAGGCGCCACCGTCTCGTCCGCGGGCTCCGGCGGGTGCGGCAGGCCGAGCGCATCAGCGAGACGGACGTGCTGCTCCCGCCACCACTCGTAGGCGTGCTGCCCGGCGAGGTGGTCGTGCAGGTCCGTGAGCACCGCGTGCCGGATCGCCGCCGCCCCGGGCGTCCGCACGAGCCGCTCCGTGAACCGCGCCCGGTCGTCCCCCGGGCGCCACGACATGGCCTCGACGAGGTGGACGACCCGCTGCGGTACCCCCGCACGGGCCAGGTCCACGGCGGACACGCCACGTCCGGGCACGAGGTGCAGCAATGCCGCCTGCCGGACGGTCGCGTCCGCCCCTGCACCGGGCCCGGCAAGGATCCGGTCCACGCGTTCGAGATGGCCGAGCAGCAGCCCACCACCGGCGAACAGCTGTCCCCGGTGCGCCCGCGCCGCGATCCGCCGGGCCTTGGCAAGTCCCATGCCCCGTATCCAATACCACCGGCACGGGAGCCGGAACCGCGACCACGACGGCCGGTCGCGGCTGATGCGCGACCGGCCGTCGGGTCAGGCCGCTGCCTGATCCTTACGGGTGGTGGGACGGCTTGTGGTTCAGCCGCTGACGGTGAGCACGACGCGCTGGTACGACGTCAGCGCCGGCGATCCGTTGTCCGTCACCTGGAGGATGAGGTGGATCGTCTGGCCGGGTGCGGCATCGTCCGGGACACGGACCTTCACGACGTGCTGCTGCTGTCCGCCGGGGACCTGGTTGATCGTGACGGTTCCCGGGTAGGTGTCGGCGTCCGCGTACTGCCACCAGCTGCTGGTGACCTGGTCCCGGTCCGGGTCGCCGGTGAGGCCGGTGAGCGTGACCGTCTGACCGCGCGAGACGGTGCGGTCCACCTGGCCGGCGACCTTGGCCGTCGGCTCGTGGTTGGCCTCCGAGTAGCGCGCGGCCACGGTCCACTGCAGCCTGGCGGCGAAGTCCTGCTGAGCCGTGCCGAACCAGCGGCTGGCGGCGTAGTTGCCCGACGGGACGCCGTTCGGATCGGTGTCGCTTCCCTTGCGCCCGCCCCAGCCGCCGTAGCCGGCATCGACGTATCCGCGCAGACCGTTGTCGATGAGGTTCATGAAGATCGACGTGTCGCCCTCGGAGATCCAGGAGCCCTTCGCCTGCGGGGGTGTCCAGACGACGTACCCCATCGCCTTGAGCTGTTCGGTGGTGAGCCCGGAGAAGCCGAAGTGGTCGAAGATGTCGCCGGGGACCATCTGCTTGCCGTCGCCCCAGACCCGGTAGTAGGCGCCGAACGGTCCTACGTCGGACACGTTCGCCTTGGTCCATTCGGCGGACAGGTACTTCGCGTCCTGGGGAAGCACGGCGTTGCGGGCACCGTAGCCCCAGATGCTGGTCGACATCTGACGGAACTCGATGCCGGGCCAGTTCTTGCCGATGTAGCCGGCGTAGGTGCCGTCCTGGTCGCCGAACGACTGGATGATCGCCTTCTGCGACACCTTCGTGGAGATCTGCGCCCACTGCGGCGTGTTCTCGTACTCGTCCTTGATGGACTTCAGTGCCCTGGCGATCGTGCTCTGGCCGGCGCCGGTGAGCAGGTAGACGGGGCCGGGACGGTTGTCGAGCAGGCTCTTCCTGATCAGGTCCGAGCCGGGCGAGTCCTTGGAGATGTCACCGTCGAACTCGATGTTCCCGGTGTAGATCTTCGACTGCAGTTCCTTGGGCGAGGGGTAGCCGCCGGCGTGCTTGCGCAGGTTGGGGTAGACCTGCGCGTAGATGTCGACCGCATCGTCGATGAACCGCTCGCCCGGCTTCCAGCGCCACGATGTGCACGGGCAGATGTTCAGCCCGAACCGGGTGTACTCACGCCCCGCCACGTGCCACAGCGTGCCCTTGCCGTCGCCGGCCCAGTGCACACCGCTGCTGGAGTAGACGAGGCCCTCGGTGTCGAACTCGTTGCTGTACATCAGATAGCGCACGAGCGTGTTCTGGTCGTCGAGCTCCGGGTCGTGCATGAGGATGACGCGGGGCTTGGCGTTTTCACCGCCGGGCTGGCTGTCAGCGTCGCCGGCGAACGCGGATGCGCCGCTGGCCGCGATCATGACTCCCGCGAGCACGGCTGCCGTCATGGTGCGCAGCGCGGGCCGGCGCATGCGGCGCCCTGCGGTCGGACCAGGAAGTTTTCGCAACAGATCCTCCTCGAACCCCAGGGGGAATGCCCGCCTGGGACGGTCATCGGTCTTCAGTGCCACGCGCGCGGCATGAATATCTATTCAGATCTGACTTGATATATAGCGTTAATCAGCACGACACAAAAGTCAAGGCCGTCGCTGAACGCCCCGTCGGGCGGGTGCTGCAAGATACGGGCAAGCACCGGAGTGGGAGGAGCCCCTGTGGGGATCGCGGGTCGTCTGATCGACATGGCCGAGGCCGCCCTGCTGACGGAGGCCGAGGTCGCGGCCGTCGACGGGGTCGGCGACGACTTCGTCCGGGTCGACCTCGTGGCGCCGGCGTTCCGGGCCGCCAAGTGGGCGGCCGGGGCCAAGGTGCAGATCCGCCCGCCGGGGGCCGGTCGGGGGCTGCGCACGTTCACGCCCACGAGCTGGGACGTCGACGGAGGGCGGACCAGTCTGCTCGCCTACCTGCACGGCGACGGGCCGGCGAGCGTCTGGTTCCGGCGGGTCCAGGCCGGCGACCGGGTCAAGCTGATGGGGCCGCGCCGGTCGATCGATCCGCCGGCCGCCGGGGACCCGGTCCTGTTCGTCGGCGACGCCACCAGCGTGGCGCTGGCCCGGGCGTTCGAGACCACGGGTGCGGCGCTCACCTGCCTGTTCGAGGCGGAGCGGCCGGCGGCGCTGGAGGGCCTGCGGCCGGGCGCCGAGGTCTGCGAGCCGGCCGCGCTGCTCGACCGGCTGCGGACCGTCGGGGCCGGCATGGCGGGGCCGTACCGGCTGGTCGTGACGGGCAACGCGGCCACGGTCCACGCCGTGCGGCGGGAGATCCGCACGTGGTCCGCGCCGCCCGCCAAGGTGACCGGCAAGGCGTACTGGGCGGCCGGCAAAACCGGCCTCGACTGAGCGTCAGGCGGTGAAGGCCTTCACCTCCAGCAGCCCGACCGAGCTGGTGCCGTTGGACTGCAGCACCACGCGCAGCCGGGTGGTGCTCACCGCGGTGAACGTGACCGTGTTGTACGCGTTCGCGGTCACGGTGTAGGCGGACGCGCCCGGCACGTCGGCGTAGGCGCTGCCGGTCCAGTACTGCAGCTTCCAGCTCGACGGCAGGTCGATGCCCTGGTTGTCGTCGAAGAGGTACACCTGCGCCTTGTTGAGCTGCACGGCGCTCGGCCAGGTGAGCTCCGCCCACTGCTGGCCGCTGTTGGGCCAGGTGCCCCAGCGGCGGTTGACGGTGTCGTTGGACGACGGCGGGTCGATGCCGTCGTTGATGGCGGCGACCGACTCCCACGCCGAGGTGTAGGACGCCGACGGCGTCGCGGAGCCGGCCACGTTGACGCCGCCGGTCGGCGGGGGCGGGGTGGTGCCGCCGATGGCGAGGTCCGCGCTCGGGAACGCGCTGAACGACGGGTTCACGTCGGCCTCGCCGCCGGCGCCGTCGCAGCGGCGGTCCGGGTTGAACGCCAGGTAGGTGCCCGACGAGCAGGCGATCGCGAACTCGGCGTCGCCGCCGACCACGACGCTGCCGGAGAGGTTGGCGCCGTTCTGGATGAGCGCGTTGTCCTTGACGACGGCGGTGCCGCCGACGGTGCCGCCGTTGACCCAGCCGAGGCCTTCGATGCGGGCGTTGCCGGTGACCGTGCCGGCGAAGACCGCCGCCTTCGGCCCGACGTAGGCGGTGGCGGCGACGTTGGCGTTGCCGGCGACCCAGCCGCCGCCGTTGCTGTGCCAGTGCCCGCCGTTGGTGGCGGCCGGCTTCACGTAGCCGGGCTCGAACCCTGACGGCGCCGCGCCGGCGACGCGGAACTCGTACGGGAAGCGCCGCGCCTTGTTGTAGCCGTCGAGGAACGCGTAGTGCGGCACGGCGGACGGGGTGCCGGTGACGACGAGCCACACCTCGCGCTCGCCGGCCTGCAGCTGGAAGTCGATCTGGCCGTCGGTGCCGGTCGTCAGCGGCGAGTACCGCGGCGTGCCGTTGCGCACGGCGACGAGGCCGAAGGTCCAGCCGGTGGCGCCGGTCTCGGCGTGGCCCTTGAGCCGGACCTTGACGAGCCCGCCGTCGGCCGCGGCCACCAGCTTGATCTTGTTGAAGCCGTAGTCGGACGGGGCGACGCGGGCGTTGATGCGGTAGTGGCCGAGCGAGGCGTCGACCGCCTCGACGCTGCCGCCGTTGTAGGCGTTGTTGAGGAAGCCGGCGCCGTACACCCCGTTGATGAACGGCATCAGCGTCGACTTGTTGCCGAAGTCGTAGGTCACGGTGCGGGTCGCGTATTCGCCCACGCGCCGGTTCAGCTCCGCCTGGGTGATGCCGGTGATCCGCCGGTACGTCTCCAGTGGATGCTCGTTGTTGCGGGCCTCGTTCCAGATGCGGTTGAACATCGCGAGGCCGTCGCGGTCCTTGATGTACTGCATCAGCATCCAGTTGCCGTAGTGGTGGCGGCTGGAGCTGTAGTACAGGTTCTCCGAGCGCAGCCAGCGGCTCAGGTCGCCCGCGGCGGTGGTGGGCAGCGCCTGCATGGCCATGAACTCCGCGCTGGTCTCCCAGAAGGTGCCCGCGCTGGCGTCGGTGAAGCCGTACCCGGAGCGGCCCAGGAACGTGTAGTTCTGGAACACGTGCCCGAGCTCGTGCGCGAGGCCCCAGGAGCCGGGCAGCGCGGCCTTGGGGTCGATGTTGATGACGCCGACCTTGCCGTCGACGGAGCCGCCGGTCGCCCAGGCGTTGAGCTCGGTGCGGTTCCACGTGTTCGTGACGATCACGATGATCTTGTACTGGGCGAGCAGCCCCTGCTCCGGCGTGAACTGCATCGTGTTCACGTAGAACGAGTACAGGTTCTCCAGCTGGGCGATGATGCTGTTCGGGTCGAAGTTGTACGGCGAGGGCGCCGAGGCGGGGTTGGTGCCCGACTTCTCGCCCCACAGCAGGATGAAGTTCGTCGACTCCCGGGTGCGGTTCTGGGCCCACGGCACCTCGCCGGTCTGGGTCCAGCGGGCGGGGATGTAGAGCGACTTCGCGGCGGCGGCGGCCGGCCGGGTCTGCAGGGCGACGAGCACCCCGGCGATCACGACGAGCGCGACCAGCGGCGCCAGCCACAGCCGGCGCGATCGGAGATTGATGGGGGTCATGGCAACACACCCTGCCCCGAAAACCTTTTCGGAGCAACTGAAGTCTCCTTTTGCGGTTGCTTTTCGGACCCTTAAGCCGCACCCCGGCGGCAATACGAAGGCCCCGGGACGCCCGCCGTGCGCGTCCCGGGGCCCGAAACTTTCATCAGGTGTACGCGGCCTCGACCTGCGCCGTGACCGTCTGCCCGTCGACCACGCCGGTGGCCCTGACCGTCACCGTGCCGGCCGGGACCGACGCGAGGCGGGAGTTGAACGACTGGTACGCCGACCTGCCGGGCGCCACCCCGGTGACCGTGCGCGACCCGTACACCGTGACGAGCTCCAACGTGAGCGGCACCCGGTCGGCGTTGCGCGCGTTGACCGACACGAACACCGTCGCGCCGATGCGCTGCATGCGCGCCTCGACCTCGACGGCGAGCGCCGGCCCGGTCGCCAGATCCCGCTCGGCCGCGACCGCCGCCGCCAGCACCGTGTCCCGCTCCGCCGCGCTCAGCAGCGCCCCGGCGAGCTCGGTGACGGCGGCGACGAACTGTGCGTGCGTCGCGAACGGCGCCCGGTCCCACAGCAGGTCCAGGAACGTCGGGCCGTCGGTGCCGGGCGACGTGACGCCGGTGACGGGCACGTCGTAGCGCGGCAGCCCGTCGTCGCGCCTGCGGTTGGGCACGCCGGTGTCGGCCGAGCCGAAGACGATCGTCGGCTCGACCCGCCGGAAGTACGACGACGCGGCCTGCCCGTCGGCGATGTGGTAGGGCCGCAGGGTGAACCCGCCCGCCGCGAACGTCTGGTCGCCGGCCGCGGTGACCGCCCCGGCCGTGACGGCGGCGCGGCTGTAGTCGCCGTCGCGCTTCAGGAAGCTGTACAGCGACAGCTCCCGCCACGCCCCGCCGCCCGGGTTGCCGAGGATCTGCAGCAGCAGCGGCCCCCAGAACAGCGCCTGCGTGTCGGGCCGGTCGGCGGCCCGCTCGACGCGGACGCTGAAGGGCATCCGGATCTCCACCACGTCGCCGGGGCTCCAGGTGCGGTGCAGCGTCACGTACGAGCCGGGCCGCGCGTCCACGTGCTGGTCGGCGCCGTTGACGGTGACGGTGAAGCCGCGCCGTGCCCAGCCCGGCACCCGCAGCCGCAGGTCGAGCGGCCCGGTGCCGTCGACCGTCAGCCTGGTGCGGTCCTCGCGCGGGAACGCCGTCGCCTGCGTGACGGTAAAGCCCTTCTCGGCCCAGGTGAGCGTCGAGGGCAGGTAGAGGTTGACCCACAGCGTGCCGCCGTCGGCCGACTTGAGGTAGATGCCCTCCTGGTACTTGGTGTGGGTCTCCAGCCCGGTGCCGCCGCAGCAGGTGCCGGTGTTGCCGTAGCTGCGCACGGTGCCGGAGGCGACCGGCTGGAAGTAGGTCACCTGCGGGTCACCGGTGGACGCGGTGTCGGCCCGCGACCCGGGGATCATGTTCAGCAGGGCGCGCTCGTAGTAGTCCATGTACGCGGGGTCCTGCTCGTGCAGGAACAGGTTGCGGGCCAGCTTCATCACGTTGTACGTCGTGCAGGTCTCCGCGCCGCTGGTCGCCACCGCGTTGGCGATGTTGCCGCGGTTCTGGAACAGCTCGAGGTTGTTGTTGGAGCCCGGGTAGTTGCCGCCGGTGCCGCCGTGGGCGAACATGCGGTGCGGCACCACCATGCCGTAGAAGTTCTTGGCGGCGGTGAAGTACTCCGCTCCCCCGCCCTGCTCGAAGACCCGCAGGTAGCCGATGAACTGCGGCACGTGGGTGTTGGCGTGCAGGCGCTCGGCGCGGCGGCGGCCCGGCCGCTGCTGCGGGGTCACGACGAGGATGTCGCGGTCCTCGACGCACGCGCCGAAGAGCGACTCGCGGTTGTCGAAGCACTTCGCCGTCTGCAGGTGCCGGTCGTCGCCGGTGAGCTGGTGGATCTCGGGGAAGACCTCGTTGGCGCCGCCGAACTCGCCGCCGATGTACAGGTCCCACATGTAGTTGAGGTCGTCGCGGGTCAGCGGGCCCGGGTAGCCGGGGTGGTTCTTGTCCCCGACGGTGAGCGCGAGGTGCGCCCAGTCGGCCATCTTCGTGACGACCTCGAGGGCCTGGGCGTTGCCGGTGTGGTAGTACGCGTCGAGCAGCCCGCGCATGATCTTGTGCTGGGTGTACCAGGGCGCCCACGTGTTCGTCTCGGCGTTGCCGCCGTAGACCGCCCAGCGGGGCGGGCCGAGGCGCAGCACCGCGTCCTCCGGGATCGCGCCGAGGTAGCCCGCGAAGGTCGGCACCCAGTCCGCGGCACCGGCCGTCGAGGCGGCCACGATGCCGGCGTCGCGGCCGTTGGGCGAGGCGTCCTTGAGCGCGGTGCCGCCGGTCTCCTCGAACCGGTACCACGCGATGTTGCCGCCGCCGGTGCTCCCGGCCGGGGACTCCAGCAGCGTCGCCAGCTCGGCCTGGCTCAGCGCCCGGTCGAAGATGTGCAGCTCGTCGAGGGTGGCGTCCAGGAACGGGTCGCCGTACTGCGACCGCCCGATCCACCGGTTGCCCGGGTTGCCGAGGCTGGTCGGGTTGAGCGTCATGGCGGTGTTGGTGCCGGCCGGCTGCCCGTCCACGTACAGCGTGCCGGTCGTGCCCGACAGTGTCACCGCGAGGTGCACCCACTGGTTGACCGGCAGCGCGGCGGAGCCGTTGATCCGCTGCTCCTGCCCGGAGCCGCCGACGGTGATGGCGAAGCGCGGCACGTTGCCGGTGACGCCCGCCCGCGGGGTCAGGAACATGTTCACGGCGGTGCTCTGGCCGAAGTCGAAGAGCCGGGTCCAGCCGGCCGTGGAGGCGAGGTTGACCCAGACCGCGATGGTGAAGTCGGTGAGCTGGTTGATCGCCTCCTGGGGCAGGGTGCAGTACTGCGCCTTGCTGGTGCCGTTGAGCTTGAGCGCGGTGCCGAAGCGGCCCGGCACCCGCCCGATCGACGGCGGCGGCTGCTCCCCGCCGCCGCCCGGCTCGGTGCCCATCCGGGCGGTGATGGCGGCCTGGCACGCGGCCAGCTCGCCCACCATCCAGTCGAGCTTGGACTTGTAGACGGCCTCGCCCTGGTCGGCGTACGCCTGCGCGAGCGCGGTCATGTGGTGCCCGGCCCAGTGGCCGCTGAGCAGCCCGCCGTCCTCCCAGCCGCCCGGCACCGCGACGCCCGCCGGGTTCGGCCGGCCCGCCTGGTTGTTGAACAGCACCAGGAACCGGCGCTCGTCGTAGGCGCGCAGGAACGCCTTCGTGCGGTCGCGCTTCTCCTGCAGCAGCCCGGCGCCGAGCCGGACCTCACCGAGCTGGAACGGGCGGACTGGCGCGGTGCCGCCGGGCCCGGGCTGGGGCGGCACGGCGGCAGCGGCGGTCTGCGGCGCCGGCCCGGCCGACGCGGGCGCCGCGGCGAGCTCCGGTGCGAGCGCGGCGGTCGCGGCGCCCAGCGCCGAGGTCCGCAGCAACGTGCGGCGGTTGAAGGCGGTCATGTACTTCCTTCCGCGGAGCGCCGGCCTTCCTGGCGGGCCCGCTCCAGCAGCCGGTCGAAGCGGCGGCGGAGCAGGCGCCAGGCGAGGACCAGCGCGACGAGTGTCAGGACGACGAGCAGCTGCGGCCACGGCACGAGCCAGGAGCTCACCGCGACGGTGACGGGCGGGCCGGCGCCGGTGACGGTGACCGCGGTCCGGACGCGGCCCAGCGCCCACACGCCGTGGACGGTCGCCCCGTCGGAGCGGGCGCCGCCGGGCAGCAGCTCGCCGCCGCCGGCGTCGCCGGCCCGGACGTTGGCCCCGAACAGCTCCGAGACCTCGGCGCGGGCGTGCGGCTCGACCCGGACGTTGCCGGTGTTGGTGGTGGAGTATCCGATGTGGACGGTCCCGGAGCGCAGCGGGTTCCACGACCGTTCGTAGCGCACGGTGAGGCGGCCGGCGGCGACCGCCGGGGTGACGGTGCCGCTGGCCCGCAGCATCACCCGGAAGCCGACCCGGCTGTCCACCGACACCGTGCCGGAGCTGCTGAGCACCGACGCGGCGATGCCGGCCGGGTGGTCGCCCGGGGCGGCGTCGCGGGGCACCGTGATGGTGAAGGGCACCACCTTGGTCTCGTTGGGGCCGACGGTGACGCTGCGCTGCACGGTGATCCAGGTGCCGCCGTCCTTGGACCGCTGGTCGGCGGGGAGCATGTTGAAGCGGCCCTTGTCGGTGAGGTAACCGTCGGCGGCGGTCAGGGCGAAGACGGTCGACGCCGTGCCGATGTTGCGCACGGCCAGGTGCTCGGTGACGGCCTGGCCCGGGTCGAGGGTCCGCTCGACCCAGCGGCGGCCGTCGGGGCCGGCCTCGGTGGCCGGCTGCACCGTCCACGTGACGGCATCGGCGAACGCCGGGGCCGGTAGCAGGGGCACGGAGAGGGGCACGGCCAGGACCGCGGCGAGCACCGCCGCGGTCCGGCGCGCGTGACGGGGAGACATCTACTCGAACAGGGAGATGGTCACGGTCGCGTGGTAGGAGCCCGCGGCGACGCCGGCCGGGGTGCGCAGGAACAGGTCGGCGTTCACGTCGTACGAGCCGCCGGTGACCGCCGCCGAGTCGTACGTGGACACCAGCAGCTCCTGGTCGGTGAGGCCGACGTTGTTGCCCGGCTGGGTCGGGTCGTCCAGCACGGTCACGACCTCCTCGCCCTCCGCGACCTGACCGGTGCCGCCACCGTCGATCAGCCGCGGCCGCCAGCCGAGGTGACCGGCGGAGATCACGGGCTGCCCGGCCGTGCCGGCGAAGTCGCTCGACGTGCCCAGCACCGCCCACGCGGCCCCGGCCGGGATCTCCTGCGCGGTGCGGGTGTCGGTGACGGTGACCGTCGGCAGGGTGCCGGTGAACTGCCGCACCAGGGCGGTGGAGCCGTTCTCCGACAGGGTGACGGCGTTGCCGGCGACGGTGAGGGCCAGCACGCCGGGCTGGTGGATGACGGGGATGTCGACGGAGACCTGGATGTCGCTGGAGTCCCCGGGATCCGCCGCGGCGACGCCGGGGAAGGCGGCGGTCCCGGCCAGCACCGCGGCCGCGGTGGCCACGTGCAGTCGAGCGCGTGCGTTCATGCTGCTCCTAACAGGTGAGGGTGCCGTGATCGGCGGTGACGGTGGTCGTGACGGCCGCCCCGCCGACGGTGCCGGTGGCGCGGACGGTGACGGTGCCGGCCGGGACCGACGCGGCGCGGACCGCGAAGGACTGGTAGGCGTTGGCGCCCGGGGCGACGGCCGGGAACGTCCGGGTGCCGTAGGCGGACTCGACGGCGATGCGCACCGCCGCGTCGTGGTCGTTGCGCGCCTGCACGGCGAGGTACGCGGCGCCGGCGATGCACCGGGGCTGGACGGTCACGGTGATCGGGACGGTGACCGGCTGGGCGCCGGGGTCGTCGGCGAAGACCCGCCATTCGGTGACGGCCACCGCGGAGAACGTGGTGCCGTTGCCGTTGGCGTTGACGGTCGCCCGCAGCCGGCTGGTCGTCACCGGGGTGAACGACACGGTGTTGAACGCCGTCGTGGACGTGCCGTAGGCGCCGGCGGCGGCGACGTCGAGCCAGGCGGTGCCGTCCCAGTACTGCAGCTTCCACCCGTCGGGTTCGGCGACGCCGTCGCCGGTGCCGCGCGCGGAGTCCTTCCAGAACTTCAGCTCGGCGCCGGTGAGCCGGATCGGCCGCGCCCACTCGTACTGCACCCACTGCGTCGCCGGGCGGCTGCCGGACCAGGTGCCCCAGAGCTGGGCCTGGGCCGGGACGGCCGGGTCGGCGTTGTCGTTGAGCGCGGCGACGCTGTTCCACGCCGCGGTGTACGACGCCGCCGGCGTCGCGATCGCGGCGACGTTGCCGGACAGCGGCCCGGACAGGTCGGCCGGGATGGTGGCCGTCTTCGCGGGCTCGACGTTGCCGGCGTTGTCCACGGCCCGGAACGACACCGTGTGCTTCGCGGCGTCGGGCGCGGCGATCGGGCCGGTGTAGGCCGTCCACGCGCCGGTGTCGACCGCGTACTCGATGCGGGCCACGCCGGAGGTGGCGTCGGACGCGGCGAGCGTCACCGACCGGCCGTCGACGGTGGCCGTGCCGTCGGGCGCGGTGGCGTCGATGCGCACCGGCAGGCTCGCCGGGGCGGAGACGTTCCCGGCCCGGTCGGTGGCGGTCGCGGTGACGGTGTGCTGCCCGTCGCCGGTCACGGTGACGTCGGTGTACCGCACCGGCGACGCGCTCACCGGGGTGCCACCGTCCACGATGGACTCCAGCGTCATCCGCCCGCCGCGGTCGTCGGCGGCCGCGACCCGCACCTTGACCGCGGAGCGGAACCAGCCGCCGGTCCCGGCGCTGCCGCTCGGGGTGAGCGTCACCGCCGGCGCCGTCACGTCCCCGGCGGTGTCGCCGGGCGAGACCACGGTGACCTCGGCCGTGACCTTCCCGGCGGCGTACCCGAGCACCGTGCCCTGCACCGTGAACCGGCGCGGCTCGGCGACGTCGGCGGCGGTGACCGGGTCCCAGTACACCGGCACCCGCAGCGTCTCGGCGCCGAAGGTGACCGGGACGGTGCCGGGCAGCTCGGTCTCGCCGACCTCGACGGTGACCGCCGGCGCGGCGACCTGCGCCGGCTGTGCGGCGAGGACCTTCCACTCCTCGACGGCGACGGCCGAGTAGGTGCTGCCGTTGGTCGAGGCGTCGAACGTGGCCCGCACCTGGGTGGTGGTGACCGGGTCGAACGTGGTGGTCTGCGGGCCGGCGGTCGACGTGGGGTATCCGCTGGGGTTGGGCACGTCGGCCCACTGCCCGGCGGCGAGGTCCCAGTACTGGATCCGCCACCGCGCCGGGGCGGCGACGCCGACGCCGCTGCCCTGCGGCTGGTCGTTCCAGAAGTCGATCTGCGAGCCGCTGACCCGCATCGGCTGGTCCCACGTGTACTGCACCCACTGCTGCGCGGGGTTGTTGCCGGTCCAGGTGCCCCACATGTCCGGCGGGAGTGGGTTGGCGCGCACGATCTCGTCGTTGAGCGCCTTCACCCAGTACTGGGTCGGCACCGGGTCGTTGGAGACGGTGACCTTCGCCTCCTGGGCGATGTTCGCCCGCGGGGTGCGGTCGCGCTGCCTGACCGGCGTCTGGACGACCGGTTTCATCCGCGGCGGGGACTGGGTGTCGTCCCACTCCACCGGGTCGATGGCGACGGAGCGGCGGAAGTGCCCGCCGCCGGCGGCGTCCGCGGTGTGGTACGTGATGTACCACTGGCCCTTGAACTGGATGATGCCCGGATGGCTGGTCGTCGAGGACACCGGCGCGAGCACGGTGCCGCGGTAGGTCCACGGGCCGGCCGGCGACGACGCGGTCGCGTAGGCGATGCAGGCGTGGTAGTTCGCCGGCGTGCACGGCGAGGTCGGGCCGGCGTTGTTGCCGGCGTAGGCCAGGTAGTACGTGCCGTTGCGGGCGAAGAGCCACGGCGCCTCGAAGAAGCCGGTGAGCCCGGTGACGGTCCGCTGGGTGCCGACCGGGGTCTTCATGTCGGCGGCGTACTCGAGCATCCGCAGCTGGCCGAAGGTGCCCCAGTAGACGTAGACGTGGCCGTTCTCGACGAGGACGGTCGGGTCGATGTTCTGGATGTCGTTGGCGGTGGGCACCCGCTGCGAGATGAGCGGGCCGCCGAGGTAGTCGGTCCACGGGCCGGCCGGGCCGTCGGACACGGCCAGGCCGATCGCGAACTTGTCGGCGGCGGTGCTGGTGCGCTCGCTGACCGGCAGGTACCAGTAGTAGCGCCCGTCGGGGCCCTGGACGGCCTGCCCGGCGTACGCCCGCCCGGGCGTGGCCCACGCGAACAGCGTCTCCGGGCGGGCCAGCGACGGGAAGTGGGTCCACTGTCCACTCTGGACGTCAGCGGTGCGGAACGCGCCCCACTCGTTCATCTGGAAGTCGTTGGTGGTCGGCCCGGCCTCGTCGTGGCCGGTGAAGATGTACAGGTCGTCGCCGGCGACCAGCGGGGCCGGGTCGGCCGAGTAGTAGCTGCCGTCGGCCAGGATCGGGTTGCCCTGATGCGTGAACTGGTGCGTGAACGTGGAGGATCCGGCGGCGTGGGCCGGGCCGGCCGGGCTGACGAGCAGCCCGGCCAGCACGATCCCCGCCACCGCCGCGAGGCGGAGGGGTTTCAAGAGTTGCCGTCCTAACAGGTGGAGGCGGTGTAGGGGGCCTTGATCTCGGCGCTGCCGCCGGAGCCGGTGACCTTCACCGTGACGGTGCCGGCCGGCACCGCGGCGGCGCGGGCGTTGAACGACTGGTAGGCGGTCTTGCCCGGGGCGACCCCGGTCACCGTCCGCGTCCCGTACGGCGTGACCAGCTCGACGGTGAGCGACTGGCTGTCGGCGTTGCGGGCGGTGACGGACACGTAGGCGGTGCCGGCGATGCACTGCGTCTTCGCCTGGACCTCGACGTGGTACTGCGGCGCCGGGGTGCCCGGCACGTCGTACACCTCCCACTCCTGGACGCCGGGTGCGCCCTTGCCCTCCTCGGTCCCGCTCGCGGTCAGCAGCGCCCGCAGCTTCGTGGTCGTGACCGCCTTGAACGTCACGGTGTTCCACTCGGTGGCGGAGGTGCCGTACGCCGTGGGCTGCTCGACGTCGGCCCAGGCGCCGGCGGCGGTCCAGTACTGCAGCCTCCAGCCGCTCGGCGGGGCCACCCCGGCGCCGGACTCGTCGACGTCCTGGGTGAACCAGATCCGCGAGCGGTCGACGGTGACCGGCCCGGACCAGTCCAGCTGGATCCACTGCTCGCCGACCTGCGGCCAGGTGTTCCACACGTCGGTGTTCGGCCCGACCGGCCCCGTGGGCTGGACCCCGTCGTTGAGGTTGTCGGCGGTGAGCCAGCCCGGGGTGTACGACGCGGACGCCGTCGCCGTGCGGGCCACGTTCACCGGCGCCTGGCCCGCCGCGACCTGCAGCGTGCCGACGGCGGAGGTGTTGCCGGCCTTGTCCACGGCCCGGTAGTCGACCGTGGTGGCCGGCGAGCCGATCGGGACGGCGCCGCTCGCGGCCGTCCAGTCCTGGGTCACCACGCCGCCGACGGTGAGCCGGAACTGGACCGCCCCGACGCCGGACAGCGCGTCGGCGCCGGTGATGCTCACGGCGCGGCTGGCCGTGTCGAGCGCCGCGGAGGCGGTCGGCGCGGTCCGGTCGATGCCGACCGCCCGCTCGGTCACCGCGGAGACGTTGCCGGCCTTGTCGGTGGCGCGTGCCCGCACGGTCGTCGAGCCCTCCGCCGTGATCGTGACCGGTCCGGTGTACGCCTGGAACGCGCCGGCGCCGACGGCGAGCTCGAGCTTCGGCGACGGGTCGGCGTTGTCGGTCGCGGTGGCGGTCACCGTGACGTTGGCCGTCGTCCAGCCGCTCGCCGGGGCCGGGTCGGCGGCCAGCGCCGCGACCGGCGGGGCGGTGTCGCTGGGCCCGCCGCTGCCGACGGTGACGGTCGCGGTGGCCGTCTTGTCGGTGCCGGCGACCTGGCCGCTCACCTCGAAGGTGCCGGCCGCGGCGTACTTCGCGGGGTCGATCGCCGCCCAGGTGACCGCGATGCCGCTCTGCCGGGAGCCGTCGTTGTACCCGACGGTGACCCCGGCCGGCAGCCGTGGGGCGACGCCCACCTTGGTCTGCACGGCGACCGGGTCGATGGTGTTGATCTGCACCGGGTCGGGGCCGCGCACCCAGACGTGGGCGGTGGCGGTGAGCGTGGTGCCGGCGACGAAGCCGGAGACCGTGAAGTCGCCGACCGCCGCCACCTTCGCCGGGTCGACCGCGCCCCAGGCCACCGCGACCGGCAGCGTGGTGCCGTCGGCGTAGGTGACGTCCACCGTGGACGGCAGGGTGGGCACGACGCCGACCTGGGTCCGCGCGTCGACGCCCCGCACGGAGCTCGCGGCGGCGGCGAAGACCCGCCACTCGGAGACGCCGACCGCCGAGTACGCGGTGCCGGCGGCGTTGGGCAGCGCGTTGAACGTGGCCCGCAGCCGGGTGGTGGTGACCGGGTCGAACGTGACCGGGTTGGTCCGTCCGCGCACCGCCGGGTCGAAGCCGGCCGCGTTGGTCACGTCCTGCCAGGCGGTGCCGTCCCAGTACTGCAGCTTCCACGACCTCGGCACCGCGACGCCGGATCCGCCGGTGGTGCTGTCGGACCAGAAGTCGATCGAGGCGCGGTCGACCCGCACCGCCGACGGGAAGTCGTACTGCAGCCAGCGGGTGGCCGGCTCGCTGCCGGTCCACGTGCCCCACAGGTCGGTCTGCGCGCCGCCGCTGAAGAGGGCGGGCTTGCCGTCGTTGACGGCGTTGACGGCGTTCCAGCCGGCCGTGAAGCTCGCCGACGGGGTCGCGGTCGACGCCACGTTGATCTCGCCCTCGGCGAGGGCGGTCGCGTTGACCACGACGTCCTTGGTGGACGTCGCCTGGCCGTTGGAGACGGTCAGGCGCAGCGTGTACCGGCCGGACTTCGTGAAGCGGGCCACGGTGCCGGGCGCGTTCGCGGGGTCGAAGGCGACGGAGCCGCCGTCGGGTGCGTCGGCGACCGTCCACGCCGAGGTCAGCGCCGCGCCCGGGTCGCCGTCGTCCTGGGCGAGGCCGATGAGCCGGGCCGAGCCGGCCTGGCTGTAGGAGGAGTCCAGCCACGCGTCGGCCAGCGGCGGGTGGTTCACGGCCGCCGGTGCCGCGACGCCGGTGCCGAACGCCTGCACCTCCTTGACGCCGGTCTTCGCGCCCGGCGCGTGCTGCACGGTGATGCGCAGCTTCTTCGCCGTGACGGCGGGGAACCGGACCTGGTTGAGGTTGCCGCGCGGGTACGCGGGCGCCCGGAACTCCTGCGGGACCAGCTTCCAGCCGGAGCCGTCGTCGTACGACACCGTGAACTGGGCCGGCGGCGCGTAGCCCTGGACCGTCGCGGTCGTCGTGGTGTTGTAGAAGTACACCCGCACGTCGTCGACCGACCGCTCGCCCTGCAGGTCGACGTCGATCGAGTCGGTCGCGTTGGGCGACCCGGCGGTGCCCCAGAAGGGCTCGTTGACGGTCGTGCCGTTGACAGCGCCGGCCGGGGCGCGGCCCGCCGCCGAGAACGTCGCGGTGGCCGGGCGGCCCTGGGCGAAGTTCTCCGAGCCGGTGCTGGCGGGGCTGATGTCGGCGCCCGCCTTGGCCATCACGTCGACGATCCGCGCGTCGGCGGCGTAGGTGACGTCCTGCGGCGCCTTCACCGCGATCGCCGTGTGGGCGAGCACCTGCACGCCGGGCGCGGCCTCGACCGTGCCGGTGGCCGGGTCGTAGACGAGCTTGCCGAGGCGGTCCGCGGTGAACGCGAGCTGCCCGTCCAGGTAGACGGAGTAGCCCTCCGGGACGTCGGTGCCGTAGTACCGCGTGCCGCCGGGCGCGTCCCAGACGATGCTGAGATCGCGGTCGCGGTAGCGGATGTTGTTGGCGGTGAAGTGGTCCCAGCCGATGTCGATCGGGTCGAGCTCCACCTTCGCGTCGGCGCGCGGGCGCAGGCCCATCGCGTCCTCGATGACGGTGAAGTTGGTGGCGCCCAGGATCGTGTGGTGGATCCAGGAGCGGTAGCCGATCGTCCCGGCGCCCGCCGAGCCGTCGGCCCAGAACTCGTTCTGGTCCGGGTAGCGGTTGTCGCCGTTGTTCTGGTACTGCGCCCAGGCGTTCCAGTACAGCAGCTTCTTGTACCAGGAGGCGTCGATGGCGCTCGTCGGGTAGTTCCGCAGTACCGACGACAGCATCCGGAACGTCACCGTGGAGTTGATGACGGAGAAGTTGTTGCTGCCCGGCTCCCCCGCCGCCGCGGCCGCGGCCTTGTCGGCCTGGTTGGCGGTGGTGAACGGGAAGATGGGGTACTGCGCGCTGTCGCCGAACAGCCGCAGCGCCTCGACGTAGGGCTGGGTGTAGTCGGCGTCGCCCGGCTTCGGCATCAGCCCGACCGAGAACGGGTAGTAGTTGTTGATCTCCTTCCACGGCACGAGCTGGTTGCCGGTGACCAGGCGGTGCTTGAGCAGGTTGCCGCTGAGCCCCATCTCGTCGGGGGTGGTGCGGGCGGGCTCCCACAGGTACTGCAGCACGGCCGCCTTGATCCGGGCGGCGAACGCCTCCATCTCCGCGGCCTTGGCCGTGTCGCCGGCGGTGCGGTACGCGGCCGCGGCTGCCTTGGCGTTGGAGTACAGGTACGCGTTCTCGGTGCGGTCCATGTAGCCGGGCTTCCAGTGGAACGACACCGCGTCAGCGTCGTTGCCCGTCATGGCGCCCCAGTTGTACTCGATGAGGCCGTTGCCGTCGAAGTCGTACGCCTGCTGCAGCCCCTTCACGTCGTTCTCTGCGTAGCCGGCGAGGTTCCGGGCGATCGCCTTCGGCCCGCCGTGCAGCTGGTACGAGCGCCAGGCGGCCTCGGAGATGTACTCGGTGTAGGAGTTGGACCAGTTCGCCGGGTCGCCGGGGTTGTCGACGTACTTCGAGCTCTTCGACACCTCGCCGGCGGAGACCCACGGGCCGTAGGAGTAGACGGGGTCGCGGAAGTACTTGAGGTCGTCGACGAACATGCCGACCGTCAGCACGATCGCGTTGTTGTAGCCGAGCACGCCCTCCATCGACGTCGGGAACTGGTAGTCGTTGCCGGGCAGGTCGGCGTCGAGGAAGTTGTACCGCATGAGCCACCAGCGGTAGAACAGCGTCTTGTCGATGTTGTTCTCGGGCGTGTCCAGGTAGGGCACGTTGTCGGCCCACCACCGGTTGTACCGGGTGACCTGGTCGGTGTAGGCCGCCGCCGGGGACAGCGCCCGGTAGCGCGCGTACTCCGCCGCCGACGCCGGCTGCTCCCTGGTGACGAAGCCCAGCTGCACCTTCGTCGTGGCGGCGCCGGTCGCCGGGACCGCGACCGCCTGCCTGAGGGTGCCGTCGACGGCCGCGAACCCGTCGCCGGAGAAGCGCGGGAAGAGCGTGGTGAGCTGGTTGAACGCGCGGGCCGCGCCGGTCAGCTCGCCGCTGTCGTCCGCGACCGTCCTGGCGAACGCCGAGCCCGCGGTCAGGGTGACGGTCTTGGCCGCGCCGTTGGTGCTGGCCAGCTCCAGGTTCGTCACGGCGACGTTGGCGTCGGTGATGAACTTCGTCTCGGTGACCCGCAGCCCGTTCGCCGCGTTGGTGAACACCGTGCGGAAGTAGCTCGGGGTCTGCCGGCGCGCGGTGACGTCCTCGGTCAGCGCGAGGTCGGCGCCGTTGACGGAGGCGGTGATGGTGTACGCGCCCTGGCCGCCCGCGATGGACTCGATGTAGGCGACCTCGCCGCCGAAGCCGAGCACGCCCGGGGCGTGCGTCTTCATGAACGCGGCCCGGCCGCGGCTGAACAGGTACTGGTTGGCGTCGCCGTTGGAGCCGCCCGGCTGGTTGCCGGTCCGGGCGAGCATGCGGTCGATCCAGAAGTCGTTGCCCGGTGCGGATCCCGCCCCGGCCGCGACGTCGGCGTCGAAGATCGCCTGGAGCTGGTTGCGGGCGTGGTATCCGGTCCGCTCGTCCGGCACGGGGTCGGCGCTGCCGGTGAAGGTCGGGTAGGGGGTGGCGGTGTTGGGTGCGGCGTGCGCCGGCACCGGGGTGAGGGCGGTCAGCAGCAGGCCGGCGATCGCGGCGGCGGCCGCGGCGCGGGATCTCACGAGCTGGCACCTTTCTGCGGGGTTGCGAATTCGTTGGCGTGCAGGTCGGCCCGCGCGACCGCGTCCCCGTTGCGGGCGAGCACCTGGATCTGGGCCTCCTCGGAGAGCACCCAGGCGATGAAGTTCCAGGCCTGGTCGGCCTTCCTTGAGTCGCGGGTGATGCCGATGCCGTCGGCACCCAGCCGGTTGAGCACGAACGGCAGCGCGTGCCGGGCACCGTCCTTCGTCCCGGCCCGCACCGACGGCTCGTCGAGCTGCCCGGCGAAGGGCAGCCGCGCGATCCTGCCGTCCAGGTCCTGGTAGAGCCCGCGACCCGTCCAGCCCGGCACGTCGCCGACGGGCCCGGCGACCAGGTCGGGCAGCGCACCGGTGCCGGCGGCGGCGTCGACGCGGGCCGGCAGGTCGGGCACGAGGGTCAGCTCGACCTGGTTGGTGTGGGTCGCGTTGTACGCGTCGACGAGCAGGGTCGCCTGCACCTCCAGCTGCGACCGGGTCCACAGCGCGAGCCGGCCCCCGCTGTCGGCGCCGTCGACGGGCGGTGACGGCGTGGGCTTCGGGCCGGCCGTGCACCCGGCGAGGACCACGGCCGCCACCACGAGCACGGCCAGCATCCGGCGCACCGCCATCGACCACCAACTCCATTGTCGAAAACCTTTTCGGGAATGGTTGCAACACATTGCGGCCGTGTCAACGGTTCGTTTCAGCCGTTCGAGCCGCTTGTTACAAGAGTGACAGCCATCTTTCTGTGAGCGCTGGCCGAAAACTTTTCGGGCGACCGCGTTGACGTGCCCCGATGCGCCGGGCGACGGACGGGTGGCACCGATGTCCGCGAATATGTATCAGCACCCCATTGCGCGCCGGATTCGCCGCTTTTACCGCGAAAGCCGGGTTGGCCCGTCAAGGTCATGCGGCATCCGGTACGCCGACTTCGGCCGCTCCCCGTGGCAGGCCGACCAGGTCCAGCCGAACTACCACCCCAGGTTCGTCGACCGCGGCCCCGAATACGTCCGCGGCACCATGACCCTGACCACTCCCACCGAGGCCCGGTTCGACTCCCCCACCGAGGACCTCCGCCTGACCTTCCACCCCCTGACGGGCAAGCTGGAAGGCTGCGACTGACGGCCCCGGCGCTCCTGCTTCAGGCGGTGGTCTCGTCGTACGAGGCACGGTGGGCGAGCACGTCGTCCATGTGGGTCTGCGCCCAGAGTTTCAGGCCGCGGACCAGGCCGTACATCGACAGGCCCAGGTCGGTCAGCTCGTAGGTGACCGTGACGGGGACGGTCGGCGTCACGGTGCGGCTGATCAGGCCGTCGCGCTCCAGTGCGCGCAGCGTCTGGGTGAGCATCTTCTGGCTGACGCCGGCGAGCAGGCGGGACAGCTCCGAGTAGCGCATCGGGCGGGGGTCGCCGCCGCAGTCCGGGCCGCTGCCCAGGGCGGTCAGGATCAGCGCGACCCACTTGCCGGAGATCCGCTCGAGCAGCTTGTGGCTCGGGCACACCGCGAGGAAGGCGTCGTACTCCGCCTTGGTCTGTGCCCGCTGCTGCGCCGCCGTCGTCGTCGCCATCGACCCTTCCTCCAACCGCGGGGTGTGTTACGCACCTTGAGGTGCGTACTTCCCAATAGGAAGTTACCCCCTGAGAGTGGAGCGGCACCTGTCAGGAAGCAGAACAGAGGAGCACGCATGTCGTCCACTGCACTTCCCGGCGGCACCTGGACGCTGGGGGATCTGACCGTCAGCCGTTTCGGCTACGGCGCCATGCAGCTCGCCGGCCCGTGGGTCATGGGGCCGCCCGCCGACCGTGACGGCGCCGTCGCCGTCCTCCGCGCGGCCGTCGAGCTCGGCATCACCCACATCGACACCGCCGACGCGTACGGGCCGCGGATCACCAACCAGCTCATCCGGGAGGCGCTGCACCCGTACCCGGCGGACCTGCACATCGTGACCAAGGTCGGGGCGACCCGCGACGAGCAGGGCGGCTGGCCGCCGGCCAGGGACCCGCAGAGCCTGCGCCGGGCCGTCCACGACAACCTCGAGAGCCTCGGGCTCGACGCGCTCGACGTGGTCAACCTCCGGCTCGGCGACGCCGAGGGTCCCCGGCCCGGCTCGCTCGCCGAGGCCCTCGGGACGCTCGCCGAACTGCGACAGCAGGGCCTGATCCGGCACCTCGGCGTGAGCAACGCGACCCCGGAGCAGGTCGAGGAGGCCCTGACGATCACGCCGATCGTGTGCGTGCAGAACCTGTACAACCTGGCCCACCGCCACGACGACGACCTGATCGACCGCCTGGCCGAGCGAGGTGTCGCCTACGTGCCGTTCTTCCCGCTCGGTGGCTTCACCCCGCTGCAGTCCTCGGCGCTCTCCGGCGTCGCCGCGCGCCTAGGGACGACCCCGAAGTCCGTCGCCCTGGCCTGGCTCCTGCACCGCTCGCCGAACATCCTGCTGATCCCCGGTACCTCGGCCACGGCCCACCTGCGCGAGAACGCCGCCGGCGCGGGACTTCAGCTCTCCGGCGACGACCTGGCCGAGCTCGACAAGATCGGCCGCTGAGCTGCAACCGGATTGCACGCGGGCGTTGGACCGGGTCACCGAGAATGCCGGGAAACGCGCAACTCATCGAGGAGAACGAACATGGTTCGTACCAGACGGCTCACCGTCGCGGCGCTGGTCGCGTTGGCCGTCGCGACCCTGTACGCCAGCGACCCGAAGCACGAGACCACCGGCGATCCGAACCCCACCGTTGCGCTCAGCAACGGCGACCCGATCGGCCCGAGCGGCAGCGACCCTGTCGGCTGAGGCCTGAAGGAGAGCGGCATGATCCCAGCGAGACGGCTCACCGTCGCGGCGCTGGTCGCGTTGTCCATCGCGTCCATGTATGCCATCGATCCGAAGCACGAGAGCGACCCTGACCCGAATCCCAAAGTGGCGCTCGTCAACGGCGACCCAGGGGGCCCTAGCGGCCCCGGCGGCGACCCCATCGGCTGAGGCCGCGCAAAGGGGCGGGCCGTCAACCACGGCCCGCCCCGGGAGCAGGTGCTACAGGCTGACCGTGCGGCCGCCGAGGGTCACCACGAGGTGACCGTCGGAGGCGAACGACCAGGCCAGGGCGCCGCTGTAGGTTGCGCAGCGGGAGCCGTTCGTGCCGGTCCAGAACTGGTTGCTGCTGTCGGCGTTGCCGACGGTCTTGTCGTTGGAGCCGCCGCTGCTGAACCGGCAGGAGGTGTTGCTGCGGTACGTGTGGGTGCCCGCGTCGAACGAGAAGTTGCGTTCGGCGTTGTCGATGGACAGGTTGCTGGAGATCGCCATCGAGCCGGGGTTGTTGTTGTACGTGAAGCCGTGGTGCCCGTTGCGGTAGGCGATGCTGCGCTGGACGACGTGGTTGACGCCGATGCCCTCGCCGCCGAGCTTGTAGCCGTTGCGGTCGCCGTTGGTGTTGACGGTGCCGTTGCTCAGGGTGCCGTTGTTGTAGGACAGCGAGTCCTGGATGGTGACCGCGCCGATCGGGCCGGTGTCGGTCTTCGTGTAGAGGTCCCAGCCGTCGTCGATGTTGTTGTGCGAGACGGTGTAGCGGAACACGTTGCCGGGGCCGCTGGTCAGCTTGGCGGCGAAGCCGTCCGCGTCCTCGCCGTCGGAGTCGGCGTTGTCGTGCGACTCCGAGGAGAGGATGAGGTTGTTGGCCGGCCACTGGGACTGCGGGGTGTCGGAGGCGGCACGGGAGATCTGCAGGCCGCTGTCGCGGTTGAAGCGGGTCACGACCCGTTCGATGGTGTTGTTGCTGCCGCCGACGAAGATGCCGTTGTCGCCGGCCCGCTCCACGACGATGCCGGTGATGTGCCAGTAGTTGCCGTTCACCGCGAGGCCGCGGTTCGCCGGGTCCTCGCTCTGTGCGGCGAAGTTCAGCACCGGGGTCTCGCCGGGGTACGCGGTGATCCGCTTCGGCGCGCCCGACGTGCCGTTGTTGCCGACCGCGATGGTGACGGTCGAGGACAGGCTGTAGGTGCCGCCGCGCATGGTGATCGTGCCGCCGGCGGTGACCCTGGTGATCGCCGACGCGAGCGTCGTCGGGCTGGCCTGCGTGCCCGGGTTGCCCGCGCTGCCGTTCGGCGCCACGTACAGCGCGGACGACGGCGGCTGTGACTGCGACGGCGAGCTCGAAGGCGAGCCCGAGGGCGAGCGGGACGGCGTCGGTGACACGGTCGCCGTCGGGGTCGGGGTGGTCCCGCCGGTGGTGACGGTGACGTTGTCGAAGTTGGCGCTGGCGTACGCCGTCTGCAGGCCGATGCGGCCCTTCGCGATCGACGCGTTGCTCGCGGCCGCGACCTGGGTGCCGTCGACGGAGCCGCTGATGGCGCCGCCGTTGACGGTGATGGCCAGGGTGTACCAGGTGCCGGTGGACACGGTCCGGGAGGCGCTGCCGAGCACCGTCACGGAGCCGCTGTTGACCGCCTGCAGCTGCACCTGGTTGCCGGGCAGCAGCGCGAGCCGGTAGAACGTGGTGGCCCCGGTCGACCGGGCGAGCAGGCCGACGAAGCCGCCCGAGCCCAGCGACAGCGGCTTCACCGCGGCCTGCACCGTGTAGTTGGTCCAGCCGCTGTCGCCGGCGAAGTCGCGGGCGTTCTCGCTGCCAGCGTTGGACTGCTGCAGCACCTTGCTGCCGTCGGTGACGACGCTCCAGGTGCCGCCGGACTTGGACCAGGCACTGGTGGAGCCGTCCTCGAACGTCGCGCTGAACGCCGTGTCGGCGAACGCGACCTGCGCCGCCAGCGCGACACCGGTGACCGCGGCCACCGCCGCGGACGCGGCCAGCCACCGGCGCGCCCGCGGCCGGGTTCGGACTTGTGCACTCATGGTTCCTCCGGAAGACAGGCGCGCACGCACTACGGGCGTGCGGCAGTGCGATCGGCGGCGCTTCCGGGGCGGCGGGAGCGGGGCGGATCCACATCGACGCCCGTCACCGTAAGGCAAGCGCTTTCCTGAGGACAAGGCGTGACGTGTGCAGGTTTGTTGCAGGATGTACCGGCAGCGTCCGGCTCGGCCGGGCGGGTCGCGGAACCTCCGACACGGCCCCGATTCGCCGCCGAACGGGGCAGCGGGCGTGATCCGTTCGCACGATCGCGGGCGGATCCCAGGCTTCCTAGGCTGCGGGGGTGCCGGACACCGCCCTCGGAATCGACTACGGGACCTCCAGCACGGTCGCCGTCGTCCGCCACACCGACGGCCGGATCCGGCCGCTGCTGTTCGACTCGTCGCCGCTACTGCCGTCCGCCGTGTTCGCCAACAGCGCCGGTCGGCTCCTCGTCGGTCGGGACGCGGAGAACTCCGCGCGGCTCGACCCGGCCCGCTACGAGCCGCACCCCAAGCGACGCATCGACGAGCTCGACGTGCTGCTCGGCGACCGCGGCGTGCCGGTGCCCGAGCTGATCTCGGCCGTGCTCACCCGGGTCCGCGCCGAGGCCCTGCGGACCCTCGGCGGCCCACCGGCGACGATCACCATGACGTGCCCCGCGACCTGGGGCGCCGCCCGCCGCCAGGTGCTCCTTGACGCCGCCGCCCTCGCCGGGCTCCCGGTGCCGGCGCTGGTGGCCGAGCCCGTCGCCGCCGCCACCTACTTCGCCTCCGTCCTCGGCCACGCCGTGGCGCCGGGGCAGTGCGTCGTCGTGTACGACCTGGGCGCCGGCACGTTCGACGCGAGCGTCGTGCAGCGCACCGCCGACGGGTTCCGCGACCTGTCCTGCCGCGGCCTGGACGACGTCGGCGGCATCGACCTCGACGCGCTGGTCGTCGCCCACGCGCGCACGGTCGTCGCGGCCCGCGCGCCGGAGCTGTGGCAGCGGCTGGAGGCGCCGTCGTCGGCCGCGGACCTGCGCCACACGACCATGCTGTGGACCGACGCGAAGCACCTGCGTGAGGCGCTGTCGCGGGAGTCGTCCGCCAGCCTGTTCATCCCCGCGGCCGACGAGGAGGTGCTGCTGACCCGGCAGCAGTTCGAGACGGCCGCCGAGCCGCTGCTGCGCCGCACCGTCGACCTGGCCCTGACGACGCTGAAGGAGGCCCGCGTGCGGCCCGAGGCGGTCGCGGGCTGGTTCCTCGTCGGCGGCGGCACCCGTACCCCGCTCATCGCGACGATGCTGCACCGGGCGACCGGGGTGGCACCGACGGTCCTGGAGGAGCCGCAGCTGGTGGTGGCCGAGGGCGCCCTGAACCTGGCGAGCCTGACCGCGACCGCCCCACCCGCTGCCACGCCCGCGACCTTCGCGGCGCCCTCGGTCGCCGCCGCGCCTGTCTCCGCCGAGCCCGCGACCTTCGCAGCGCCCCCATTCGCCGCCGCGCCCGTCTCCGCGTCACCCATCTCCGCGCCGCCTGTTTCCGCACCACCGGTCTCCGCACCGTCTGTTTCCGCACCGCCCGTCTCCGCGCCTCCCGTCGTCGCGCCGATGCAGGGCACCGTCCCGTCCTCGGCGCCGGTCGTCACCGCCGCCACCGCGGGGCCGGTCGACGAGCCGTCCTGGCCGCCGTCGGCCCCCATCACCGCGCCCGTACCCGCGGCGGCCGTACCCGTGGCCGGGGTCGGGACCGGGACACGCGAGCTGTTCGGACTCGTGGCCGCCTGCTTCGCCGTGCTGGTCCTGCTCGTGGGCTACCTGGAAGCCAGCGGCAACGGGTTCTGGCTCATCGGCGGCGGCCTGCTCACCGCCGGCCTGCTGTGGCGCGGCTGGCGCCTGCGTCACCACGGCCCCCGCGGCGCCGACTGGCTGGCGTTCTCGGCGGCGGCGGCCGGCGCCCTGCTGCTCGTCGTGCACACCTTCATGCGCATCTCGGGGATGGTCTGATGGCTGCCGGAATCTCGTCCTACGACGTGGCCTCCGCGGCCGCCGCCGTCACCGCGACGAGCGCCGTCGTCGCGTGGGCGGCGACCACCGCCCGGCCCGCGCCCGCGGACCCACCGGTGACCCTGCCGAAACTGCCGAAACTGCCGAAGCGGCCCGCCGAGACCGTCGGCCTCGTCGCGGCCCTGATCGCCGCGCTCGTGGCGTTCGTGCTGCCGCCCGACACGCACTTGGAGTCCGTCCAGGAGGTGTCCGCGATCCTGCTGCTCGCCGCCGCCGCGCTCCGCGGGTATCGCTTGGCCCGGCCCGGACCGGCCGTGCTCGACCGCCTGACCCGCGTCCTCGCCCTCGTGCCGGCCTGCGGCCTGTTCGGCGGCGCGTGCGTCGTGGCCCTGTACGACGGCTTCGACGAGCTCGACTGGTGGGGCCCGTTGCTCGTCGGCTTCGCCGGCGGCGGCGCGCTCGCGCTGGTGGCGGGCCTGTCCTGGCGGCAGCAGCCGGCCCAGCCCCGGTAGCGCCCTGCAGATCTACGACTGCGTCGCCAACACCGTCGCGCAATTCTGGATTCTGCCGCAGTAGCGGTGTGAGTTCGGTGTGGCCGGGCCGGCGACGGTCCGGCCACACCGCTTGTCAGGCCGCACCGCTGTCAGGGTGCCGGCGTGAACGGGCGGACGCCGACTCGCTCCGTCTCGTTGATGACGTCCCACAGGATCCGCGGGGCCTTCGCGCCCTGGACGGTCGTGACCGTCTTGCGGTGGCCGCCGCGGTAGGACACCGTCACCCGGTAGCTGTAGCGGTCGCAGCAGGGGTTCTGCGGCTGGTACGAATTGCGCAGCCACCTGAACTTCCAGCTCCCGGCCGTCCGCAGCACCGGCCGGCCGCCGACCGTCGTGCGGTCCACCACGAACGAGTCCTTCTGCCCCGCGAAGCCGCCCGACCGGTCCAGCACGATCTTGGTGGCGGAGCCGAACGGCACCGGTGAAGCCGCGGCCGGCGCGGCCGGCGCGAGCGCCGCGACCCCGCAGGCCGCGACCAGCGTCACGATGGTGTTGCGGGCGATGCGTCCCATGGTGTCTCCCCCGTGTCCGGCGTCGCCGTCGACGCCTCCTCCCCACGAGGACACCACGGACCCCTCCGCAGCCATGCCCTAAATGCCGGAAATAGACCTTACGTGCCGCGCACCCCCGGCCGCACGGCCGACCCGTAGGTGGTCCGGATCCGGGGGTGGCCCGGGGCGCTCCCCGATGCCTGGGCCCCCTCCCGGACGCGACAGTTGAACGGTCGAACACGAGCGAAGGAGAAAACGAGATGGAGACCGTTCACGGCACGATGCGCCAGCACGACCTGGTGCGGCCGGTGCAGGGGCGGGTGCTCGGCGGCGTCTGCGCCGGGCTGGGGCGGCGCTTCGGCATCGACCCGTGGCCGGCGCGGCTGCTGTTCGCGCTGATCCTGCTGGCGATTCCCGGGACGCAGATCCTCGCCTACCCGATCCTGTGGATCCTCATGCCGGCCGAGACCGCGCCGAAGCTCGCCGAGCCGGAGCCGACCCTGACGAGCGTCTGACCGCTACCGCCACCGCCGCGCCACCGCCGCGCTGCCGCCACCGCTGCCGCCACCGCTGCCGCCGGGCCGGAGCCGGTCAGGCTGCCGGGTCCGTGGGCCACGGCTCGCCCGTGGTCGCGTCGAAGCGGTGGATCGCCTTCTCGCCGGCGACGAACAGCGCGGCGCGGCCGTCCACGTCGAGCGCACAGACCGCCTCGAGGCACTCGGCGCCGAAGGACACCGGGGCGGCGACCGGCTCGAACGTGGCGGCGTCGAAGCGCCACAGGTTGCCGCCCTCGACCACGGCCAGGACCGGACCGGGCGCCAGGCACACGGCGGCGCCGTCCGCGAAGGCCCGGAAGTCGCCGACCAGGTCGCCGCTGACCGGGTCCACGCGCCGGATCGACTGGTCGCCGCTGGACGTCGCGAGCAGGGTGCGCCCGCCGGTCTCGAACGGCACGATCGCGTGGTACAGCTCCAGGTGCGCGGACACCGGCGGGCCCACCGGCGCGCCGGTGACGGCGTCCCAGCGCCACAGGCGGCCGGTGTCCTCGCCGCACGCGAGGTGGGTCCGGCCTCCCGCGGTGTAAGCGGCGATCCGGTGGATGCCGCCGTCGTGCACCAGCGGCGGGGCGACCTCGGCCCCGGAGGCCGCGTCGAACCGCCGGACCGCCCCGTCGGAGTCGCCGAGCACGAGGACCGTGCGGCCGTCGTGGACGTACGACGTCACCGCGCAGACCCACGGCGCCTTCAGATCGCCGGGCTCGGCCAGCCGGAGCTCGGGCGCCGCGGGCGCCGGGTGCGGCAGCCGCCACTGCCGGACGACCTCACCGTCGAGGGCGGTCACGAGCACCGGCCCGCCGCGGTCAGGACGGACGTGCGACGTGATGAATCCGCCCATCGAGTGCCACTCGCCGACACCCGCCGCCCCGATCGTCACGCCGGTCGCCGCGTCGTACACCGTGATCTGGCGACCCGGGAGTGCCGTGCCCACCCGGACGAGCACGGGGCGGCCGTGGGCGACGGCGCCGAACAGCCCGTCCTGGGCGTCGCCCCAGCACCCGTCACGGACGGCGAACGGCGGGCCGAGCGGATCGCGCACGGGCACACTCCCAGCGGTCGGCGACCGGCGGCCCGGCGCCCCGCGACGGTATCAACGGCGGGCGGCGGCGGTCACCCGGCCGCGGGGGCGCGCAGCGGGGCCAGGGCGCCGGCCCAGCGCACCAGCTCGTCGAGCATCGTGACGGCGCCGGCCTCCATCGTCTCGTTGGGGCGCAGCGTGCCGTCCTCGTCCACGAACTGGGCGACGAACGGGATGTGCACGCCCTCGGGGATCGGCATCATCTTCAGGACGGTCAGCACCGGCTTCAGCGACTGCACGGCGCGGGCGCCGGCCGCGACGCCGCCGTAGCTGACCAGGCCGACAGGCTTGTGGGCCCACTCCTGGGAGAGGTAGTCGAGGGCGTTCTTCAGCGGCGCGGTGTAGCCGTGGTTGTACTCGGGCATGACGATCACGAAGGCGTCGCCCCGGTCGACGGTCGCGCTCCAGTCGAGGGTGTGCTGGTGCTCGTAGCGGCGCAGCCGCGGGTGGTTGGGCTCGTCCATGAGCGGCAGGTTCCGCTCGGCGAGGTCGATGAGCTCCACCTGCGCGAAGCCGCCGTGCTTGACCGCCGCGGCGTGGATCCACTCGGCGACCGGCAGGCCGACCCGCCCCGGGCGGGTGCTGGCGATGATGATCTGCAGGGTTTGCACGGTTCTCCCTCGTTCAATTGCTGACGTGTCAACAAATGTAGCCGGGTTTTGCTGACGTGTCAGCATCCATCGGTACGATGTGACGCATGACCGAACCACGGTGGCTGGACCGGGACGAGGAGCGCATGTGGCTGGCGTTCCTGCGGATGCGCCGGACGCTCGACGTGGCGATCGACGGGCAGCTCGCCGAGGCGGGCCTGTCGGCCGCCGACTACGACGTGCTCGCGCCGCTGTCCGAGAGCGACGGGCAGGTGCTGCGCGTGCGGGACCTGGCCGCGGGCATCGGCTGGGACCGCAGCCGGATCGCCCACCACCTGCGGCGGATGGAGCAGCGCGGGCTCGTCGCGCGGTCCGAGTGCCGCACCGACGGGCGCGGCACGATGGTCAGGCTCACCGAGCAGGGGCGCGCGATGATCACCGCCGCCGCGCCCGGGCACGTGGCGACCGTCCGCCGGGTCCTGCTCGACCAGCTGGACCCCGACGACCTCGTCCGGCTCACCGCGATCGCCGAGCGGGTCGTCGAGGTCGCCGGCTCGGCCGGCACCGCCCGCACCGGCGGCCCCACCTGAGCGGCACCGTGCCCTGACATCGGGCCGGACCTGCTCAGGTCGGCCGCTCCCACGCCGATGACGTCATAGTGGGAGTCGGCGTGCTGGGGCGGCTCGGTGAGCAGGCGCGGTTGCGGCTGCTCGCCCAGGCGTTCGAGCGCGGCATGGCGGCGAAGGCGGTCGCCGCGCTCGTCGAGGGGGCGCTGGGCGACCTCGTCGAGGTGAACGCCGCCCTCTGCGACCTCGTCGGGCACGGCCGCGACGAGCTGCTCGGACGGTCCTGCGCCGTGCTGTTCGACGCCGCGGACCGGCCGCCGGTCGTGGCGGCGCTGGCGGCCCTGGCCCGGGACGAGCGGCGGGAGCTGGTGCTCGACGGGCAGCTGCGCAGGCAGGACGGCGAGCTGGTCCCGGTCACGATCCGGGCCACGGTGATCCACGACGCGCTCGGCGGGGCGCACGTGGCCGCCGAGTTCGCCGCACGGACCACAGCGGCCACGGCGACCACGGCCCCCGGCGGTCACACCGAGGCGCTGCTGGACGCGATCGTGTCCGCCACCCCCGACCTGTTGCTGGTGAGCACGCCCGAGGGGCAGGTGGTGCGGGCGAACGACTCGTGGGAGCGGCTGCTCGGCTGGACCGAGGCCGACCTGCGGGGCATGGACGTCACCACGCTGATCCACCCGGACGACGTCGCCTCGAGCATGGCGGCGGCCCGGGCGACCGCGGACAGCGGCAGGCCGGCCGTCGGGCTGCGCAACCGGTACCGGACCCGCGGCGGCGACTACCTGTGGCTGCAGTGGAACGGCGCCGAGCTGCCCGGCCAGGATCTCGTCGTCGGCATCGCCCGGGACGTGACCGCGGCCGTCGAGGCGCAGCGGCGCGCCGAGCGGGAGACGGCGAGGCTGCGCACGACCATCGCCGTGCAGCGCGAGGTGACCGCCGCCGCCGACGACCGGGCCGCGGTGCTGCGGCTGATGGCGGAGCGGACACTGCAGGTGATCCCGGGCGGCGACGCCGCCGTCGTCGCGCTGCTCGACGCCGACGGGGCGGCGCTGCAGGTCGCGGCCGGGTCCGGCACGGCCGGCGCCGACGAGCCGCGGATCCCGGTGAACGGGTCGCTGTCCGGCCTGGCGATCCTGACCGGCTCGACGCAGCGCTGCGACGACACCCGCGCCGACGAGCGGATCTCGGCCGCGGTGAGCGCGGCCGTCGGCGTCCGGGCGCTGATCGTGGCGCCGCTGCTCGGCGTCTCCGGCCCGCTCGGGGCGCTGCTGGTCAGCAGCCCGGCGCCGGGGGCGTTCAACGACGCCGACGAGCAGCAACTGACCCTGCTCGCCGACGCCCTCGCCGGCGCGCTGCGCCACGCCGACGACGCGGCCCGCAACCAGGCGCTGCTGCGCGCGACGACCGCCGCGAACGCGCAGCTGCAGGCGCAGCGCGGCGAGGCCCTCGCCGCCGTGGAGCGGCTCGAGCACAGCGAGCGGCGCTTCGCCGACGTGTTCGACCACAGCCCGGTCGCGAAGGTCGTCGTCGGGCTGCGCGGCGCGGACCGGGGCCGGATCACCCTGGCCAACCCCGCGTTCGCGCGGCTGCTCGGGTACAGCGCCGGCGAGGCCGCCGCGCTGACCGTCATCGACCTGCTCGCCGAGCCGTCGGCGGCCCTCGAACAGGCGCTGACCGCGCTCGCCGACGGCCGGGCGAGCCGCGCCGTGCGCCAGTCGGTGCTGCGTCACCGCGACGGCCACCGGATCGAGGTCGCCACCCACACGTCGGTCATCACCGACGCCCGCGGGCCGGCGTCCGCGGTGCTGCAGATGCTCGACGTCAGCGCCGAGCGGGCCGCCGCCCGCTCGACGGAGCGGGAGTTCCAGCGCCTGCGCGACACGCTGCTGGTGCAGCGGGAGGTGACCGCGGCCGCCGCCGACCGCGACGGGGCGATCCGGGTCGTCGCGGACCGCGCGGTGCACCTGTTCCCGGCCGCGGACGGCGCGGTCGTCGAGCTCCTCGACGGCGACGCGCTGTACTACGCCGCGACCGCCGGCACGCTCGGCCGGTCGCTGGGCACCCGGGTGCCGGTCGTCGGCTCGCTCAGCGGCACCGTCCTGGCCACCGGCGCCCCCGCGGCCTGCGCCGACACCAGCGACGACCCGCGGGTCAACCGGGCCACCTGCGCCCGGCTCGGCATCGGCTCCATGCTCATCGCGCCGCTGCTCGCCGGCGACACCGTCATCGGCGCGCTGAAGGTCGCCGCGGTCCACCCCCGCGCCTTCGACGACACCGACGAGCAGCAGCTGGCGCTGCTCGCCGACAGCCTCAGCTCGGCGCTGCGCCACGCCGACGACGCGGCGCACAGCGCGGAGCTGCTCGCCGAACGCACCCGGGCCCTCGCCGCGCTGGAGGTCAGCGAGACCCGGTTCAAGCTCGCGTTCGACAACTCGCCGCTCGGCGTCGTCCTGGCCAGCCTCGACCCCGGCCAGGTCGGCCGCTACCTGCACGCCAACGCGGCCATGGCAACCATCACCGGCTACAGCACCGCCGAGCTGATGACGATGACGTTCCGGGACCTGCAGCACACCGACGACGTGGCCAGCACCGACGGGCTCACCGCCCAGCTGCTCTCCGGCGAGCGCGAGACGCTCATGGTCGAACGCCGGTACCGGCACAAGGACGGCCACACCATCTGGGCCAACGTGCACGTCGCGATCGTCCGCGAGCACGGCATCCCGCGCTACCTGGTCAACCAGGTCGAGGACGTCACCCAGCGCCGGGCCGAGCTCGCCCAGCTGCACCGCCAGGCGACGCTGCTGCAACTGATCCCCGCGGCCGTCATCGTCCGCGGCCTCGACGGCCGCATCCTGTGGTGGAACCAGGGCGCGGAGGACCTCTACGGGTGGCCGCTCGCCGCCGCCACCGGCGAGGTCACCCACGAACTGCTCGCGACCGGCTTCCCCGACGGCGGCAACGAGACCGGCCAGACCGCCGCCCTGCTGCGCGACGGCCGGTGGGAGGGCCAGCTCAAGCACGTGACCGCCGCCGGCCGCACCGCCATCGTGCTCAGCCGGCAGGTACTGCAGCACGACGACCAGCCCGGGCTCGCCGGGACCGTCCTGGAGGTCAACACCGACGTCACCGCGGAACGCGCCGCCGAGGACGCCCTGGCGGCGAGCGAGGCCCGCTTCCGGGCCCAGTTCCACAACTCCGCCGTCGGCCAGATCGTCCGCAACCTCGACGGCAGCCTCGCCGAGGTCAACGCCGCCTACGCCGCGATGCTCGGCTACCCGCCCGACCAGCTGCTCGGCACGAACAGCCTGCACAGCATGCACCCCGCCGACCTGCCCGCCGTCGCGAGCCGCCTCGACGACCTGCTCGCCGGTCGCCGGGCCGCGTTCACCCTGGAGGGCCGGATCCGGCACGCCCGCGGGCACTGGGTCGACGTGGAGGCCAGCGTCACCCTCGTCCGCGACCCCGACGGCCGGCCGGACCACTTCATCGGCGTCGTCACCGACACCACCCGCCGCCGCGCCGCCGAACGGGCCCGGGACGCCGCCGCCACCGAGCTCGCCGACCGCAACACCGAGCTGGAGGACGCCAACCGGCTCAAGCTCGACCTCATCGGCATGCTCGGGCACGAGATCGGCAACCCGCTCGCCGCGATCCTCGGCTACACCGAGATCTTCCTCGACGACTGGGCCGCCCTCGACGACGCCCGCAAGACGAAGATCATCACCGGGATCTCGCGGCAGGCGCACCGCCTCGACGACATCGTGCAGGAGGTCCTCACGATGGTGCGCATCGACGCCGGCGCCATCCACGCCCACCGCGAGCCGGTGCGGCTGCACGAGCAGATCCACACCGCGCTCACCGCCGCCGGCGCCGACGTCCCGGCCCTCGGGCCCTCGGTCGACGCGCTGGTCAACGCCGGTCACCTCCAGCACATCCTCACCAACCTGATCTCCAACGCCGGCAAGTACGGCGGCGGCGCCACCGCGGTGCGCGTCGTCGACCCCGGCGACGGGCGCGTCCAGATCCGGGTCGAGGACGAGGGGCCGGGCGTGCCCGAGGAGTTCCGCGACCGGCTGTTCCAGCGGCTCGCCCGCGCCGACCGCGACGCCAGCCGGGTCAAGGGCACCGGACTGGGCCTCTACATCGTGCACAGCCTCGTGCGCGCCAACGGCGGCGACGTCCACCACGAGCCCAACCCCGGCGGTGGGTCCGTGTTCGTCGTCACCCTCGAGGCGCCCGTCTCGTAACATCCCTCAGGTCGCTGCATCGGCGGACGATGTCGAGCCTGCACGAACCCGCGGACGATTGGTGGGCACCTTGACTCGCAGCACGACCCTCCCGGTTGCCGATGCCGCCGTCGTACGGCTGCTGCGCGACCGCGACGTGTGCCCGATCTACCAGCCGATCGTCGACCTCACCACCGGCGACGTCGTCGGGGTCGAGGCGCTCGCCCGCGGGCCCGCCGGCTCCGACCTGCACATGCCCGCCCAGCTGTTCGCGGCCGCCGCGGCGGCGGGCCTGCTGCCGGAGATCGACCAGCTGTGCGCGACCCGCGCGCTGGAGCAGGCCCGCGACGCCGCCGCCACCCCGCCGCTGGTGTTCGTCAACGCCGAACCGGCGGTCCTGGACCGGCCGCTCACCCCGGAGCTCATCGCCGTCATCAACAGCGGCCTGCCGTTCAAGATCGTGCTGGAGTTCACCGAGCGCGCCCTGACCCGGCAGCCCGCCCGGATGCTGCAGATCGCCGACGTGACCCGCTCCTGGGGCAACCGGATCGCCCTGGACGACGTGGGCGTCGAGCCGGCGTCGCTGGCGTTCATGCCGCTCGTCGCGCCCGACGTCGTCAAGCTCGACATGAGCCTGCTGCGCTCCCCGCACCGGCCCGACACCGTGGACACGGCCGTCGCCGTCGCCGGCTACGCGCACCGGGTGGGCGCGACCGTCATCGCCGAGGGCATCGAGACCGAGGCGGACCGCGCGACCGCCGCCGCGCTCGGCGCCGACTGGGGACAGGGCTGGCTCTTCGGCCGTCCGGGACCGCTCGACGCGCTCGACAGCGCCAGGTTCGCCGGCGCCGTCGACCTCCACACCGCCGAACCGGCCGCCGGCGTGGTCCCGGTGACGCACACCGGCGGCGCCGACACGGTCGACGACCTGTGGCAGGCGCTGCTGCGCCGCGCACGGCGCTGGCACACCCCCGCGTCGGTGCTGTGCGCCGGCCGCGACACGACCACCCTCACCCGCTGGGCGGCCGCCCTCGGCGGCGTGGACCTGGCCTTCCGCGGCGTCGCCGGCGCGCTGCCCGCGGCCGTGCCGGGCGTCCGCGTCTGCCACCCCGACCTCGTCACCACCGACGACGACGCGCTCACCGCCGTCGCCGTCACCGCGCACAGCGCCGTCGTGCTGCGCGCCAGGCCCAGACCGGACGGCGCGTTCGACATCACCTTCACCGACGACCTGGCCCTCGCGGTCCAGCTCGGCCGGGCGCTGCTCAACTCGTTCGTCTGACCCGGCCCGGTGCGCCGCTCAACCCCTTGCCGCGGCCCCGACCGGCCCGACACCGTCCGGCTCGGCCTCGGCCGGCACCTCGAACAGGTCGAGCAGCCCGGTGAGCTCCAGGACCTGCCGCACGATCGTCGTCGGGCCGACGACGATCATCCGGCCGCCGCGATGCTCCACGTACTTGCGGAAATTCAGCAGGCAGCGGATGCCCTGCGAGCCGAGCAGCCGCACCTCGGCGATGTCGACGGCGACGACCGCCCGCGGGACGAGCCTCAGCGTGTCGGCACCCGCCACCAGCAGCGCCGCCGCCGTCGGCGAGTCCAGGTCACCGGCGATCAGCAGCCGGTGCCGCCACTCACCGGGCGGCGCCGCGAGCGATTGCACCTGCAGGTGGTCCGAGGCGGAGATGAACGTGGTGGGTGCGCGCTGCGAGTCCATGCGGGGTGGCCCCTCGCGGTGAGGTGGTGGACCGCTCCCACGTGGTTGAAGGACACGACCGCCGAACCGACCTACCGCATGACGGCGCTCACCGCGTTCGCCAACCCGGCGAACCCACCGCCCGCGCACCCGCCGCCACCTGTTCTTCCCGGGCCCTCATCCCGCGGTGAGGGCGGTGCGGCAGGCGACGAGCAGGCGCTCGTCCTCGGTCACCCGGCCGGCGAACCCACCGAACCGGCGCGGCACGGCGATCTCGGCGCGGAGCAACGGCTCCAGCGCGCCGGCGAGCCCACCGTCGGTCGCGGCAGCGGCGGCGATCTCGGGGCGGGTGGCCGGATGACCGCGCCACGCGCCGCTCAGCGCCGGCGCGACCCGCTCGCATCCTTGCCGGCCGCGGCGGTCCGGAGCGCCGGCACCGCCTCGGCGGCGGCCGCGCCGATGCCGCCCAGCGTGGTGGCGGACCGGCCGTCGAGCGGCGTCGCGAGCAGCCACGGCACCACTGGAGCCGCCGCCGGCCCGAACGCCCGCAGCGCAGCGTGGAAGCCGAACCACTCGACCGGGGCGCCTGCTCGCCGGCTCGACGGGCGCGAAAGTCAAGAGGCGCTCTCCACAGATCTCCTGCGGTCGAGGTTCGCCAGGAGTCTCGTGGCCCGCTCCGCGAAGAGGTGGGCCTCGCGCTGGGCCGACCGGGCCCGGGCCAGCTCTGCCGAGGCCCGGACCGCGGCCGCCGGTTCGCCGCGGGCCTGCAGCAGACGTGCCCGCAACAGCAGGATCAGCCCCTCGGCGTACCGCTGACCGTGGTCCCGAACGGCCTGGTCGGCCCGCTTCAGCGAGACGGTGGCCTCCTCGTGCCTCCCGGCGGCCAGCCACATCTCGGCGATCAGCCCGTAGTGGTAGGCGATGCCCCACTGCGGGGGGTTGAGCAGGCCGGCGACGAGGAGCTGTTCGGCCTCGGCCGCGGCGGCGGCCGGGTCGTCGCCGGTGAGGGCGCGCGCCCAGCACCGGTACTGGCGGATGTACTCGTCGGTCAGGGTGTGGAGGCGGTCGAGACCGGCCTCGGCCCACCGCTCGCACGCCTGCCTCGCCACCGCCGGGTCGCCGGCCATGGAGGCGATCATGGTGGTGTAGTAGACCCAGACGGTCAAGGCGTACGGGTCGCCGGCCGGTCCCAGGTGTCGACGAAGGTCAGGGCCGTCGCGACGTCGCCGTGCAGGGCGGTCGTCACGGCCCGCCAGCCGGGTCCCTCGCCCGGGATGCTGCCGTCCCGCCGGAGCGGGGTGTCGTGGTCCGGCGCGGCGGCATCCCGGGCGTCCGGACGGGCGCTGTCGGCGGCCGTGAACGACCGGTAGGCGGCGCCGATGTGGCCGGTGTCCCACTGGTGCAGGCCCCAGGCGTTCCAGCCGTACGCCTGTACGGCCGGATCGGAGGACTCCTGGCCGTGCCGGTGCATCCGGCGTGCCAACGCCCCGCGATCCTGCTCCACGGATGTGAAGGCACCCATCATCCGGATGAAAGAAGGTCAGGCGGCCTCGGCGTCCCGGCCCAGGGTCCGGGCCAGGTACTCGGCGCGGTCGAGCAGGTCGAAGGTGGAGCTGTCGTATCCGGAGTGCCTTCTGACCACGGCGGACAGTTCCAGATCCATCACTCCCGCCGCCCGCGCGGGCTGCGCGGACTGCCGCAACTGCCGGTCGGCCGCGAGGTAGGCCGGCTTCGACGCGGCGCGGCGGCCGGCCCGGGCGAGCGCTTCCGCGGTGCGGCCCGGGTCGGCGAGGGGGCCGGCGGCCCAGAGGTGGAACGCGAGGCGCTCGGCGACGGCCTCGTCGCCGGCGTGGATGTGGTCGAGCGCGTCCGCGACGCGCAGATGCAGCCGGAGGGCCCGCTGCTGGGTCGTGGTCTCGGAGATCGACTCGCGGACCAGGTCGTGCGCGAACCGCACCGCCGACGGGTCGTCCGGGCTGGTCTCGAGCAGGCCGAGCGCATGCAGCGGTTCGAGGCGTTCGAAGCAGTCGGCGGGCTCGACGCCGGCGGCGCGGGAGAGCAGCCGCAGGTCGACGTCGCGGCCGATGAGCGCGGCCACGTCCAGCAGCTCGGACGTGTCGCGGTCGAGGCCGGCCACATGGCGCCGGACGACGTCACGGACCGTCGACGGCACCCCGGCGCCGGGCGGGGAGTCGCCGTCGAGCAGCCGGGACAGTTCCCGGACGAAGAACGGGTTGCCGGCGGTGCGGGCGTAGATCGAGCGGGCGACGCCGTCCTCGGGATCGGTGCCGGTTTCGTGGCGGATGAGTTCGGCGACGTCGGCCAGGCCGAGCGGGCCGAGGCGGAACCGGCGGTGATCGGGCGACCGGCCCGCCGCGGCCAGGACCCGGGACAGGTCCGAGCTGGGCAGGGGCGCGCGGTCGCGGAGCGCGCCGACGATCGCGGTCCGGTCGGGGAGCCGGGTCGCCAGGTGGCCGAGCAGCTGCAGCGATGCGGCGTCGGCCCAGTGCAGGTCGTCGAACACGAGCAGGGTCGGCCGTTGCGCCGACGCCTGACCGATGACGGCGACGACCTGCTCGAACAGCCGGAACTGGGCGTTGCCGTCGGGGACCGAACGGGTGCCGGCGGCCTCGCCGCGCTGCTCCAGCAGGCCGCCGAGCTCACCGGCGAGCCACTTCTCCCGTGCCGGCGCGGGCAGGCCGTCGACGACCGGCCCGAGCGCCTGCTCCCACGGCCACATCGACGGGACGCCGTCGCCCTGCAGGCCGGAGCCCCAGACGACGAGCGCGCCGTGCCGGGCGGCGAAGGCGGCGGTCTCTTCCAGCAGGCGGGTCTTGCCCGCGCCGGGCTCGCCTTCGACGAAGGCGATCGCCGTCCGTCCGGCGAGGGCCCGCTCCACGGTCCACCGCAGCACGGCGAGCTCCGCGGTCCGTCCGACGAGGCCGGCCGGCGCGGCGGTGGGTGCCGCGGCGGAGGATGCCGGAGCGGCGACCGGGACCGGCGCCGGGCCGGCGGAAGGGAACGACGACGAGGTCAGGACCTGCCGGTGGGCGTCCACGAGCGCCGGGCCGGGATCGACGCCGAGCTCGTCGGCGAGGCGGTCGCGGACCGCGCAGAACACCGCCAGTGCCTCCGCCTGGCGCCCGGCGGCGCCGAGGACGCGGACGAGGCTCGCCTGGACGGGCTCATGGAACGGCGCCATCGACGCGGCCAGCTGCACCGCCGGAAGCACCCGCTCCGGTTGGCCCAGCGCCGCCGCGACCCCGGCCGCCGCCGCGCACGCGTCGTGGAACTCGTCGTCGAGCGCGGCGAAGACCGGCGCCGCCGCCGCGGTGGCGATGCCACCGCCGGCCGGCCCCCGCCAGAGGCCGAGCGCCTCGGCGTACAGGTCCAGCGCCGCGTGCCCCGCGGCGGCCTTGGCCCGGGCGACGAGCTCACGGAACGCGACCAGGTCCAGCGTGCCGGGGCCGGCGGTGAACAGGTAGGCGTTCGTGCGGCGGTGCACGAACGCCCCGGTTCCCCGGACGGGGAGCTGCGGTTCGAGCACCCGGCGCAACGAGCCGACGTACTTGTGGATGACGTTGAGGGCGCTGGCCGGAGCGTCGTCGCCCCAGATCAGGTCGATCAGCTCGGTGGTGCTGGTCGGCCGGCCGGCCCGGGCCAGGAGCAGGGCCAGCAGGTACGCCTGCTGCCGGGGGCCGGCGTCCACCTCGGCGCCGCCGCGCCACAGCCGTAGCGGTCCGAGAACCTGCAGCCGCAGGGACTGCTGGCCCGCGATGGACATGACAGGGTTGCCGGGCTGAATCCGGTCGCCCGGGGCCGTTCGGCTAATCGTGGACACGCGTGCGCCGTGCCGTCCGGGTCAGTACATACGTCAGCACGATCACCACCCCGGTCGGCGCGCCGACCGTCCACGCGACCCGGAACGGCTCGACGAACAGCATGCTCACGGCCACCGTGAGCATCCCGATCTGCCCCGACGCGAGCCCCCGGTGGAGCGATGTCCCGGCAACAGTCGGTGACGTGACCATGCGACCATCCAAACAAGGTGGCCAGGGCCGGACAACGAAGGAAAATACGCAGAACGTCAGGCAGGATCCGTGCCGTCCAGGACGGCCCGGGTCGCCCGGGCCTCGGTCTCGATCCGGCTGGGCAGGCTGTCGGCGAGCGCCTCCAGGGCGCGGGTCAGGTCGGCCCGGGCCTCGGCCTGACCTGTGCCGTCCAGCGTGGGCAGCATCGCCCGGGCCTCGTCCTCGAGCCGGCTGGGCAGGCTGTCGGCGAGCATCTCCAGGGCGCGGGTCAGGTCGGCGCGGGCCTCGGCGGGCCGGCCGAGCGCCGCCTGGGCCTTGCCCCGCAGGACGAGCGCGAAGGCCACCACGTCCTCGTCGCGGTTCTCGATCAGCACCGGCAGCGCCAGCTCGACCGCGTGCAGCGACTCCTCGTGGCGCCCGGCGTGGTCGAAGGAGGCCGCCACGCCGTACACCGCACCGGCCCGGGTGGTGAGGGCCGGGCGGGCGGCGACCGGACGCCGGTCGAGCTCGGCCAGGGCCCGCCGGAACTCGCCGACCGCCTCGTCGTAGCGGCCCAGGTACTCCAACGCGTAGCCGACGCCCACCACGTGGTCCGCGTACAGGGCGTGGTCGCCGGCCCGGTCGGCCAGCTCGCATCCGGTGCGGTGGGCCCACAGCGCGTCGTCGAATCGGCGGAGGTTCAGCCAGGCGGCGCCGGCCGAGCCGAGGGCGCGGGCCTGCTCCTGGAGGTCGCCGATCGACTGTGCGAGCCGGTATGCCTCCATCGCCGCCTCCGCGGCCTCCTCGTACAGGGCCATCAGATACACCGCCGTCCAGGCGTAGAGGCTGGTGTGGAAGGCCTGCTGGCGCCGGTCGGGCAGCGCGTCGGCCGCGGCGCGGGCCATCCGGCGCACCTCGTACCAGCCGCGCCAGCGCAGCGTCGACTCGGAGTACCAGCGGGTCGACGCGGCGACGTCGGCGACGAGTTGGTGCCGGCCCTCGGCGGCGGCGGTGCGCAACGCCGGCAGCCAGTTGTCGACCTCCGCCCGCAGCCAGGCGTCGGCCTCCTCCAGGGTGGCCAGGGGCGCCAGGCCGGCCCAGCCGTCGGGCAGCCGGCCGTACCCGGGTTCGTACCACCGGCCGGCCACGACGACGGTGTCCAGCAGCCAGGTGTTCATCCGTTCGGTGGTCTCCGTCCGGGTGTCGGGCGGCTCCTCGGCGTGCAGCCGGTCGTCGGCGTAGAGCCGGATCAGGTCGTGGAACCGGTACCGGTCGGCGCCCTCCGTCTGCAGGAGCCCGACCTCCACCAGATCTTCCAGGCGGTCCTGGGCGTCCGGCAGCGCGGCCTCGATGAGCGTCGCCGCGAGGGGCGCCGCGAAGTCGGCGGCCGGCACGTGGGCGAGGCGGCGGAACAGCTGGGCGGTGGGGGCGGGCAGTTGCGCGTACGACAACGCGAACGCCGTCGCCACCCCGGTGTCGCCCGCGGACAGCGCGGCCAGCCGGCGGCCGGCATCGGCGAGCCGGTCGACCAGCTGCCCGACGGTCCATTGTGGACGGCTGGCGAGGCGGGTCCCGGCGATCCGCAGGGCCAGCGGCAGGTGCCCGCACAGGTCGGTGACCCGGTCGACCTGCTGCGCCGTCTGCGGGTCGGCGGCCTGCGCGGCGATGGAACGCAGCAGGCCGGCGGACTCTTCCGGTGTGAGGGGCGGCAGCGCGATCCGCAGCACCCCTTCGAGGCCACCGAGCGCGCGCCGGCTGGTCACGACGACGAGGCACCTGCCGCCCGCGGGTAGCAGCGGCCGGACCTGCGCCTCCGAACCGGCGTTGTCGAGGACCAGCAGGCATCGCCGATCACGCAGGACCCCGCGCAGGTGGGCGCAGCGTTCGTCGTCGCTGTCGGCGACCTGGTCGGGCCTGACGCCGAGCGCGCGCAGCAGGCGCAACAGGGCGTCTGCGGTGGGGAGCGGCGTGGCGTCGACCCCGCGCAGGTCGACGTACAGGCAACCGTCGGGGAAGTCGTCGCGCAGCTCGTTCGCGGCCCGGACCGCCAACGCGGTCTTGCCCAGTCCCGGCTGCCCGTGCACGACGAGGACCGGCGGCGGGTCGTCGCCGTCGACGGCGTGCTTCGCGGCGTGCCGGACGATCTCGAGCTCGGCCTGCCGGCCGACGAAGTCCGTGACACCGCGTGGTGGCTCGCACAGCCGGGGCCGGCCGGCCGCGCTCGGGGAGCGGGCCCCCTTCGCCGCGCCCGTGAGGCCGGCCCGGGCGTCATCGTCGAGGCCCAACCCGTCGGCGAGCGCGGCGAGGGTGCGGGCCTGCGGTGCGCGGCTGTACCCGCGTTCCATGTCGGAGATGGCCCGGGCACTGACGCCGGACCTGCCGGCCAGCTCCTCCATGGTCAGGCCGGCGGACCGCCGCAGCGCCCGGAGGCGGTCGCCGAACGGGGACGTCTGGCCTGGCACCCCATCATGGTAGATCGGCGATCGCCCGGTGGACGGAGGAGACGGCGCCCGCGCCGTCACCCACCGCGGTGGCCACGCGTTTCGTGGCGCCCGAGCGGAGGTCGCCCACGGCGAAGACCCGCGCCGCGCTGGTCTGGAACGGCAGGGACGCGTTGTCCGTGACGACGAACCCGTCGTCGTCCGCGGCGACACCGGTGAGCCACGCCGACGCCGGCGTGGCCCCGATGAAACAGAACAGGGCCCGGCTGTGCAGCCGGATCCACCGTCCGCCGGCCTGCTCGATGACGACCGAGGTGAGGGTCTCGCCGCCGGCCAGCTCGCGTACCGTGCCGGCGGTGTGGACCCGGATCCGTGGATGCGCGCCGATCCGGTCGGTGAGGTACGACGACATCCGGGCACCGAGGTGCGCGCCGCGCAGGACCAGGTCGACCGTCGCGCCGCACGCCGCCAGCGACAGGGCCGCCTGCCCGGCCGAGTTCGCGCCGCCGACCACCGTCACCGGCGCGCCGGCGAAGCTCCGCACGTCCTGTTCGGTTGCCGCGTACCGGATGCAGCCCAACCGCTCGAACGCGGTCCACTGTGGAATGTCGAGGCGTCGGTAGTGCGCACCCGTGGCGGCGATGACCGCGCGGCACTCGATGCGCTCGCCGCCGGCCAGCAGCACCGCGGGCCGCCGCTCGTCGGCGAGGTCGAGGCCGGTCACCGCGCAGGGGGCGTGGATCCGCACGCCGAACTTGAGCGCCTGCACCATCGCCAGCCGGGTCAGCTCCTCGCCGCTGATCCCGGACGGGAAACCCAGGTAGTTCTCGATCCGGGCGCTGCGGGCGGCCTGGCCACCGACCCCGTCGCGGTCCACGAGCACCGTGGCGAGGCCCTCGGACGCCCCGTAGACGGCGGCGGCCAGCCCCGCCGGACCGGCGCCCACCACGACCAGGTCGACCGGCCGCCCGTCGGCCCGGTAGGTGAGGCCCAGCGCCGCGCCGACGGTGCCCGGTGTCGCCCGCCGGAGCATCGACCCGTTGACCGCGGCGACGGGCAGATCGTCGGGTGTCAGCCCGGCCGACGCCAGCACCGAGCGTCCCCTCGCCGAGTCCGCGTCGTGCGAGGAGTGCGGCAGGAGCATCTGGGTCACGTAGCCGCGCAACCGCAGCGTCTCGGCGGCGTCCGGCCGGCCGACGATGACCAGTGCGCTGCCGGCCATCGCACGGAACACCTCGCGCCGGCTCCGGAACGCCGCGAGCAGCAGGTCGGCGATGTCGTCCTGTTCGGCGAGGACCCGGCGCAACGTCGCCGCCGCGATCCGCACGACGGTGCCGGCCGTCACGACCCGCGCGGTCAGGTACACGTGCTGTCCGGTCAGCAGGTTGAGCTCGCCGAGGAAGTCGCCGGGGCCACCCCGGTAGATCACGCGCTCGGGCTCGATCGCCGTCGCGTCCCGGAGGATGTCGACCTCCGCGGTGACGACCAGGAAGAAGTCGTAGGAGCCGTCGCCGGAGACGTACAGGTTCCGGCCGGTGCCGACGTCCTCCACGTCGCCGTACGTGGCGAGCCGCCGGAACTGCTCGTCGTCGAGGACCGGACCCCGTGGCGCCATCATGTCGCGCCCACCGCTACCGCGGCGCGCACCGGCTTCACCCGCGCGACGGTCACGACGTACAGGAGCAGACCGGCGGCGGTCATGACGAAGCCCGCCCAGACGGTGGACAGGGTTCCCCACCCGGCGTCGAGTGTGACGGCGCCGCCGACCGCGCCGAGCGCGTTCGCCAGGTTCAGGGCCGCCAGGTTGAGCGCGCCCTTGAGGGTCGGAGCCCCGGGCGCCACCCGGGTCAGACTGACCTGAATGGTCGGGATCGCCGCCATCATGGTCGCCCCGACACCGAACAGGCACGGCAGCAGGACGGTGACGTCGCTCCCGCCCACGCCGATCACCACGAGGAAGACCAGCGCCCCGCCGTAGCCCCAGACCAGTCCGCGGTGCTCGTACCGGTCAGCGATGCGTCCACCCACGTGGTTGCCCACGGCCATGCCGATCCCGAAGACGGCGAGCGTCACCGGGATGAGCGCCGCGTCCCGCCGCGCCGCGTCGGTGACGAACGGGCCGATGAACGTGTACACGGCGAAGATGCTGGATATGCCCAGCGCCGCGACGGCGACGATCAGCCAGACCCCGCCTCGGCGCAGCGCGTCGACCTCGTTGGCGATGGAGCGTCCCCGGAGGTCGTCGGTGCGGGGCAGCCAGGCCAGCAGCGCGGCACCGGCGAGCAGGCCGAGCCCGGAGACGACCCAGAACAGGGCCCGCCAACCGGCGTGCTGGCCGATGAGCGTGCCCACCGGCGATCCGGCGATCGCGGCGACCGTGAGTCCGCTCATCACGGTCGCGAACGCCCGGCCGCTGCGGCCCGGACCGTACACGTACGCGGCGACGACCGCACCCGCACCGAAGAACGCGCCCTGCACGGAGCCGGCGAGGAACCGGAAGACGACGAGCGAGGTGACGTCCGGTGCCACCGCCGACAGCCCGTTGCCGAGGAGGAACAGCCCGATCAGGCCCAGCAGCAACGTTCGCCGGTTGATCCGGGCGGCGAGCACGACGATCGCCGGGGAGCCGATCATCACACCGACCGCGTAGGCGGTGATCGCGTGTGTCGCCGCCGGGATCGACACGTCGAAGTCGGCGGCGAACAGCTGGATGATGCCGTTGCTGCCGAACTCCCCGGTGCCGATCGCGAAGGTGCCCAGCGCCAGCGCGAACAGTGCCAGCCGCGGGCTGCGGACGCGGGCGGTCGCGGCGGTGTGCCGCCGCTCCTCCGCGACGCATTGGCCGTGGTACGCGTGCCCGTGCATCACGAGACGCCCACGGGGACCGGAGCCGGTGGTGCCTCGGACTCGCTGAAGCCGTGGCGGTCGTAGAAGCGTTTCAGTGGTGCCGGTGCCCACCAGTTCGCCGAGCCGAGCAGCCGCATCGTCGCGGGCACGAGCAACGCCCGCACGATGGTGGCGTCGACCAGGACCGCGATCAGGAGCGCGACCCCGATCAGCTTGATGAACGTGATCCCGGAGACGGAGAACAGCCCGATGACGACCAGGATGAGCAGGGCCGCGCTGGTGATGATCCGGCCGCTGCGCTGCAGCCCGACCGCGACCGCCTGGGTGTTGTCGCCGGTGCGGTCGTACTCCTCGCGGATGCGCGACATGAGGAAGACCTCGTAGTCCATCGACAACCCGAAGACGACCGCGAGCACGAGAATCGGTTGCGTGGCCTCCAGCGTGCCCGTGGACGTGAAGTTCAGCAGGCCGCTCAGGTGCCCGTCCTGGAAGATCAGCACCAGGGCGCCGAACGAGGCGCCGAGTGACAGGACGTTCATCACGATCGCCTTGACCGGCAGCACGAGCGAGCCGAAGGCCAGGAACAGCAGGATGAAGGTCGCGCCGACGATGATGAGCGCCATCCACGGCAGCCGGTCGGCGACGGCGTCGAGCTGGTCGGCCAGCCGTGCGGTGAGGCCACCGACGAGCACCTCTCCGCCGGGCGGCACCGGGACGGCGCGGATGTCGCCGACGAGGTCGCGGGTCTGCGCCGAGATCGGGTCACTGTGGTACGTGACGGTCACCCGGAAGACGTCGCCGGCCCGGCCGGTGACGTCGGCGGTGGCCACCCCGTCGACGGCGCTGACGGCGGCGACGTAGGGCTCCAGCGTGGCCGGGTCCGGCGCGGTGACGATCGCCTCGATCGGCAGCTGGCTGTTCTGGACGAAGTCCCGGTCGACGGTCTCGGTGACCACGCGGCTCTGCGTGCCGGCCGGGAGCACCCGCGGGTCGATACCACCGAACTCGACCCGGAGGAACGGCGCGCCGGCCAGCAGGAGCACGGCGAGCACGCCGATCGCGTAGAGGACCGGGCGGCGCATGATGCTGTGCGCCAGCCGGTACCAGAAGCCGTGCTGAACGTGTCTCGGAGCGGGCCGGCGCCGGCGCACGGACAGCGCGTCGACGCGATGGCCCAGCACACCGAGCAGGGCGGGCAGGACGGTCAGCGCCGCCACCATCGCCACCAGCACCGCGGACAGCCCGCCGAGCCCCATCGAGCGCAGGAACGTCATCGGGAAGATGAGGAGACCGGCCAGCGACACCGCGACAGTGACGCCGGAGACCGCGACGGTACGGCCGGCGGTGGCCATCGTGCGGGCCACCGCCTCCTCGACGTCGGCCCCGCGGGCGATCTCCTCCCGGAACCGGCCGACCATGAACAGGCCGTAGTCGATCGCCAGACCCAGCCCGAGGATCGTCACCACGTTGACGGAGAACACCGACACGTCCGTGACGGCGCTCATCACCCGCAGCGCGGTGAACGCACCGAGGATGGCCAGGCCCCCGATCGCCAGGGGCAGGCTCGCCGCGGCCACGCTGCCGAAGACGAGGACCAGCAGCGCCAGCAGCACCGGGATGCTGATGGTCTCGGCGAGGGCGATGTCGGCCGCCACCCGGTCACGGATGTCGCTGCTGACGGCGGTGATGCCGCCGACCTGCGTCTCCAGGCCGGGCGCGGCCAGGCCACCCGCGACACGCTCCAGCGTCTCGCCGCGCTCGGTCTCGTCGGCGCCGGCCAGCGTCAGCACCGCGTAGGTGGCCCGCCGGTCGTGGCTGACCAGGCCCGGACTCCTGTTCGTGCTCCAGTAGGTGACCGTCGCCGTCACCTCGCCGGCCGGCAGCGCGGCCAGCGTCCCGCTCACCGCCCGCTCGAACGCCGGGTCGTCGACCGTCATGGTCGGGCTCCGGTAGAGGACCACGACGTCGTTGCCGGTGCGTCCCAGCGTCTGCTCGGCCCGCACGACCGCACGGGAGCTCTCACTGTGGGGGTCGTCGAACCCCTCCGTGGTCAGCGCGCCGAAGACCTGGGTGCCCCAGACGCCGCCGAAGGCCATGAAGGCCAGCGCGGCACCGATCACCCACCAGCGGCGGCGCACCACGGTGCGTCCCCAACGCTCGAACATCAGCGTGCCGCCCGCTTGATGAGGTCGACCGTCGCGGCGGGCTGCGACATCATCGCCACGTGCGACGCGGCGACCTCGGTGATCCGCGACCCGGCGCGGAGCGCCATGAACCGTTGCGCCGCGACGGGAATCACCTGGTCGTTGCGGGCGGCGAGATACCAGGACGGGATCGTCCGCCACGCCGGAACCCCGGACGGCTCCTCGAACGTGCTCGCGTTCAGCGGCCGCTGGCCGGCCCACATCAGCGCTGCCGTCGTCCTCGGCAGGTCGCCCGCGAACGCGTCCCGGAACAGCTCCTTCTTGATGTACGCGTCGGCGCCCGTCGGGTGCGGGCGGAAGTCGAGCGCCTCGGGGGTGACCCTGCTTCCCGGGAAGCGGTACTGCAGACCCGGGACGGTGTCGCCCTCGTCGGGAGCGAACGCCGCCACATAGACCAGCGCCTTCACGTTGGCGTTGCCGGTCGCGGCGTTCGACATGACCATGCCGCCGTAGGAGTGCGCGACGAGCACGAGCGGGCCGCTGAGGGTGGCGAGGATGCTCGCGAGGTACGCGGCGTCGGCGGCGACGCCACGCAACGGGTTCGGCGGGGCGATCACCGGATAGCCGGCGCGGGTCAGCTCGGCGGCCACCTCGTTCCAGCCGGAGGCGTCGGCGAACGCGCCGTGCACGAGCACCACGGTCGGATCGGGTCGGTGGTGTGCCAGCGCCGCGGGTTCCGCGAGCACGGCACCGGTGGCGGCCGCGGCGGTTCCGGCCAGCAGGGCCCGGCGGGTCGTCGTCATGGTCGTGTCCTCTCGTTCATCTCCGACTGAGTGCGGCTGAACCTAAGGACGGGCACTTGACGATCAGTGAACGGCCGATTCACTCGCCAGGAAGTCGGCCGGCCTAGCGTGCCGGGCATGACATCGACGAAGAGCGAAGCGGCCCGGAAGTGGGGCGTTCGGATTCACGTGCTCTGCTACGTGGTCCTCAACGTGGTACAGGTGCTGGTGTGGTGGATCTTCGACTCCGACAACCACTTCTGGCCCATCTGGTCGATCGCGGCCTGGGGCATCGGGTTGATCTTCCACATCTGGGGAGTCTCCAGGCCGCTCCGGACCGGCTGATGCCGTGTCGTTCATCCTGGAGTTCGTCCGCGATCCCCTGACCGTCGGCGCGATCACACCCAGCGGTCCCGCACTGGCGAGGATGGCGACCACGGCGGTACCCCGGACCGGTTCCCCGCTCGTCGTGGAGCTCGGTCCGGGCACCGGCGCCTTCACCGCGGCCATCCAGCGGCGCCTCGCCGGCCGCGGCCGGCACATCGCGGTCGAGGTCAACGCACGGTTCGCGCGGCAGCTGGCGGCCACCCACCCGGCGGTCGACGTCGTGCACGCGGACGCGACCGGCCTCGCCGGCGTCCTCGCGCAGCGGGGCCTGGGCCGCAGCGACGTCGTGGTCAGCGGGCTGCCGTGGGCGACGTTCACCGCGGCGCGGCAGCGCGATCTGCTGTCCGCCGTGGTCGAGGCGTTGTCGCCGCAGGGCGCGTTCACCACGTTCGCCTACGTGCACGCGCGCCACACCCGAGCGGCCCGCAACCTGCTGCGCTCGCTCGAGTCGCTGTTCGACGAGGTCGTCACCAGCCGGACGGTGTGGACGAACCTTCCGCCGGCGCTGGTGTACCACTGCCGCCGACCCACATGAACCGGGCGGTCGGTCATGAGGCAGCATGCCGACCTCCTCATGAGTGTGGCCGTGCGGAGAACCGCACGGCCACATGTCATTGCAGGGCGCTCAGCTGAGGCTGAAGCGCTGGTTGGCCTGGCCGTTGCAGGCGTAGATCTGGACCTGCTGGCCGTTGCCGGTGCCCCAGACGTCCAGGCACCGTCCGGACTGCACACCGGTGATGGTGCCGTTGCTGTTGACGTTCCACTGCTGGTTGGCCTGGCCGTTGCAGCTGTAGATCTGCACGGCCGACCCGTTGCCGGACCCGGCGGCGTCCAGGCACATGTTGCCGTACACGGTCAGCTGCTTGCTGCCGGTGTACGTCCACTGCTGGTTGCTCTGGCCGTGGCAGTCGTACAGCTGCACCCGCGTGCCGTTGGTCTGCGAGCTGTTCGGCACGTCGATGCACCGGCCGGACTGGGCCCCGACGATGCGCTTCGCGCCGGAGGGCGGCTGCGACGACTGGCCGCCGGTCGGCGAGCCAGACGTCGGACCGGGGCCGGGGCCGTTGAGGGCGTTGAGGACCGAGGTGTACGCGGCCTTCTTGTTCCCGCCGCCGTCGAACAGCAGCGGGCTCTCGTTGGACCGCCACGAGTCGCTGTCCCGCACCCCCCACACGGTGATCCCGACACAGCGCGGCACGTTCATGCACGCCTGCGTCAGCCCGCCGTACTGCGACGTCGAGGAGTTCGTCACGTCGACCTCGGTCAACGCCACGTCCACCCCCAGGGCGGCGAAGCTCGACAGCGTCGTCTGGAAGTTCCCCGGCAGCGAACTACCACCCGTGAAGTGCGTCTGCAGCCCGACACAGTCGATCGGCACACCCCGGGACTTGAAGTCCTGGATCATCCGGTACACGCCCTGCGTCTTACCGTACGACCAGTTCTCGATGTTGTAGTCGTTGTAACACAGCTTCACCGACGGATCCGCGTTCCTCGCGGTACGGAACGCCACCTCGATCCAGTCGTTGCCGGTCCCCTGCAGGTTCGACTGCCGGCGACTGCCGTCCTCGTTGAACGCCTCGTTCACCACGTCCCAGTAGGCGAGCTTGCCCCGGTAGTGGCCCATCACCCCGTTGATGTGGTCGATCATCGCCTGCCGCAGGGTGGAGCCGCTGATCCCGCCCCACCAGCTCGGCTGCTGCGAGTGCCAGGCGAGCGTGTGACCGCGGACCTTCATGCCGCGCTGGGTCGCCCAGTTGTAGATCTGGTCGCCGGCGCTGAAGTTGAACTGCCCCCGCTGCGGCTCGGTCGTGTCCGGCTTCATCTCGTTCTCGGCCGTGATCATGTTGAACTCACGGCCGGCGATCGTGCTGTACGCCGAATCGCCGAGCTTGCCGGCGGCGATCGCGGTGCCGAAGTACCGGCCCGACTGCGCCGCCGCCGCACCCAGCGTGCTCGCCGCCGCGTCCGCCGCCGGCACCATCACCGCGGCCACCGCCACCGCCACGACACCGACCACACCGGCGATCAGCGCGCGGGTCACCAGCGGGCGCCGCCGCCCCCTCCGCCGATGCGCGAACTGGGCTACCGCCATCCTGAACTCCTCACGTCACCAGGGACACCCGGCCGTTTCGGCGGAAACGGCCGGACGTCGCATTGAGATTGATGTACACCGATCATGTGGGGCCGCACCGGTTCCGACAAGGTTTTTCGCAAAAACTCGATCAGTGCGGCCGCTGGGGACTGCTAGCGCTGGAGGGTCAGCACACCCGGGCGGTACGGCAGCAGGCCGTAGTCGCCGCCGGAGCTGGGGCTGCGGCCCTGGTACAGCAGTTGCAGGTTGCACGGGTCGACGGTCTTGGTCTGGTCGGGGTTGCTGCGCACGAGGTCGCCGTGGCTGATGTCGTTGGTCCAGGTGGCGCCGCTGTTGGCCTTGCCGGCGAACGGGTTGCTCTCCGTCGCGGCGTTCGCCGTCCACGAGCCGTTCAGGCTGGAGGAGGTGAACGACCGGAAGTAGCGGCCCTGGCTGCCGATGGCCTCGACGAGCATCAGGTACTGGTTCTGGCCCTGCACCTTGTACACCTCGACGCCCTCGAACAGGTTGTTCGTCGTGTCGCTCATGATCTGCGTGTAGCTGGAGCCGAAGCTGCCGGGGAAGTTCCCGAT